>JALUAR010000131.1 GCA_027050975.1 Thermodesulfovibrio sp.
GTTGGATGTTACGAATGCCATCAGGCAAACAAGTCTGATAAGGATGCAATGAGCCATTACGGTTTTACAGTGGCTGTAATTGTATCTCCAAAGGATTGCGGAAAATGCCATCCAAAAGAAGTCAAAGAGATGACCAATTCTCACCATGCTATGGCAAATAAGTTTACTGGTTCTCTTGATAATGTTCTTGGTAGGGTAGTTATTGGTGAGGCAAACTTTAATCTTGGTTGCCGTCAGTGTCATGGATCAAAGGTAGAAGTTGGTAAAGATGGCAAGCTGGTGGTTGGTCCATGGCCAAATACAGGAATTGGAAGGGTAAATCCTGATGGTACAAGAGGTAACTGTATTGCATGTCATCAAAGACACTTTTTCAGTGTAAAACAGGCAAGAGAGCCCAAGACCTGTGGTAAGTGCCATCAGGGTCCAGACCATCCACAAATTGAGATTTACGAACTTTCAAAGCATGGTATTGCCTATGCTGCTTTTAAAGATAAACTTAACATGGACAGATCTAAATGGGTTCTTGGTGAAGATTATATTTACGCACCTACATGTGTTACCTGCCACATGGGCGCTACAAGACAGCTTGATAGGACCCATGACGTAGGTGCAAGGATAGCTTGGACCTTGAGGCCTGTTATTTCCAAGCGACTGCCTGACTGGGAAAAGAAGAGGGCTGACATGAAAAAGGTCTGCTCCGAGTGTCACCAGAAACCCTGGATTGATGGATTTTTTAAGCAGTTTGATCTCTTTGTAGAACTTTATAATGACAAATTTGCAAAACCAGCTCTTTCGATGATGAAGTTCCTCAAGAAGAACAAATTTATTGATCCTACTCCATTTAATGAGAAAATAGAGTGGGAATTCTTTGAACTCTGGCATCATGAGGGCCGTCGTGCACGTCATGGTGCATCAATGAATGCTCCTGACTGGTCACACTGGCATGGACTTTATGAAGTTGCATTCAACTTCTATTTCAAATTCCTGCCAGAGGCTGACAAAATAGTTGCAGAGAAGGGTTCATCCTCACAGAAGGCTGAGTGGAAAAAGATGAAGGATGATATTTTCAACCGTCTGGAGCACAAGTGGTTCAAGGGTATGCCTAAGTCTGAACTGAGGAAGATAGTTGAATTTTACCAGGAGAGATATGGCAAGGAAGGTGGAGAGTAGTAATTAATAAAAGCTAACTCTTAATACAAAAGGGGTACGGACTGTAAAATCCGTACCCCTTAAAGTAGATTTCACTGAAAATTATAAAGGTTGATAAACATGAAAATCGTTAACAGAGGGATGTTACTTATATATATAGCTTTTATGATAAGTGTTTCTCTTTCTTCTTTCTCTTTCTCAAAAACAGTGCCTCAGGTCAAAGAGCAGTCAAATGGCTATGACTTTTCTAAACAACCTGTCAAGTATCTTACTGCTATCTATATGGATTATCATAATGGCAAAGTAGACAGTGGTATAAAAAAGGCCAAGGAGGCACTTTTGTATGTTAATGAACTCTACAAAAAAAGTCCGAACACTATAATAAAAGGTAAAGGATTAAAGCTAAACAAGGCATATCAGATCAAGTCCACCCTGCATACCCTGCTGGGTATGCTTTATTATAAAAAGGCAATGATAGGTGATGATTCGGACAAAGACATTAGATTGGCTCCGGTATATGAAAAATTGAAAAAAGGTGAGGGATTAACAGATAAGGATTTAGAACTGGTGAGCAAGGTTATGGCTGAGGAAAGTAAGAATGAGCAGCTATATATAAACATGGCTATCAGAGAATTCAAAGAAGCGATAAAGATAGATCCTAAAAATCCTTCTGCTCACTTTCAACTCGGTCTTCTTTACAGTGGCATATACACAGGAGAGAGTAATGATACGGCAGAAAGGCATATCTATCTTTCAGCAAAACTTTCATATGAAGAGGGTGATATGCAGGCAGTAAGCAGGGCTTTTGACATTCTTAAAGGACTCAATCCTAATTCTCTTTATCTGAAACAGATAAAGAGATTTATGAAGGAGGCAAAGGGTGAATAGTAGAAAGCCTGCAGGAGTTTTTCTAATAATCCTGTTATCGTTGGTTTTTTCTACATCAGTAGCGGCACAGTCTATCAATAGAGATAGCAATTATAAAGGAACACCCCCACCTATGGTACCCGATGTGACGGGACTTGATGAGTACAATAAAAGGCTTGTTTATGCTGATACCAACTTACAGGCAGGTGATTATGAAGGTGCTCTCGAGGCCTTAAAGGAAGCGGAACGGATAAGAAAAGATGACCCTTTTCTTTATGAGATGTACGGCATTGTTTATAAGGCAAACAGAGATCCTGACAAGGCTTTTCTTTCATTTAAAAAAGCAGGATATATGTATCTGGAGAAGAAAAATTTCAAGAAGGCCTTTGAGATGCTTAGCTGGATGAAGACAATAAAATATGATTCAAAGGAGGTAACAGATTTCGAGAAAAAACTAAGAAAAAGACAGGAAGTGATAAAACATGATATTCCCCATAAGTAAGCCATTGTCAAAAGGCTCCATGATAGTACTACCCTCTGAAATTCCTTGCCCCTATTGTTCCTTTTAAAATTCCTCGGCCTCCAATTGAAAGACCTATAAATTCTTTATACCTGTTTGGGATTAACCATGATGCCCTTTCTGTTGAGTTCTACGGTGATCTTTCTGTATCCCCATGCAGGATGTTCAATTCAAAGGCAATTGCCTTTATTTTCTCAGACAGGGCTTTGTCATCTCTGGTACTTTTACGATAGAAGGAAGCCCTTGTCCTGCAAAGCACAACAACTGCCCCCTTCCGATGCTTTACTTCCCAATTAATGGTATTGTTACCGTAACAGCCAAATCGATGCTGATATACGCTGAACCTTCTCCTTAAAATATTTCATTTCTTTGCTTCCTGAATATTATGAATCGAGACCGCAATTAGAAGGGACTAACCGCCTGGCAGCGGAGGCATGAGTCAAAAGTCAGGAGTCAAGAGTCAGGAGTGGGAAGACTTATGCCTCTTGACTGAGGCCTGAAGACGCAAAGGTTTTACCTCATTCACAAGCTTCTTAAAAATCTCTTCAGAGGCATATATTCCTGTGATATCCACCCACTTAATCCCCTCTTCCTTCTTGAACCATGTAAACTGCCTCTTTGCATACCGTTTTGTGGCCCTCTTGATGAGCTGTTTGGTCTCTTCAAGGGATTGTTCACCCCTGAGGTAGCCTATTACCTCCTTGTATCCAATGGCCTGAAGCGGAGTTTCAGAGGGATTCTTTTTAAGTAACTCCTTCACCTCATTTACAAGTCCCTCTGCAAACATCTGCTCCACCCTTTCTTCGATCATTCGGTAGAGCTCTTTCCTCTGTCTGGTAAGGCCGATTTTTAAAAATTCATAGGGAAGGGGGCGTGTGTACTCCTTCTCCAGGCTGGACATGGGACGGCCTGTTTTTATGGAAACCTCCAGAGAACGGATGATCCTTCGCAGGTCATTGGGTTTAATAGTAGCGGCCTTTTCCGGATCTACCTCCTTAAGCTTCTGGTATAGAATTCCAGGGGATGCCTCTTCCAGTTCCTTCAGATAAGCCCTCAGGGCAGGGTCTGCCTGTGGGGCCTGGAAGATTCCCCGGGTCATGGCTTTTATATAGAGTCCTGTTCCTCCTACAATGAGGGGAATCTTGCCTTCAGAGAGGAGTCTATCTATTATGGGAACCACCTCGTCTATGTATCTACCTGTACTGTAACGCTCTGAAGGCTCAACAATGTCTATCATGTGATGACGGATGTGTGCCCGCTGTTCAGGTGTGGGCTTGGCAGTGCCAATATCCATCCCTTTATAAATCTGCATAGAGTCCGCACTGATTATCTCTGTATCAAGAGCTTCGGCAAGGAACAGGGAGACCCCGGTTTTCCCCACACAGGTAGGCCCCAGCAGAACGATAACTTTCCCCTTTTTTTCTTCTCTCTCCATGGATATGATTTTAACCTATCTCAATGTCTTTCTTTAAGATTTTCTTGCATTATCTCACTTTAATCTAATAAAATAGAAACACTATACCCTGAGCCCGGGCAACGTGTCTGATGATTCGTTAATTAGTTGATTAGCTTATGATAAGAGGCTTTTGGCAGTTTTTCAGAACTAATCATCTAATCAACGAATCACCTATTCACCGAATCAATTAAGGAGGAGACACTATGAGCGATACTGTTGAGATTAGATGGCACGGCCGAGGTGGACAGGGTACGGTTACTGCAGCAAAGGTCCTTGCAGATGCATGCCTCAGTAGTGGTAAAAATGTCCAGGCCTTTCCCGAGTATGGCCCAGAAAGGGCAGGAGCACCCCTCAGAGCATACAACAGGATCAGTACCAATCCTTTGAGGATTCATTGTCCTGTTACCAACCCGAGCATAGTAGCTGTTGTGGATGCCACACTCCTTGACAGCATAGACGTTACCGAGGGTGCTGCAGATGATGCCGTATTTGTTGTAAACACATCAAAGCCACCTGAAGAGATAAGGAAGAAGCTGAAGCTGAAGGATACCCAGAAGGTTTTTACTGTCGATGCAACCAAGATTGCGTTGGAAACAATTGGCAGGCCCCTTCCCAATTCATGTATGTTAGGGGCACTTGCAAAGGCCACTGGTCTGGTAGATCTGGATACGCTTCTTGAGGATGTTAAGGGCAGTTTCGGTTCGAAGTTTTCTCAGAAGATCATAGATGCCAACCTTGAAGCAACAAGACGAGGATATGAGGAGGTAAATGAAGGATGAAACTGAAGGGATGGAAAGAGCTTGAAATAGGTGCCGTAATACCTGAGCCTGGTAATGCAGACAATTACAATACAGGTTCCTGGCGTGCATTCAGGCCTCAGTGGATAGAAGACAATTGCATACAATGTCTTTTCTGCTGGATATACTGTCCTGACTCTGCAGTTACGGTTAAGGACGGTAAAAGAGGTGAGTTCGATTATGACCACTGCAAGGGATGCGGAATCTGTGCAAACGAGTGTCCTGGCAAGAAGGGCAATAAGGCAATAGTAATGGTAGAGGAGGGCAAATAACATGGGTAAGAAACTTGCCGTAACAGGAAACCAGGCCATTGCAGAGGCCATGAGGCAGATAAATCCTGATGTCTGTGCCGCATATCCGATTACTCCTTCAACCGAGGTGATGCAGCGCTTTGCTGCCTTTGTTGCTGACGGTAAGGTGGGTACGGAGTTGGTTACAGTTGAGAGTGAACATAGTGCTATGAGCGCCTGCATTGGTGCTTCTGCAGCCGGTGGCAGGGTTATGACAGCCACAAGCTCTCAGGGACTTGCACTGATGTGGGAGATGCTTCATATTGCATCCGGCATGAGACTTCCAGTTGTGATGACCCTTGTTAACAGAGCCCTGTCTGCACCTATTAATATTCACGGTGACCATTCCGACGGTATGGGCTCAAGGGACTGTGGCTGGATTCAGCTTTACTCGGAGAATGCTCAGGAGGCTTACGACAATCTCATTCAGGCCATCAGAATTGCAGAGCATGAGAGTGTCAGGCTACCGGCAATGGTCTGTATGGATGGATTCATAATCAGTCACTCTATTGAAAGCATGGAGTTCCTGCCTGATGAGACTGTTAAGGAGTTTATTGGGGAGTTCAAGCCTACACATCCCCTTCTTGATGTGGATAATCCGGTAACTTATGGTCCTCTGGTGCTGCCTGATTATTTCATCGAATTTAAGAGGGCACAGCATGAGGCGATGAGTCATGTAAAGGATGTGGTGCTTGAGGTTGCAAAGGAGTTTGAAAAGATCTCCGGCAGGTCTTATGGACTTTTTGAGTCCTACAGGCTGGATGATGCGGATATAGCCATTGTGATACTCAACTCGGCAGCAGGTACTGCCAAGGATGTTATAGATGTCTTCAGGGACAAAGGTCTTAAGGTAGGGCTTTTAAAGCCGAGGCTCTTCAGGCCATTCCCTTATGAAGAGGTTGCACAGGCACTGGCAAATGTAAAGGTTATCGGTGTGCTTGACAGGGCTGAGTCATTAGGTGGTTTTGGCCCCATGTTTATGGAGATTGCCTCGGCCATGATGACTAACGGCTCCAACCCACTTATGGTTAACAAGATATACGGTCTAGGCGGAAGAGACTTCATGCCAGAGCATGCCGAGGCAGTGATAAACGAGCTGAAAGAGATTATGGATACAGGCAAGGTCAAGGTCTTGAAAGAGTATATAGGAGTAAGAGAGTAGTAAACGGTTTTGTAACAACAGAAAATAAAAATCATAAAGGAGTGAGAAGATGTCGACACCACTTAGGCTAAAGGAGCTTTCAAAAAAAGAGGATCTTTTAACAGGTGGTCACAGACTATGTTCAGGCTGTGGAGCCCCGATTATCGTAAGACAGGTTCTGCTTGCTGCAGAGGTGCCTGTGGTGGCAGCCAATGCAACAGGGTGCCTTGAGGTTTCAACCTCTATCTTTCCTTATACTGCCTGGAAGATTCCCTGGATACACAGTGCTTTTGAGAATGCTGCTGCCACAATCTCAGGTGTGGAGGCAATGTACAAGGCCCTGAAGAGAAAGGGCAAGATTGACAGAAAGATAAAATTTATTGCCTTTGGCGGTGACGGTGGTACATATGATATCGGTTTCCAGAGCCTTTCAGGTGCAATGGAGCGCGGACATGATATTGTGTATATCTGTTATGACAACGGTGCCTACATGAACACAGGTATTCAGCGTTCCAGTGCCACTCCTCTGGGAGCCAACACCACCACATCACCGGCGGGTTCCGTAATACCAGGCAAGCTGCAGCCAAGGAAGAATCTTACAAAGATAATGGCTGCCCATGGAATTCCCTATGTAGCCCAGACCACCCCGGCACACTGGCGCGATCTTATGACAAAGGTGCGCAAGGCCCTTGATGTGGATGGACCTGCATTCATCAATGTTCTCGCCTCCTGTAACAGGGGATGGCGTACTCCGACAAACACAACTATTCAGGACACTAAGCTGGCTGTTGAGACATGCTACTGGCCTTTGTATGAGTATGAAAACGGCAGGCTCAAGATCAACTATAAGCCCAAGGAGAAAAAACCGATTGTGGAGTTCCTGAAGACTCAGGGCCGGTTTAAACACCTCTTTTCTCCCGGCAATGAGCATATCCTTGAGAAGATACAGGAGCTTGTGGATGCGGAATGGGAGGCCCTGCTGAGGGAAGAGTCCTTATACAGTGAGGAGGGCTAAAAGATTCATTTAAAAGATGCTTTTAAAGCTTGCTTCACTTACATTTCATGGCAAGTGAAGCTTATTGTATTGAATCCACGGAGGGAATAAGAGAGGTCGCCTATGTCAGAACTTGTAATGTATGAAGAGGAGTTCAGGCGTATAGATGAGGAGCTGAAGCGGCTGTATCAACTGGCTAATGCGAAACTGGTCTTCCTGGTTGATAAGAACGGTCAGTTAATCTCCTCAGCTGGTGATACACACGACATAGACACCACGGCCCTTGCCTCTCTTACAGCAGGTAATATAGCTGCTACAGGGGGAATTGCAAAACTTCTGGGACAAAAGGAATTCTCCATTCTCTTTCATGAGGGTGAGAGAGACAATATACATATATCTCTTGTTGCCAACAAGGTGATTCTTGTTGTTGTTTTTGACCAGCGTACATCATTGGGCCTGGTGAGATTGAGAGTCAAAAAGTCCACCCAGGCCCTTGAAAGAATATTTGAAGATCTTGAGAAAAAATCTGATACAGAAGTTAGAGAGAAAACATCAACCTCTCCATTTGCCGAGATAACGGATGAGGATATTGACAGACTCTTTGGTTAGGGTTTTCAGGTGTCATTTATAAACTATTCTACAAGAGAGATAAACTGTAAGATCGTATACTATGGCCCCGGTCTCTGTGGTAAGACCACAAATCTCCAGTTTATTTATAAAAAGACAGCTCCGGAGCAGAAAGGAAAGCTGATCTCTCTTGCAACAGAGACCGAGAGGACCCTGTTTTTTGACTTTCTCCCTCTTGCCCTCGGTGATATTAAAGGATTCAGAGTGAGATTTCATCTCTACACGGTTCCAGGTCAGGTCTTTTATGCTGCCAGCAGAAAGCTAATTCTGAAGGGTGTGGATGGGGTTGTTTTTGTTGCTGACTCCCAGATTGAGAGGATGGATGCCAACATAGAGAGTCTTGAAGACCTGAAGATCAATCTTGCAGAATATGGTTTTGAACTGGACCGTCTTCCCTTCACTATTCAGTACAACAAACGCGACCTCCCAAATGTAGTGCCTGTTGAAGAGATGAACAGGATTCTGAATCCTGACAATGTTCCCTGGTATGAGGCTGTAGCAACAGTGGGGAAGGGGGTATTTGAGACACTGAAGGATGTTGGCAAGCAGGTCCTTAAGGAACTGAAAAAGAATTATTAATCCTCAAAGGCAAAGCATTTGTACAGGTCCTTACCTTTCGGGTCTCCCAGAAGTTCGGCCCTGTAACGACAACCACCCCTGCAAATCTCCAGGTATCTACAGTCACAGCTTAAATCACTCAGCTTTACAGGTTGTATCCTTTCCCAGCACTCCTGAAGTCCGTCATCAATGCTTCCTACCGGTGTCTCAGCATAGAAGGCACACTTTGCTACCGTGCCATCGGCCAGAACCGAGACAAGATGGATTCCGCATCCGAACCCTTCTCTGCCTCCGTGGAATCCTCCACCGTAACCGTACCGTAAGTATCGTCCTGCCTGCTTGGGGCTGAGTGAGAGTTCAGGATTTTCCTTGAGCCTGCCGTAAGAGCAGGGGACATCCACAGTCCACTCCTTCACACCAAGCTCTCTGAAGAGTGCATCCATTTCATCGAATTCATCAAGATTTTCAGGATGCACCATTGTGGAGACAGATACATCATACCCATGCTGAATCGTCCTTTTAAGGGCATCTACGGTTTTCTGAAAGGTTCCCCTGCCTCTCAGGGCCTCATGCCCTTTTTGGAGCCCATCGATGCTGATCTGAATCTCCTCGACATTAAGGTTGGAAAGCCTCTTTTCAGTAAGGAGCAAGCCGTTGGTCAAAAGGATTTTCCGTAGAGGGTAGTCTTTAAGGAAATCGTTTAATCCCTCGAACTCACTATGCAGAAGCGGCTCGCCTCCAGATATGAGAAGCCTGAGACCCTGTATTGCCTCAAACTCCTGGAGCACCTTTTTTATCTTTTCAAGAGGGAGTTCCTGCTGTTCTGTCTCTCCTATATAGCAGTGACGGCAGCGGAGATTGCACCGGTCTGTTATTAAAAGCTCTAAATACCTGAGAGAGGGGGTGGGGGATTGTCTGATTGTATGAGGCAGGGGCTTTTGCGGAGAATCGAAGAGGATTCCCTCGGATAGACAATATTCTATGAACTCTTTGTCCTCGGTAAAACAGCCTTCCTGTTGATAACATTTCAGAAAGAACTCGAATGCCTCTGTGTTGAGTTCATACAACTCATCATTCTTTACATTGTAAAGGGAGGGTTCTTCGAGATGTCTGAGGATTACCTGTGAGGAGAGGTAGTATCTCTTAGTCGGCGTAATAAAACTCCTCCTTCAAAGCCCTTGTCATCAGTTCCTTTACAGCATCGTAAGGTGATTTTCCGTGGTGAAGCACCAGATAAACCTGCTCCACAATAGGCATTTCCACGTCATACTTCTTCGACAGTTCGTATGCGGACACAGAGGTCTCCACGCCTTCTGCCACGGCATGCATATGTGAAAGAATCTCATCAAGCCTTTTCCCCTGACCAAGCTGTACTCCTACTGTATAGTTTCTTGAGAGAGCCCCTGTGCAGGTAAGTACAAGATCTCCGATACCGCTCAGGCCAGCAAAGGTCTTCTCTTCCGCTCCCATTCTGACACCAAGGCGTGTTATCTCTGCCAGTCCGCGGGTTATCAGGGCTGCCCGTGCATTAAGTCCCAGCCCCAGGCCATCGGACACACCTGATGCAATAGCAATTACATTCTTCAGGGCTCCACCGAGTTCCACTCCCAGTATGTCATGATGAGTGTAGACACGGAAATAATCGGTGTTGAATATCTCCTGCAGAAGAAGGCCGGTGGACCTGTCTTTAACTGCAAGAGTAACCGCTGTTGGAAGTCTTTTGATCACCTCTTTTGCAAAGCTCGGACCCGAAAGAACAGCTACCCTGTGGTCAGTCAACTCGGAAAGAATGGATGATACGGTCTTCAATGTGCCCTTCTCTATGCCCTTGGAGGCGCTTATGATAATGGAATCCTTTTCCAGATACCTTGCTGCCTCCTTGAAAACACCCCTTACATACTGTGTGGGAACCACGCACAGGACATAGCGAGCCCTGAACAGTGCCTCTTCAAGAGAGGCTGTTACCTTTATGTTGTCCGGCAGGGTGGCCTCGGGTAGATAAAGGGAGTTAACCCTTGTGGACTCTACTTCGGCTGCAAGAGATTCTTCATGAAGCCATAGAGAGATATCAAACCCTTTCTCTGCAAGGAGTATGCTCAGGGCTGTGCCCCAGCTTCCTCCACCTATGACAGCTATATAGCTCATTGTCAGGTTGGATTGTCAATCCTTACCGAGTTTGAAACCTATATAATTTAGCCTATTTCTGATAAATTTTTCTATCTCTTATATATACAAATCCAGAGATAAGAATCTAAAGGGATGGTATAATGGAGTCCTTCACATCATTCTTGGCGGACGTCCATGTCCGCCTCCGAGGGAATTTTGCAATTCACCATCCACGGTGAATTTTTGCAAAATTCCAATCCGTTCAGACTCCATCATACCATCCCTTCTATCGATTGTTCATTATCGTTGGATTCCGGTTTCTTATTTTTGCAGCTTCTTCTCAATCTTTGCCCATGTATCCTTTAAAGAAACTGTGCGGTTGAAGACGAGATGACCATCCTTTGTGTCTGGATCAACACAGAAGTATCCGAGCCTGAGGAACTGATAACGATCTCCTACAGAGGCGTTCTTTAAGGAGGGTTCAACACGACAGTCGGTGAGTATCTGGAGGGAGTCGGGGTTTATGCAATCCGTAAAGTCAGGACACTCCTTTTTGTCGTCGGGATTGGGTTTTAAGAACAGTCGGTCATAAAGTCGCACCTCTGCCTTCAGTGCATGTGGTGCTGATACCCAGTGAAGCGTTGCCTTGACCCTTTTGGTCTGGGTGGAACCGCTCTTTGATTCGGGGTCATAAGTACAGTGAAGCTCCAGGATCTTTCCTGTCTTTTCGTCCTTAATTACGCGTTCACATTTAATGATATATGCATGTTTGAGCCTTACCTCACGGCCCGGTGCAAGGCGGTAGTATTTCTTAGGAGGATCCTCCCTGAAATCATCCTCTTCAATGTAGATCTCTCTTGAGAAGGGAATCATTCTGGTGCCCATTGAGGGATCTTCTGGATTGTTAATAGCCTCAAGCTCTTCCACCTTTCCTTCCGGATAGTTGGTGATTACCACCTTTATGGGACGGAGCACTGCCATTACACGGGGTGCACGCCTGTTCAGGTCTTCCCTTACGCAGTGCTCAAGAAGGGATATGTCAACAATGCTGTTACTCTTTGCCACTCCAATACGGTCACAGAAGGTTCTGATTGCCTCAGGTGTGTAGCCTCGGCGTCTGAGGCCAGCTATTGTTGGCATCCTTGGGTCATCCCAGCCATTTACATAACCTTCATCAACAAGTCTTGTCAGTTTTCTTTTGCTGAGTACTGTATAACTAAGATTAAGCCGTGCAAACTCGATCTGCTGGGGATGGTAAACACCTAATTCATCAAGAAACCAGTCATACAGGGGGCGATGGTCCTCAAATTCAAGGGTGCAAATGGAGTGTGTTATTCTCTCTATTGAGTCAGAAAGGGGATGGGCAAAATCATAAGTGGGATAAATGCACCATTTTGTTCCTGTTCTGTGGTGAGGTGCCTTTATGATCCTGTACATTACAGGATCACGCATATTCAGGTTTCCTGAGGCCATATCAATCTTTGCCCGTAGGACCTTCTCTCCCTCCTGGAACTCTCCCTTTCTCATGCGTTCAAAGAGTTCAAGATTTTCCTCCACAGAGCGATTACGATAGGGGCTCTCCTTGCCTGGCTCCGTAAGGGTTCCGCGATACTTCCGGATCTCCTCCGGACTCAGGTCATCAACATATGCCTTGCCCTTCTTTATTAGCTGTACAGCATACTCATAGAGTTGCTCGAAGTAGTCCGATGCATAGAAGAGACGGTCTTCCCAGTCGAAACCGAGCCAGCGTACATCCTCTATTATGGACTCCACATACTCCGCCTCTTCCTTCATGGGGTTTGTATCGTCAAACCTGAGGTTACAGAGCCCGCCATATTTTTCTGCAAGGCCGAAGTTGAGGCATATGGATTTTGCATGGCCAATATGAAGATATCCATTAGGTTCAGGGGGGAAACGGGTATGGACACGGCCTCCGTATTTACCTGTTTTCAGGTCTTCCTCTATGATCTTTTCTATGAAGTTTAGCCTCTGTGATTTTTCTTCAGACATTGTTTCTCCTTCACTCATCACCCTTAATCATCCCAATTGCCCTGTCAAGCCTTCTGAGGGTCTTCGCCCTTCCTATTATTTCTATCACTTCAAATATCCCGGGACTCTTTGTTCCTCCCGTGAGGGCAACCCTTACGGGCTGGGCTATATGCTTCAGTTTTGTCTCATGCTTTTCCATTACCTCTTTAAAGAGCCTCTCCAGAGCTTCCTCAGTAAAGTCAGCGAGTGCGGCAATACCGTCTCTTATATCCTTCAGATAGGGAAGTGTTTTCTCGTTCAGGAACTTTTCCTTTGCCATTTCATCGTACTGGACATCCTCTTCAATATAGTATCTCATTGATTGGGCAAGTTCTACGAGGGTCTTTGCGCGTTCCTTCTGGGAATCAACAGCCTTTTTAAGCCACTCTCTATCAAGGGACTCATCCTCAGAAATAATGCCTTCCTTAACAAGAAAGGGCCGAACCAGATCGACAAGCCTTTCCGTGGGTGTGTTTTTCAGATACTGCCCATTAAGCCAGAGGAGCTTGTCAGGGTTAAAGGCTGCCGCAGCCTTGCCCACATTATCAAGGGTGAACTTCTCAATCAGTTCCTCTTTGGTAAATATCTCCTGATCACCATAAGACCAGCCAAGCCTGACAAGATAGTTGACAAGGGCCTCGGGCAGATATCCCATCTCACGGTATGCCTGCACACTGGTTGCGCCGTGGCGTTTGCTAAGCCGTGTCTTGTCAGAACCCAGAATCATGGGCAGGTGGGCAAACTGGGGAACCTCAAAGTTAAAAGCCTTATAGATATGTATCTGCTTAGGCGTATTGTTCAGATGATCGTCACCCCTGATCACATGAGTGATTCCCATCTCCACATCATCCACTACTACTACGAAGTTATACGTGGGGGTGCCATCGGAACGGAGAATGATGAAGTCATCAAGTTGCTCGTTCTCATAAACAACCTTTCCTCTGATAAGGTCGTCAACTACGGTCTGGCCCATCTGGGGCATCTTAAAGCGGACTACAGGTTTTCTGTCAGGAGGTGGGGTCTTAAGGTCACGGCATCTTCCGTCGTATTTCAGGGTTCCCTTGCCTTCTTTAAGTGCAGCCTGACGTCTTTGCTCAAGCTCCTCAGGAGTACAATAGCAGTAATATGCCTTGCCTTCATCAAGAAGCCTCTGGACATAGGAACGGTAGATATCCATCCTCTCGGTCTGGCGATAAGGGCCTTCATCCCAGTCGAGGCCGAGCCACTTCATGCCATCTATGATGGCATCTATGTATTCTTCAGTGGATCGGCTTCTGTCAGTATCTTCTATCCTGAGAATAAAAACACCATTGTTATGTCTGGCAAAGAGCCAGTTAAACAGTGCTGTCCTTGCTCCTCCGATGTGGAGATACCCCGTAGGGCTTGGTGCAAACCTGACTCTGACAGTGCTCACTGAACCACTCCTTTCATCTGTATTATGCGCTAATTCTATTTTATCACATACCCTTCAACCATTATATCCTCGCCTACCCTCTTTATCCTGATATCTCTGAGTCTATAGGCATCTGCAAGCCTGCCGACAGAGCTTCCTCCAACAGCAGGATAGGAGTCCTTACCGCCGATGATCTTAGGGGCGATGAAAAAGACCACTTTGTCTACAACACCGTCGCGGAGTGCATGGGATGCAAGGGATGAGCCACCCTCAAACATAACAGAGGTGATCTCTCTTTTGCCAAGCTCCTCCATCAGCCAGCTAAGATGGAGTTTTCTTTTGTAATAGAGGATCTCTACTCCGTCTCTCATCAGCCTTTTTGCCTTTCTCACGTTACCCGCTCGGGTAACGATTATTGTCTTTGGAGGTGTGCTCAGGAGATTTGCTCCTTCATGGATCTCTAACTCCGGATCGATAACCACTCTGATGGGACTTTTAGCACCCCTGATTCTTGCTGTTAACCTGGGGTCATCTGCCTTTACCGTACCAATGGCAGTGATGATTGCATCCACTGATGCGCGCATCCTGTGGACCTGCTTTCGAGCCCTCTCTCCGGTAATCCATTTTGATTCTCCAGAGGGAAGGGCGATCTTTCCGTCTAAGGTCATGGCAATCTTCAGGATGCCAAAGGGAATTCTGCTGGTGATATACTTTATGTAAGCCTCGTTGAGCCTCTTTGCCTCCTCCTGCAGGATGCCTGATATGACCTCAATGCCAGCACTTTTTAACTCCTGAATACCCTTTCCAGAGACGCGGGGGTTGGGATCCTCCATTGCAACTACCACCTTTTGGACACCTGCTCTGATTATAGCCTTTGTGCACGGTGGGGTCCGCTTTTTTGTGTGACAGCAGGGCTCAAGGCTGACATAAAGTGTTGCACCTCTTGCCTTGTCTGCAGCCTTTGATAGAACCAGTGCCTCGGCATGAGGAGTGCCGGGAGCCCTGTGATAATCCTCTGCTATAATTTCTCCATCCTTTACCAGGACTGCGCCAACCATGGGATTGGGACTGGTGTGGCCCATGGCACGCCTGGCAAGGGCAAGGGTTCTCCTTATAAACTGTTCATGTC
>JALUAR010000132.1 GCA_027050975.1 Thermodesulfovibrio sp.
ACGATGAGTTCGGCAACGTCACCCAGGACACCAATCCGGGCTTTCAACCGTTTGGGTTTGCAGGAGGCATCTATGATACTGATACAGGTCTTGTAAGATTCGGCGCAAGGGACTACGACCCTGAGATCGGAAGGTGGACGGCAAAAGACCCGATAGGATTCAATGGCGGGGATGCGAATTTATATGGGTATGCGCTTAACGACCCTGTGAATTTTCTGGACCCACTTGGCTTGTTTTTTAGCCCATGGAATGAAGCGCTCGCCCCTGTTAGTGACGCTGAGTGGTGGGAAGACTTCAAAAACTGGCATTATGCTGAGCGATGCGAAGTGAATCAACCTGTTACCAGTTACAAAGAGTTAAAGGAAAAAAGTTGGAATCAAATGAAATATCCATATGATATTTATCACAAGCAGGGTGGTGCATCCGGTAATGAGAAATGGGTATCACCTGATGGACACCATGAAGCGGTGTTTGACGAAAACAAAAACTTCGTTACTGACCCTGCAAATATGGGAACGTACAATTATTCTATTAGAGGTCCAGGGCATTTTATAGACGATATGGTGCCCTACTGGATATTTGGCAACACTCCTGATGATCCAACACCGTTTTGGAATCGTGTGTTTGGTCCGTTACGGCATTGAGAATTCAGGACTGTTTGCCATTCGGAGGTTTGATGATGCGAAGGGCGACTTCGGGTAGATATATGGTTGTTAAAAAAGAGTTGTCAAAAAGCAACTGCGGACAAAGTGTTCCTGAACTTCTTCAGGCTAATCCTTTGAGCCGTAAGTTCAGTATGCTTGTATTCTTAGTCTTGTTTAACCTTATTTTTGTCGCTGGTTGTACTTATCAGGTCACAAGATACGAATATAAAATACCAAGCGATGTTGAGTATGATTGGGGAAAAGTGGGTGTAAGGCTTAATAGTAGTGCTGAAAAATCGACAGAAAGGGAATTTATATCTGGACCTCCATATGAGTTGTCCATTTGGATTGATCTGCCTTTTAATACAAAGGCAAATAGTTCGGCCATGATTACAAGTGTCGAACTTTATGATGCCCAAAAGAAGAAGTTGGTTTTTAAGAATGACGATATTCTTGAAAGTATTTTTAAAAATTACAAAGAGGAATCTAACGCATATTTTTCAATTAAAGGTTTGAAGTTAAAGTATGTACGCTATAAGTTGGTTTTAAGATTTAATGTAAAAACAGACAAGGTTACCACAGAGGATAAGGCAACCTTTTATTTTGAAAAGGATTTTGAGAAATACCGTAGCATTAAATGGTGGGAGGCGCTTAAGGGCATATAGGGAAGTATGTACGGAATAGCAGAGGGACAATTCCCTAATTTGTAAAAGTCAACCACTTTCCGGACAGTCAGTCTTTCTCCGGATTTAATTGCAGTCTACTGTTTTCAGCATCTCTTCTTTGACAATCTTTTACCCGTGATAAATTCGGACTCATAACCTCCAAGACCGAGACGGTGTAGGGAGTTACTGATACCTATGAATACTTCTACGATACTGCCGGTCGTCTGACCGATGTGCTGAAGAACGGTGTTGCTGTTGGGCACTATGAATACGACTCTAACAGTAATCGCACAAGCTACACCGGTCAGTTAGGTTCTTTCAGCGGGACTTATGACAATCAGGACAGGCTGTTAAGTTATGGTTCTAATACATACACCTATACTGCCAATGGTGAGCTTTTAACCAAGACCAGCGGAGGACAGACTACAACATACAACTATGATGTGCTCGGCAATCTGCTGGCGGTCACACTGCCAGATGGGACGCAGATTGAGTATGTCATTGACGGTAGAAATAGGAGGGTAGGGAAGAAGGTCAACGGCGTTTTAGTACAGGGTTTCTTATACAGTGACCAGCTTAATCCCATAGCTGAGCTTGACGGCACTGGCAATGTGGTTGCACGCTTCATCTACGGGACCAAAGCCAATGTGCCGGACTACATGGTGAAGGGAGGTGCAACCTACCGGATAATAAGCGACCACCTTGGCAGCCCAAGACTTGTTGTTGATGTTTCTACAGGCACTGTCGTCCAGCGAATCGACTACGATGAGTTCGGCAACGTCACCCAGGACACCAATCCTGGTTTCCAACCCTTTGGGTTCGCGGGTGGCATCTACGACGCTGATACTGGCCTTGTGAGGTTCGGAGCAAGGGATTATGATGCTGAGATCGGAAGGTGGACGGCAAAGGACCCGATAGGATTTGCGGGTGATGATGTAAACCTCTACGGTTATGTCCTGCAGGATCCTGTTAACTTGATGGACCCGAATGGGTTAAGATGGTTAGACCAGTTAGCAAAATATGTTACATGGTTTGCTGCTGACCCCCTAGTCAAGAAAATCACAGATTTCCCACCAGGACAGAGGATAATAAAAGCAGGTATCACAGGGGCAGTTGGAGGTGCTGTTGCTGGAGCTATCGGAGGCTCTGTAGCATTTGGTATAGGTGCATTTCCAGGTGCAATTGTTGGTGCATCTATTGGAGCCCCAACAGCTATGCTTTATCAAGTTGTTAAAGAAGCTTTTAATTACCCTGAAAAGATTGATGAATTAAAGCGTAGAATTAAAGACTTAGATAATGAAGCCATAGACTCTCAGCAAGAAGTCAATGAATTATGGCCTGCTCTTATTGAATCAGACAAAGAAAGCCTATCCTGTAATGCTGGAGGATAATGGTGATTGAATTAAAGGAAAGTTTTGTTACTGAAAAATCTCCCGAGGAAATTATCGAACTGTTAACAAAAATTGTTCATGCAAGAAAAGGAAAGATTTTAAGCTGTACCGAAAACTCTCTGAAGGCTAAATTTGGGAGTAAGGCCATGGTACGATTATTTGGAGCAGGTATACTTAATATTACAAAAAAACAACTTCCTTTAATAATGGATGCTAAAATAGAATCACGAGAAAAAGAGAATCTTTTAAGCGTATATTTTGTAGATAATTTGGGGAAATTCGGTTTTCGAGACCCGATAGCAAAAAAGGCATATAAAAAATATCTTGCAAAGTTTTTGAATGAGATAAAAAAAGCTGTTTAAGGGGAGAAAATCAATAAATGAGTAAGAAGATACGTTCCATAAAAAGTATTATATTGATATATATTCTATTATTCACTTATGGTTTTATTGGGTTTTGGTTTCCAGGGTACTATAGCAGTTCTTTTTCTTTATTATCCCTTTAGTATTTTTATAGCCTTTTGAGCGACCCGCTTGTTATTTTGCAAATTGTTGTTGCCATAGACACATAAGTTTAAGGAGGGGGAAATCAATAAATGAGTAAGAAGATACGTCCCATAAAAAATACCATTTTAATGATTGTTTTGACATCGACGGCAGGTTATCTATTTGGTGTGATTATGGTTGTTTTACTAGGTTTCGGCTACCAAGGCACTATTATATAT
>JALUAR010000133.1 GCA_027050975.1 Thermodesulfovibrio sp.
ATATTATGCATTCCCAGCTTATTCCATCCTGAGCCGGATGCCTCGATTACTGGATTTTTACTGTAGAGTGACTCTCTGTAGGTTGTAGGCGTTATTTCCTTTACTTCAAAGGCCCTGACCTTCGAGCCGTATCTATTTGATCCGTCTTGAGTAAGTCTGAACAATTTCTCTCTATAAATAAAAGGTCTTCCTCCTGGACGGGCAATAGAAGGTTCCCCCATGACAATAGGGTTTTGAGAATGACTTTTCCACGGCCCTTCTAATTTGTCTGAATAATACAGAAGCAGAATATTATTTCTCGGAAGAGAGGTAAAAAGCCACCACATGTCATTATAGAAAACTACTGTGGCATCAAGATAGGGATATCCTTCTATTAATGTATTCGCAAAAACCCATTTATCAGGAAACTCTACAGCCTTATAAAGTCTGACCGATTTTGTTTCGAAGGTTTCAGGAATCATATAATACTGATTTTCCCAGTGTAAAACATAAGGATAAGATAAATGAAATGGCTCATTAAGCACTATTTTTTCGTATTTCCACTTATATCCGTCCGTACTTGTAGCCAGACCTATTTCACCTTTGTTGTTTTTTTTATTCATTACTTCAAAGAACATATACCACATATCATCTTTTGATATCATAAAAGGGTCTGCTACAAATTCTGCTGTTACATCGTTTACTTCTTTTGCACTTATTACCGGATTTTTAATAAATGTCGGTTGAGCAAGATCAAAAGGTGAACTTCCGGTATAGATACCAATGGACCACTTATTTTCCTTTGAAAATATAAACCTTCGAAGAATTCTCCTGAAAAAGACGCCGCTAAAAAAACAGCTGTATATGCTAAAAAATCTACGATTGTCATAATGTTTTTTCTTAAATAATGAGGGTAGACTAATCTTTTAATGTAGTAGTTTACTGTTGTCCTAAAATTTCAATTTCCGCTATAGATGTCCATGATTTACTATCGACTCTAATCCAGTGATAAGCTTCATAGGCGGATATTATCCATTCCTGTTACCACTGGATTTGGGCATATAATACTACATATTAAAGATCTTTACTGCGTGGTAAAAGATCCAACTTCACTTTCTGCCTGAGCGCCGTTACCATCATCAGCAACAACCTTCCAGTAATATGTTGTGCCTGTACTGAGGTCATTGGCAGTATAGCTTACCTCGCTGGTGGTTGATGTATTGTCTCCGGAACTGGTATTAGTCACATTGTTTCCGCTGCCACCTCCGCTACCACAAGCACTAAGTATAAAGGCTGACAGTATCAAGGCAGCAATGAAAAGGGCAAGCTTTCTTCTTCTGCTAAGATCACCGGAGAATATGGCACCAAACAATAATAAAACACCGAACCCTCCTATTCCGGCAAAATAGATTCTCTTTTCCACATCTGTTGAAGCAATCTTTACAGGATTACAGTTCGTGAAATTCTGATCTTCGCAATAGTAAAGGGTATAGTTTACCGGATCCTTATCTGGATCTGAAGAGGCTTCCCATCTGAAGGTTACCGTTGTTCCGTCAATTATATCACCGTCAGCAGGATATAAGAGCTTCGGCACCGATGGTGGTTGGTTATTGTCAGATACAAAGAACACCTCAATTGAATGATCCTCCTGAACATTCTCGATACTATAGATATTCTGAATTATAAGATTTGTAACATCTACGGAATTATCAAGAAGTTTTAAAAGATGGTAGCCGCTTCCTGTTGTTATTGAACATGTGGTGCTTGAATCCTCAATAACAGTTGCTGGATTACATGAGAGTGTGCCATCTCCTTTTGCCACTGTTGTAGTTATCGTATAAGTTACATTGAGTGCGAATGTTGCAACAATTGTATGGTCTTCTTTTACATTGCCAATTGTATAAGAATTACCAGAGACTGAAGTTGTAACATCGGACCCATTATCAGTAAGTTTGACCAGATAATATCCAGAGTCAGGTGTGATGGTGCATGTGGAAGAGCTATTATAGTCTACAGTTGAAGGAGTACATGAAATGGTTCCATTCCCATTGGATGAGGTAGTGATAGTAAATGCATCAATAGCAAAACTTGCCGTAACAGTGCAGTCAGATGTTATCGGTCCAGTGGTAAATGTATTGCCTGTGAGAGTACCACCACAACCTGTTACCGACTCTATATGATAACCAGTATCAGCAGTAACAGCAAATGTCTTTGTCTCTCCATGCGTAACCTGAACATTTCCAGACGGTGAAATAGAACCACCTGCACCAGCTGTTGCAGTAACAGTATAGATGTTAATAGCAAAAGTGGCCTCGACTGTATGACTTTCGGATACATTCGATATTGTGTATTCGCCATTGGAAACAGAAGCTGTTACATCCGTACCATTGTCTGTTAGACTTACAAGGTGATAACCTGTAGCAGGGCTGACTGTACAGGTGGATGAATCATTATAATTAACAGGTGAATCACAACGTAGAGTACCCTGCCCGCTTAATACATTTGTGCTAATTGTATATTGATTAATTGCAAATGTTGCCTCTATCGTATGGTTTGCTGTAACATTGCTGAATGTATAGCTTGTCACTGCACCAACTGAGGAGCCATCCACTACCACATCTGCCACATGATAGCCTGTGTCAGGCGTTATCAAAAAGCTCTGGCTCTCTCCGTGATTTACCGTTACTGCTCCGGATGGATTGATTGAACCATTCGTACCTGCCGTGGCTGTGATTGTATAGATTTTGATATCAAACTGTGCTGCCACATTCCTTGCCTGATCCATTGTAATCTGACAGGTTGTGGCAGTTCCTGTACAGCCACCTCCATCCCATCCCGCAAAAATGGAACTTGCATCAGGACTTGCAGTAAGGGTTACAGAAGTACCACTTCCGTATGTTTCGGTACAGTCGGTACCACAGTCAATACCCGTGGGAACGGATGTGACCGTACCTGAACCCAGACCACTCTTGCTTACCGTCAAAAGATAGGTAATGGGTGAAAAGGTGGCATCCAAAGTGTGGTTCTCCTGGACATTTGAGATAATGTAGGTGTCTCCGAAAACAGAACCTGTCACATCAGAATTGTTGTCAAGAAGCTGCTGGAGCTCGTATCCTGCATCCGGTGTAATGGTGCATGTCGTACTATCGCCTGCTTCAACAGAGTTTTTATCGCAACTTATTGTTCCGTTAGTCGGTGTGACAACGGTAATGGTGAAGAAAAGAGCCCTATATCCTATACCACTCTGACCGTCATTGTAATGTTTTAGTATTTCTGCAGATGTCAGGGCCTTGTTATAAAGCGCGACCTCATCAATTGTTCCCGTAAAGAAGAATGAATTATTCAGGTACCCGATATTCAGGTCAGCCTGAGCATCAAATCCTGACTGATAAGAATAGGTTTGAGAAGCAGCTAACTGTCCGTCCACATAGAGAAGGTTCTTTCCGGTACTTCCGTCACGAACAGCCACAATATGGTGCCACTGGCCGTCAGTTATGGACGGACCAGTTAACTTAACAGCATCTCCCGTATTATCTGACAACCTGAAGGTAGCCTCACCCGTTGAGTTCCAGCAGCCGATCCACCACTGAAGCCCCGAACCGTTATCTCTTCCGACTACCACCTCGTTGAAATCGATACCGGAACCTGCACAGGTCTGTCCTGAAACACCTTTCATCCAGAACTCAATACTGAAGCTATCATCCACTGCCCAGTCAAAGCTATTGTCATCCAGAACATCGAGCGCATCGTTTGCACCGTCAAACTGCAAAGCTCCGTATTGATGGTATTGCTGCTGACTGTTCACCTGCCCCAGCACAAGAGTCGGACAGTTCGTACATGTGGCATTGTTGGTGCCATAATAATCATTAAAAGGTGATGCATTTTCATCCAGTTTCCAGTAATGTGTGATGCCTGTGGGATATTTCACGATGTCCAGATCATATGTCTGTGTATCTGTGCCTGAAGAGTTTGAGGCTTCTACGGTTACACCGTAGACTCCCGTAGTTGACGGTTGCCAGCTTATCAGTCCCGAGTTGGTATCTATTGTCATTCCCGTAGGAGGAGAGGTCAGGCTGTAGGTAGGCAGAGGATTTCCCGAGGCATCTACGTTGTAGCTGTAGCTACCACCCACTCCGCCTTCGACGATCGGAACAGAGGTTATGGAAGGTACAAGATCACCACAAACCGGCAGGAAGCTGGAAAGGGTGTTATACCAAACAGTTGCCATCTTATCATATCCAGTCTGATTGGGATGTATGGAATCTGACATATCGGTTGTGTAATCAAGTGCGCTTTCGTGATCAACAACAATAATCTTATCTTCATTGGTTATTCTGGTATTCGCCATCTGCTGGACTGCATTATTGAATGTGAAGGTGGTATCATCGAGACCGTCTCCGTCGGTATCTGTACCATCTGTTCTGCTGATAATTCTTGCAAGTAATACATTGGCATCCGTACTGAATCTGTCTATCTCATCCAATATTGTTTCTATCTCCGTTACACTCTGCCCACCAACTGTAATATCATTGGTACCTATGTGTAACAGCACAACATCCGCAGGATTTGCAGTAAGGAAGCTATAGACATTCGGTGCAATATCCTGTCCCGTTCCAGAGCCGTCTGCATGCCAGCCACCATGTCCTTCATGCTCTATATCAAAGTCAGGAAAAGCTGGTCCGTCCTCAAGACCACCTACTAAATCAATTTTAAATCCAGCAGCCTCCAGATCCAGAAATAGTTTCCTCCTGAAGCCTATAAACTCGGTCGGATTGTCGGCATTGTACCCACGCGTTATCGAGTCACCAAGAGGCATGATTCTCACTGCAGAAGCACACCCACAGTACCCCCAGCGAAGACCGATTGCACCGTCATTGTAATGCTGTTTAACTTCATTCTCAGAAAGAACCCTATTGTACAGGGCTACCTCGTCTATAGTTCCCTGGAAGTGAAAAGCATCACTCAGGTGTCCAACATTAAGGTCCACTGTAGAGTCAAACCCTGCCGTATATGAAATGGCTTGTGAAGCAACCAGTTGTCCATCAACATAAAGCAGGTTAGAACCTATTTCGGAATTACGTATAGCTACAATATGATGCCAATTACCATCATTTATTGGTGGGCCTTCAAGCTTTAGATATGTATTGTTTGTATCTCCTAATCTGAAGATAGCTGTCCCGGTGGTATTCCAACAACCAATCCACCACTGAAAACCAGCCCCATCGTAACGACCAATTATCACCTCATTATTGTCAATCCCGGCTGCTGTACATGTCTGTCCGTCAATACCTTTTATCCACACTTCAACAGAGAAGCTATCCGTAGCTGCCCAGTTAAAAGAGTTATCAGAAGGAATATTTATTGCTGTAGTAGCTCCGTCAAAGTACTGTCCACCGTTAATCCGGCCAGGAGCTATTGTTGGACAAGAGCCGTTTGTGCAACTGCCATCAATTGTGCCAATATAATCGGTAAATACCGTGCCAGTACTCTCGTCTAACTTCCAATAAGAGGTGATGCCCTGGGGACAACCACTCACCTGAGACCAGGCTATGGATGGCAATATAACTAACAATGCCATCCATAGCATCAAGCTTTTTGATCTCTTGAATAAATTCATGGCTACCTCCGTTATTATTCAAATCATGTTTTCAGGCTTAATAGTCACTTAAAAAATAGAGTTTGCTCCTTATTCGGCTTAGTCTAATGAGCCTCTTTGTATGAACTCGTAAAGAGGTTGAAATCCGGTTTAGAATAACCCTGATGTCTAATATTATGGAAAGGGATTTTCTCTGAACTCTGGAAAGATGCTTATTGGAAAAATCATACCCAAGAGAAGAAAGCTCTTCATACTTCCTAAACTCACGTGTAACGAGTATCTGTTGAATAGGAGAGAGATTCTTCTTCCATTTATCTACATCCTTAGCTTCCGGAGGTCTGTAGTAACTCTTCTTGTCATACCATATTTCATCTGATTTTGTAGTAATAGCCTTCTCACCCAGGTGGGAAAATCTTTCAGGATAAAGCATCGCTTCTGTCCATTCTATTCCTAAGAACTCACAGATCCTTTTAGTTTGTTCTTCCGGTTTTCTAACCAGTTCTTCATAAGTAACGGTTAGAATCTTTTCAGGATATTTTTTTGAGACTTCAAATCCCGCGGCGAGGTTCCTTTTCAGATACTCCAAGCTCACTGCAAGATTGCTTGTATAATAGGGTGGAACCACCCCCTTGTCCAAGGCTCTTTTTCTAACTTGAATCATCGACGAAATCACAGCCCGAGGATCTCTAACAATATGTATGTAATGTGCCTCAGGGAAAAGCTGTATCAAATCCTCAAAGAACATTATATTCTCGGGAGTCTTCTCACTTAAGTATTTACAGTCCTGTTTGTCTGCTAATGGCAATAAAAAATCCGAAATCATGTTCCGAATCATTCTATCCACATCTTCATAAGTACAAAACAGATCGATATATTCAGCTTTGATGGATTTATACATTTTTTGTTTCAGCCTTAAAATATCGGGAAGATGCAAAAACTCCGGGCCGCCGCAAATGTCAGGATGGCAATCAAGCATGTTCTGCAAAAGAGTGGTTCCCGATCGCGGAGCTCCTCCGATAAAAATAAATCTTTCTTCTTGGTTGCTTGTAATCATAGTAAAATCAGGAATACGAAATAATGATCTTGCTTAATGAGTCAACAGACTTTGGTTGAGAAGGGGAGTCTCCGGAAGGTTGAACAAATTTCCGGGATGTCAGTTGAGTTGAAAACTCCACCATACCACTGTTATGAATCTTGTTGCTGGATTTGGGATGTAAAACATTCATGATTTTTTATTTAATACTTGACGACTTTGACTATGAAGGAAGAACGGTTTAATACTTATCCCTAACTTTACTATTTCCATTGGGCTTATACAATGTTGTCCATTGAAGCAGAGGACGTACGACCCCTTTTATTCGTCCAAGATAATTTCCCCTTGCCGACTCAACATGGGCATCTTCATAAACATGAAATGCAACAGCCTGATGCTCATGAACCTGTAGCTCAACAGGTTCCATAGTTGCTATCGCAGCTGACACGAAAAACAACCCTTCAGTAAGAAAGTTCCCCGGAATCCACGCGGTGCTAACGTAATGTCCCGCAGATCTTGCCTTATGTTTCCATATAGGATCTTGATCTAAGGTAACAAACACCCTGATTCCTTCCTCATTATCTACATGAAAATGAGGAAGTAATATGTATCCTGGTTTTAACACCTCATACTCCATCTGAAGTCCGACAGACTTACTGATATCAAATGAGTCGTTAACTACTCCCTCATCAGTAATAATTTTTATTGATATCAGTCGTACAATGCTGCTTCCAGGTGCCTGGATTATGTCCCATTCACGCATCGATGCGACCTTGGAATCCAGAGAAAGATAATCCTTAATCACCTCATGGGAAGGTCCGTCCTGAATAATCCTTCCCTTCTCGAGCAAAATAGCTCTCTCACACAACTTAGATACAGCTGGCATGTTATGTGAGACAAAAAGCACAGTTCTGCCTTCTTTTCCCACATCCTGCATTTTACTAATACATTTTTTCTGAAACCTTGCATCCCCAACCGCCAACACCTCATCAACAAGAAGAATTTCCGGTTCCAAATGAGCAGCTACAGCAAAGGCAAGCCGCAAGTACATTCCACTGGAATAGTGTTTCACCGGTGTGTCGATAAATTTTTCTATCTCGGCAAATGCCACTATTTCGTCAAATTTTCTGATTATCTCATCTTTTCTCATTCCAAGTATGGCACCACTGAGGAAGATATTTTCTCTCCCTGTAAGCTCCGGATGAAACCCTGTCCCCACCTCCAACAGGGAACCTACACGTCCGTAAATTTCAGCATAGCCTTCCGTAGGTTCTGTTATTCTGGACAGTATCTTTAGCAATGTACTTTTCCCGGCACCGTTTCTTCCTATAAGACCGACAATCTCTCCCTGCTTTATCTCTATATTTATATCTTTCAGCGCCCATATAATCTCATCCAGTTCAGCAGCACCTGTAGCCTGTCCTTTCAACAGTTTATACACTCGTCGAAAGGGAGCAACAAAGGCGTTTGAAATCGAATCGCGCAAGGTCTGATAGTTGCCCTGTGTTCTTCCGATATGATACCGTTTGCTTATCTTCTCAAGTTTGATTGCTATATTCCCCATGGTGCCTTAAACCACATCTGCAAATGTTTTTTCCATCCTCTTGAAATAATAGAAGCCGCTTACAAGCAGAACAATTCCTACAATAGAGGAGACGAGTATAATCGGTCCTGGGGCAGTGTCTGTTCCTAATAAAGCCCAACGAAATCCCTCTATTACACCCGACATAGGATTGATTCCGTAAACTGTCTTCCAGGGCTCAGGAAGCAGGCTGCTGGGGTAGGCAATAGGTGTTGCAAAAAGCCAGGCCTGTGTAATGAATGGCAATATGTAACGGATATCTCTGAACTGAACATTCATTGCCGACAACCATAACGAAACTCCGAGGGAGGTAACAAAAGCCAGAAACAGGAAAAATGGCAGCCAGATTATGTTCTGAGTTGGCACTATTCCGAAATAGAGCATCATTATCAGCAAAACAATAAAGGCTAAAACAAAGTCAACTACTCCTGACAGCACATTAGAAATCGGAATGGCAAGACGGGGGAAATATACTTTTTTAATAAGATTGGCATTAGCCACAAGGCTATTCGAAGCCTTGTTCATTCCATTAGCAAAAAAGGTCCACGGCACGAGTGCAGAATAGCTAAAAATAGGATAAGGGATACCGTCAGACGGAATTTTTGCTAACTTTCCGAAGAAAAGACTAAAAATTATCATTGTAAAGAAGGGCTGAATTATTGCCCAGGCGGCTCCCAGAACAGTCTGCTTGTACCTAACCTTTATATCGCGCCATGTGAGAAAGTACAAAAGCTCTCGATACTCCCACAACTCTTTAAGTTTAAGTGAAACCCATCCTCTCGAAGGCTCTATACGAACAAAAGGCACTGCTGTTGCTTCCGGTTTCTCTGTTGTTGATACCAAAATCTCGTCAGTTTTCATTCCATTCACCTCTGATCTCCGTTATCATTTCATTAATAGCCTTAATCAAATCCTCCGTTGTACCTATGTCGACACAAACTCCGTTGTCAAAGAACTCTCCCCTCACAGAAAGACCATGTTCGATTGCAGCCTGGATCACATCGCTTAAATACAGTTCGCCCTCTTTATTTCGACTCTCTTCAGAATTAATGTATCTGTTCATGAATCGTGTAAAAGCAGGTGTCCAGACGGCTATTACCCAGGTATAATTAGACGACGCCTTTTCCGGTTTAACCAATACACGGCAGATCCTGCCATCTTCAGAGGTCTCGACAATATCCCATTTTTCCTTTCTTTCAACAGGAAAAAGCCCTAACACTATGTCTGCATCGGTATCTTCAAGATGTCTTCTCAGATTCCTGAAGGCATCTGCGGGTTTGAAAAGAATATCGGGAAAGCCAAAGGCAATATTCGTTCTTTCGACAAAAGGATAGGCATGGTCCAGCGTATACGGAACCCCTTCCGTATCCCTGACTACCACATATGCCAGGCTCATATCTAAAAGATCATGGGAAAAATAGTTCGGAATATCCCATTTGCCTTTACGCATCACAATATAGGTTTTTGTTATTCCCGCTATTCGCATTTTTTCTAATAAATAATGACAGGAGACTTTTGCTCTCAACTCTCCCTCTTTACCGTATGTGTCAAAACCGATGGGAAAAAGCTCTTTGCTGAATGGTAAGGGGGAAAGACGTGAGGCCCTTCCACCTGCAGGTATCAATCCGACTATCTCCATGGACACCTTACACGATCTTCCTAAAAGGCCTGATATTGATATCTGTGACCTCTGCCGTTTGGGGAAGAGATAGCAGATTTAAAACCGTTATGGCAACATCTTCAGGTTGTAGCAGTCTGCTCAGAATCGACTCCTTATCCGTTATTCCTTCTTTCTCAATCACAGCCTCCTGCATGGGAGTGGCTGTTCTTCCGGGAAAAACGGTGATTACCTTCACACCCTGCTCGTTAACCTCATCACGCAGGCTATCGGCAACAGCCTTTAATGCATGCTTTGTTGCAGAATAAGAAGCAAGATTGGCTTTGGCCTTCAGTCCCACGCTGGAGTTTATGAATATGATCTGTCCTTTTTGTAATCTTATATTCGGAAGAAAAACCTGAGAAAGGAGATACGGAGCTCTTACATTGATTTTATACAGCTCATCAAACTCTTCAATAGGAGAATTCTCTATACTTCCCATATGGAATATGCCCGCGCTATGAATAAGGATATCCACTCTCCCCATGTCTGTCTCAATCAGATCCTTCAGTTTTCGGATATCCTCCGAAGAGGAAAGGTCAACACTGTAACTCCTCGATCTGGGTGAGAACTCTTTGACCTCCTTAAGCACAGAGGCAAGCCTCTCTCTGCTACGACCGAGCATGCATAAGATAACACCCTTTCTGGCAAGGATAATGCTAATTGCTCTTCCAATTCCACTACTTGCACCTGTTACTATCGCCACCTTCTCCGCAAGATTATCTCTATCCATCCACGAACTCCTTTAAAAGACCTTTATCCCGAAGCATCTGGGCTACCTCACAAATAAGTTCGAAATCATATCCGGATCTCTCTGAAATATCCAACAATGAGTTGCTTCCGTCTGACATATTAAGCACCCAGAGCATGGCCAACTCTCTCTCTCTTCTATTATCGCCTCCTGTCAACTGATAAAGTCCTCTTCTTCCTAACTGGGGCTCACACTTTGGATTAGTATTCAAGAATCTCTTGTTTTCTTCCAGAACTTTAATTATGGATAGAAATACCGAAAATGACTCTGAGAGATTCGTTGGGTTTACTAATGCCAGATTGTCTGCTGATGTATGATACTCTGGATACTCACCATGAGGTGTTCTCATCAGACAGCCTATGGGAAGATTAAAACCAGGCGAGCAGTATTGTCTTTCGTCATATCCGAAAGGTGTAAAATCAACAATTTTGTATTCATGCCCGGAGTTTTTCAATACATTCTCAACCGTTTTGTCAATCTCTGTATTTCCCCTGCGACTTCTTTTATAGGTAAATCCTCCTGAATCACCGACACATGCAACAACAAGTCCACATCTTATTCTTTCTACCTTGTCTTCATTCCGGGCCAGCCACGTTATTGAGCCGATTGTTCCGGGTATAAAAAGAAACCTGTAGGAGTACCTGGAGTTTGCATCCGAAAGGTATCTGCCGAGACAGACTGACAGTGCCATTCCTGAGAGATTGTCATTACAAAGTGAGGGATGGCAGATGTGAGTTGATATTAAAATCTCTTCATCACTTTCACCCTTGACATAATACTCACCGTAAGTTAATGAACCATCTTCAAGAGAGGCATCTATTAACACTTCATACTCCTCATCCTCTTTTAAATTCAAAAATTGATTATGTGCCATGCAGAACCCCCAGTTCTCTTTATAATAGGAGGTTCTGTACGGTATCCAATTCGGCCTGTCCGGCATAGTGAATATATGCTCTTTTAACTCACCGTATGAGACCCTCTTTCTGACAGGAATACTATAGTTCAGAACGTGAAGGTTTGAGTTCTTGAAATCTATTATCTCTCTACCTGTAGAATCTTTTATATAAGCACCCCTTATATTCCACTCCTTTGGAACCGTCCAGTCAAACACCTGAGTACCTGACGGAACTTCTAAAATCTCCAGATCAATATATTTTTTAATGATATTAAGTGTTTTTCTATTACCCTCACCCGTTATGCTCCTGGGGATAGGATAAAGTCTCCTGATCAGATTGTACATTTCCTCGCCTGCCTGCTGTATGTCTATCTCTCCTGTCATCTCTGACATGCTCATAGGTTATATTTCTTTGTCCATCATAAAATCCGGATAGTTATTGTCTCTCTCTGAAATTACTTTAACCTCAACTGGCCAGTAGATATTAAAGAATGGGTCATTCCACCTGATACCTCTTGAATAGTCAGGCTGATAAAATTCGGACATCTGATAAATAATTTCGGTTTCATCCTCTAAAGTGATAAAGCCGTGGGCAAATCCTTCCGGAACAAAAAGCATCTTCCTGTTTTTCTCCGAAAGGATTACTGAAATCCATTGAGCAAATGTTTTCGAGTTAGGTCTCAGGTCAATAATCACATCATATACAGCTCCTTTAACACATCTAACCAGTTTAGCCTCTTCATAAGGAGAAGCCTGGTAATGCATTCCCCTCAAAGTGCCTTTCTTTTTGTTAAATGATATGTTACATTGAACGATGTTGCTGTTAAGTCCATGATTTTCGAATTCTCTCTTACAAAAAGTACGAGCGAAAAACCCTCTTTCATCACTTAGAAGTTCAGGCTCTATTACGAAAGCTCCCTTAAGCTTTGTTTCATGAAACATCATGACAGTTCAGATTATCTTCACTTCAGGAATCAGTATTACAAATTTTCCATTCCAGTAACGGATATAAGAGAGTTGCTGCATTATCTCATCCTTAAGGTTCCAGGGCAGTATCACCACATAGTCAGGTTTGGTTTCCTTTATCCTATCTGGATGATAAATAGGGATGCGAGAGCCCGGCAAATAGCATCCCTGCTTATGAGGGTTTCTGTCTACAGTGTACTCAAGAAAATCGGTTCGGATACCACAGTAATTCAGAAGAGTGTTACCTTTGGCAGGAGCACCATATCCGACGATACTTTTGCCCTCTCTTTTTGCATTTATAAAAAATTCAAGGATACGGCGTTTTGTCTCTATGACCTGAAAATGAAACGACTGGTAGAAGGCCAAACTTCGAAAACCCTTTGCATTCTCTCTTGTTAAAAGCTCTGTCACATTCTCGGTAACCGGTTTTGATGTATCATCTCTATGTCGGACATAGATTCTCAAAGAGCCTCCATGAGTTGGTAACTCCTCAACATCAAAAATTACAAGATCCTGCTTTTCAAAAATCCTGTTTACAGTCATAAAAGAAAAATAAGAGAAATGCTCATGATAGATAGTGTCAAACTGGTTTTCCTCAATCAGACGGAGCAGATGAGGAAATTCCATAGTGATAATACCTTCAGGCTTCAATAGTATCTTCATTCCTTCCACAAAGTCATTCAAATCAGGCACATGGGCTAAAACATTATTTCCGATAATTAGATCGGCAAATTTATTCTCCTGAGCCAGTTGCTTCACAGTGGATGTATTAAAGAACCGAACCAATGTTGGGATCCCTTTGTCCCGTGCCACTTCAGCAACATTCTGAGCCGGCTCAATCCCGAGAACAGGGATCCCACGCTGTACAAAATACTGAAGGAGATAGCCATCGTTGCTTGCTATTTCAACAACAAAGCTCTTTGCCGTGTAGCCAAAACGTTTTGTGACCATATCCACATAATTCTCGGCATGTCTGAGCCATGATTCCGAATAGGAGGAAAAGTAGACGTAGTTACTGAAGATATTCTCAGCAGACTCTATCTCCGGCAGCTGCACTAAAAAACACGAATCGCATATATAAACATGGAGTGGATAAAAAGGCTCCATTTTGTTTAACTGGTCCTGTCGCAGATATGAGTTGGCAAGGGGAGAAGAGCCAAGATCAACAAAGGTGTATTGAAGTTGGTTATTGCAAAACCGGCACGAATTGTTTGTTTCTATCATTACTCAGATCCTTTCTGGAGTTGTAATTATTTATCCATTCCAGTTTTTCATTCAAAAGTCCTTTCTCATACAATTCAGTCAAAACCTTTAAACGCATAAAACTTGAGTTTCTGAAGTCAGAATTATCAAAACTCATGGTCTCCAAGCCTTCCTTCAATTCCTTAATACTGGTAATGAGATCGACTTCAGGTTGATAATCAGGAGCCAGCTTTTGAAAAAGCTCAAAGTTTACTCTGTAGGATCTTTTATCTGGCGGAGCATTTTTATTTATTGAGATTTCCACATCTGGAATCACTCTGGCAACAGCCTCTGCAAGGTCCTTCACCTGATAATTCCATTCATCCGAGCCGACATTTACAGCCAGGAAAGGACCACCATCATAGATATCACGGACAATTGCCCAGTCAATTGCTCTTGCCATATCTTTTATGTTTATTAATGGCCTCCACGGAGTGCCGTCACTTAAGACGGTGATTTTTTTGCAAGAAACAGCACAGGCAACAAAATCATTAAGCACCAGATCAAGTCTCAGTCGCTCACTCATTCCACAGGCAGTCGAGAATCTGAGACTTGTAACCTTGAATTGCTTGTCAGCCAACTCTTTAAGATATCTTTCCGTGTTGATCTTTGATTTCGCATATGCTGTCAGAGGATTCAAAGGAGAGTTCTCTGTTCGTGGCTTATCATCAGCCGATCCATACATACTGCAGCTTGATGCATATACAAATGACTTTACTCCAGCTTTTTTTGCATATTCTGCAAGCCTTATGCTTGCATGATAATTTATATCGAATGTAACCTTCTCAAAACGTTTTCCCATGGGATCATTGGAAATTGCTGCCAGATGTACGATAGCATCGAAACCACGCAAGAAATCTTCCGAGACGTTTCTGACATCAGCAAAATACTGCATGTCTACCCTACACTCCGGAAGGATAGCAGCGTTTGTAAGACAGTTTGCGAAAAAACCCGTATCTAGTCCAACCAGCATCACATCGGCATAAGACTGTCTTAGTCGCTCTATTACTGTGGGACCTATGTATCCCATGTTTCCAGTAATCAGGATTCTCATAAGATTCTCCTTTTAATTTAATAGTTTTTTTATCTCTTCCATCACATATCTTGCAAAAGGAAGAGAGCATGTAAAGGCAGGAGATACAGCATTTAGTATATG
>JALUAR010000134.1 GCA_027050975.1 Thermodesulfovibrio sp.
GATATTGATATATTTAGGATAACAAATAACAGTAACAATGGCAAGGTTTATACAATGCCCTTGTCGAAAGCCCCGACCTTTGGTAGGGGGCTTGACCTCCTGCCCTCATAATATTGGGATATTGGGCCTGACTGGACATTTTTTTGTCAGGGCAGGTTATTTTTTAGTAAAATATGCAAGATCGATACTGTCCGACAAATAGAGTAAATGTTATTGTAGGGCAGGGTTTTCATTAAATTTTTGTCGGACACTAATGATCAAGATATCTTTTCGGAAAAAGGAGAAAGAGAGATGATTCAGGACCTTAAAGAGGTGGATCTTTTCAGAAATCTTGACGAAGAGGAACTGAAAGAGATCATTCCATATGTTAAAAAACAGCAGTTTGCAAAGAAGGAGATGATCTTTGCCGAAGGAGAGCCATCGAACTACCTCTATATAGTTAAAAGCGGAAAGGTGAAAATCACCAAGCTTTCTCAAGAGGGAAAAGAGATAATTCTTGAGTTAATATCACCTAATGAGATATTCGGTGGAGTGGCTGTACTTAGAGGATTTCCCTATCCAGCCAATGCAGTGGCCATGGAAGATACAGAGGTGCTGAAAATCGAGAGAAACGCCCTCATGAGGATCCTCGACAGGTTCCCCTCTCTAATGTACTGTATAGCAATGAATATAGGTGAGAGGATGCGTGGCTCTCATGAGATGTTGAAAAATATTGCTCTTGAAAGGGTGGAAGCAAGAATTGCATCCCTGCTGCTTAAGCTGAGTGATAAAATGGGTAAGGAAACAGAAGAAGGTATTCTGATTGATATGCGACTAACCAAGCAGGACATTGCCGATATGGTAGGAACCACCGTGGAGACTTCCATAAGAACAATGAGCAAGCTCAAGAAGATGGGATTGATAAAAGAGAAAGGGGGGCAGATTGTGATAACCAACCCCCCGGGGCTTTCCGATATAGGTTCTTAATCCTCCTCTTTAGCAAGCAGTGTGGCAAGCATGTTGTAGAGGAAAAGGAACACGGAGAAGACCTCTATCAGCCCACTGATTGCCGTCAAGGTGGCATATATTCCTTTGTCAGGATAGTATGCCTTCAGGGTGTAAAAGACAACGAGGCCGATCAGACCTATATTGGCAAGATAGAACTGGACCTCTCCCATGGTTTTGCTTTTAAGCAGTCTTCCGGCAAATCTTGGCAGAATGTGATATCCTACACCGTAAATCATCATGGTTACCCAGCCTATGAGCATGAAATGGGAGTGGATGAACTTCAAGGTCAACATGTTTACATTCATTGCCATCAGTATGCCCACTACCGAAGCTATTGCGAGATAGATAATGCTCACAATTATGAAGTTTTTGACGAATCTGTCCATAACTACCTCCTTTATCCTTTAGTGTTTTGTTTTCTTAATTTATAGTGTATATTATCGGAACAAAGAATGACATGATTAATATCATAATCTTAAGGAATATCCGAGTATCCTCCGATAAATATGATATGAAACAGAGACGAGAAAAACAATTGTCAAGACAGGAAGACATCGTATATATTAAAAACATGAGGCTAATTCTCCGAATCCTGCTGTTTTTTATCCTTATTTCGGCTCCTGCCATTATGGCTGTAGCAGAAGAAACCGGCTCGAATGTCCCTTACTTCACCAATGAGGATCTCGACCGTTACAGATATGATTCCGGAGGGGCTATTTACCGTGACGAGGGCTCTGAGGAAAACGATTCCCTGGAGACAGTAAGTGAAGGTGAAGCTCCGGAGTCAAAACAAAGGCACACTGTTCCTTATACGGCTTTCGAAGGTGATGTGAGAAGGATAATCATTCCGGTTACTCTGAACGACTCTGTTACCGTGCCCATGGCCCTTGACACAGGTGCAGTGGGAATGCTGATCTCATACAAGGTGGCTGAAAAGCTCGGAATCTTTGAAAGGGATGAAGGCAAGATGATATGGCAGGCCAGAGGAATCGGCGGCTCAACTCCGGCCATAATCACCATTCTTGATAGTGTTAGTGTTGATGGATTGAGAGAGGAGTTCGTGCCTGTCACTATCACGGAGAGTTTCTCTACAGCTTTTGAAGGGCTTCTGGGTATGGACTTTATGTCCAACTACTCCATCTATATCGATAGCAAAAAACAGGTGCTTATCTTTGAAAAGAATCCAGTCAGAGCTGATATGCCTGGCGGGCATGACGAGCAATGGTGGAGAGCCAACTTCAGGCGATTCAGTTATATGAGAAGATACTGGAAGAACCTTCTTGAATCTATAGACAGGGAAGAGATTAATGAGGATCTGCGAAAAAGGTTAAAACCCATTGCAGAGAAGCAGTTCAGAGAGGCTGAGAAGCTCTTTTACAGGCTTCAAAATTATGCCTCGGAAAATGCTGTTCCCATGAGCTGGAGAGAGTATTAATTTAACAAGACTGTTTCCAGCTTTTCAGTTCTTTCAGGGCAAATCTGTCAGCAAACTCCTCAATCTTTCCTTTTAATCTGAAAAGGTCTCTTCTTTTCGAGAGGGAGTGCCTGTCACCTGATATTGTATGATTCAGAACAGCGGCAAAAAAGTTTTTGTTGCCAGCCCGTGAAGTATGCCCCACCTCATGAAGAAAAACAAAGGGATACACATCTTTGGGACTGATATATGTATTAAGCTCTTTTGTGAGATTTACAGAGGCAATTTCAGTCTCTATATCAGGATTCAGATAGATGGAAAATTCTCTTTTGTGACTTCTGCTCATGTTGCAGAAGGCATATCTTCCTTTACTCCATGATCCATCCGGCATATCACCCTCTGTACTGATATAATCAACACCGAATCTATCAGCATACTGGAAGACTTTCTCTATGTCAATAAGAGTTTTCAACCTGTTCAGGCGCCTCTGAAGGTCCAGAAACTCTTCGGTAAATACCCCTTTGGGTGAAATGTAGGGTAAAGTAACTCTCTCGCCAATCAGTGGAAGGGTGAGTGAAAATTCTTCTCCGGAGATCCTCTTCAAACGGGCCTTTTTAATCAAGAGATATCCCAGAAAGAGGCCAATTAAGATACCTGAAATAATAAGAAGGACTGCCTCTGTCATGGCTGCTACCTCCTGGGAAAGGGAATAGATGGAGCCAGGGATGGGACTCGAACCCACGACCTGCTGATTACGAATCAGCTGCTCTACCGGCTGAGCTACCCTGGCAGTGGATATAAATAATTATACCTAAAAACCTACCAATTTTTCTTACAAAACCATCATGAAACTGTTGTATAATTCCTTTATGGCAAAGAGATTTTTGGTGTTCGGGTTCCTTATAGGACTGATCATATTTGGTGTCTTCATAGTCTCTAATTACTTTGGTAAAAACAAAGAGGAAGCCCTCATAATCAGTGGTCGTGTAGAGGCTGATGAGATAATACTGTCTGCGAGAATTCCAGGCAGGTTAAAAGAGGTCTTTATAAGAGACGGAATGTGGATAAAGAAGGGAGCAGTGGTTGCCACTGTAGAGGCTGAGGAGTTAGAGGCAATGCGTAATGAAATCAGAAAAAATCTCAAGACAATAAAGGCAAGGATACAGGCTCAGGAGAGCACACTTGAGTATCTGAAAAAAAGGGTGTACCAGGGAATCGGCAGAGCTGAAAAGGCCCTATCAATCGCCAGGGCACGGAAAAGACAGGCAAAAGCAAAACTCAGAAGGGAGGAGTTCAGATATAAGAGATACGAGTCACTTTTAAAGAAGGAGGTTATACCTGAGGATAAGTTCGAGGAGATAAGGCTTGCCTACAGCCTTGCAAAGGAGGAGTTTAATGCAGCTGTGGAGGCAGTGGCTGAGGCGGAGATTATGGTAAGGCAGGCCAGGGCTGAGGAGGAGATGGTGAAGGCAAAGACCCGTGAGATCGAGGCGCTCCGGGCAAGCCTTGAGGCTTTTAAAGAGAAGCTAAAGCAGGCACAACTGAGGCTTTCATACTCTGTGGTAAAGGCACCTTCTGACGGAGTGATACTCAGAAAGGTTTCAGAGCCAGGTGAGTTCGTAAATGCCGGTGGTGTTATCGGGGTTATGATAAACCCGGAATCCCTCTATGTAAAGACCTATCTTCCTGAGCCATATTTAGGAAGAGTCAGTCTCGGAATGGAGGTTGATGTCTATACCGATACCTATCCTGAAAAGGCCATTAAAGGGGTTATCTGCCATATCTCTGACAAGGCAGAGTTTACACCCAAGGAGGTGCAGTCCAGGCAGGAGAGGGTTAAAGAGGTCTTTGCCACAAAGATATGCTTCCCATCAGAGGACAAAGAGCTTTACAGGCTATTAAAAAAGGGAATGCCTGTGGATGTGAAAATTGATGCATCTGGCAAGTAGCCCTCCTTCGGTATTTCCCCTTTATAACTATAGGAGTTTCCTTTCCTTGATAGGGAGGGGCAAGGGAAGTATAATATACCTGATGCCCGGGTCTATAATCAGTTTAAGAGACATCCGTAAGGACTACAAAAAGACTCCAGCCCTAAAGGGTATTGACCTTGATATCTCCCCCTCTGAAATAACAGGCATTATCGGCCCTGATGGTGCAGGCAAAAGTACCCTTCTAAAGATATGCTCGGGAATTCTCAGATACAGTGGAAGTGTGCGGTACAAAGGCCATGAACTCTCAGATAATCCCGAGTTGATAAAGAGCGAACTGAGCTTTATGCCCCAGGGAATCGGGCAGAATCTTTATTCGGAGCTAACAGTAGAGGAAAACATAGACTTCTTTGCCTCTCTAAAGAAGGTGCCAGCGGATATGGTAAAAAAGAGAAAAGAGCGTCTCCTAAAGGCAACGGGGCTGGAGCCTTTCAGGCAGAGGCTTGCCGGACATCTTTCAGGAGGAATGAAACAGAAGTTGGGTATCTGTTGTTCCCTTATATCCATGCCCGAGATCCTTATTCTTGATGAACCATCCACAGGAATAGACCCGCTGTCAAGGCGGCAGCTATGGGATATACTGAACGAGTACCTCACAGAGTCTGGTACCACAATAATATTCGGTACCTCCTACATGGATGAGGCAGAGAGATGCCACTTGATAATGTTCCTTCACAAAGGCAGGAGTATATATAAAGGCCCTCCAGAGAGGCTTATGGAGAAAAATGGGGGGCTTGAGGATGCATTCTTTGGTCTGCTTACAGAGGCAGGTGAGTCAGCCGGAGAGACAGAATTGCCACCTGAGGCTGATACCTTTGACGGAGACAGAGAGATTGTTGTGAATGAAGTTACAAAATATTACGGAGATTTCAGGGCCCTTGACAAGGTCTCGTTAACGATCAGACCTGGTGAGATATTCGGACTCTTAGGGCCAAACGGAGCAGGCAAAACAACACTTATAAAATGCATGGTGGGACTGCTTAAGCCGGATAAGGGAGATATAGTACTTGCAGGGTTAACGCCAGGCAGTGCGCAGTTAAGATACAGGATAGGGTATATGTCACAGATATTTTCTCTGTATGGTGACCTCACTGTAAAAGAGAATATTCAGCTTTATGGCAGCATATACGGATTAAAAAGAGGGCTGCTTACAAAGAGAATGGAATGGATAATCCGATTCTCCGGCCTGGGAGGATATGAAAACGCTCTGGTGAAGGCCCTGCCTGGGGGAATGAAACAGAGGCTCGCCCTTGGCTGTGCTACCATTCATCTGCCTTCCGTGCTCTTTCTTGATGAGCCCACCTCAGGAGTTGATCCGGTTGCAAGAAGGTCATTCTGGCAGTTTATCAGGATGCTTTCTGGAGAACTCGGCACAACAGTGATTGTTACCACCCATAATCTCATCGAGGCTGACTTTTGTGACCGTGTGGCTATTATGGATGAAGGAAGGATCATTGCTCTGGATAAGCCGGAGGTGTTGAGAGATGCCTTCAGGAAGGTGCATGGTGATGTGTTTGAGATTTATCCAGCAGCACCTGTAAGAGAGGAGTTCTTCACGAATAGAGGTGTCTCTATCGTGCCCTTTGGCAGGCGGTATCACCTCTGGAAAAAGGGGATTGATGAGAAACGATTAGAAGAGATGCTAAAGGAGCAAGGTATAGGTTATCATTACATAAGAAAGATAAAGCCCCCAATGGAGGATGTGTTTATAGATAATTTGCAGTTGTAAATAACCCAGATCCAGCGAAAAGATTCATAGGAGTTTGTCGTTTTTTCTTTACTACCGGGATCGGGAATTTTTTGAAGGTGATTTTGCTGATTACATGATAGGAAGAATCAATAAATCTATCGGCTGTGAAACGACGGTGACCTTAGATAAGTCACTCGGCAGATCAGCCTCGTACAAAGTTATACCTTGAATCGTATATATGCCATAGCAATTAAAGAGATAAAGGAGATATGGCGAAACAGGCTTTTTCTGCTTCTGGCCTTCCTGGTTCCGTTCATTATGTTTGTTGTCTTTGGCTACGGCATAAGTCTGGATATAGAGAATATGCCTTTTTCATACATCGATTATGACCGGACTCGATTGAGCAGGGATCTTGTAGATAAATTCGTGGGAAGGTATTTTAATCTGCAGGGGAATGTTTCCGATCCGAAAGAGGCTGAGAAACTCTTAAGTACAGGCAGGCTGAGGGCTGTTCTCGTTATTCCGCCTGATTTTTCCAGAAGAATATTCAAGGGAGAAACAGCAGAGGTACAGATCCTTATTGACGGTGGCTATCCGTACACATCCCTGACTGTCAAGGGATATGCAGAGGCAATAATAGGTTCATTCAGTGAGATGCTGCAGCAAGAGGCACTTCAGAAAAGAGGGCTTGAAATCAGAAGCAGCCCTGTAAGGGTTGAGACCAGATATCTCTTCAATGAGTCCTTAAAGAGCAGTTATGCCCTTGTGCCGGGGTTGATTGCAATAGTGTTGCTTGTGAATCCTGCTGTACTTACAGCCATTGCGATTGCCCGAGAAAAGGAATTCGGAACCATTTATAATATCTACTCCACTCCCGTGAGAAAGATAGAGTTTCTCATAGGAAAGATAATCCCCTACATGATTATTTCCTCCATTAACTTCTTTATAGTTGTATTTACGGTTAAGGTGCTGTTTCATATTCCAATGAAGGGAAATCTTCTTGATCTGATTCCGGGAGCCCTGGTGTACGTGCTTATCAATGTTTCAATCGGGCTTTTGATATCCTCTGTAACACGAACCGTTGTTTCCGCGCAGATAGTAACTCTTATAATTACCGTTATTCCTGCGTTTCTGTACTCAGGGCTTTTGATTCCGGTGTCAAACCTGGGTACAGAGGGAAAGATGATGGCCTACATCTATCCTACCATGCACTTTATGAAGATAATCCATGGTGTGTATCTCAAAAGGCTTTCAATAGCTGAGATGCTGCCTCAATTTGCTCTGTTGATACTATACTTTATCGGATTATTTTCACTCTCTATTAAGCTCTTCAAAAAGAGGGAAGCCTGATATGTGGGTGCTCATTAAAAAGGAACTTCTACATATCCTTCGTGACAAGGGTCTGCTTATTTTTATCATTTATGCCTTTACTCTTGATATCTTTCTTGCGGCGAAGGGGTTCCAATTGATTCCAGAGAATGTTTCAATTGCCGTGTTTGATGAGGACCACTCTTCGGAAAGCAGAGACCTTATAAGCAGACTCAAGCCTCCTGCCTTCGGCAGTCCACGGCTGATTAATGACAGGGCTGAGATTAACAGGATGATGAATAACTCCGAAGTGGTTCTTGCATTGATTATCCCTTCGGATTTTCAAAAACAGCTATATCGAGGTTCTGCTACAGTACAGGTGCTTGTTGATGGCACGCAGAGTTCTGCAGCCTATCTGAGTTCCGCCTATCTTACCAGAGTGCTCAATGACTACTCCTTTGAGATTGTAAGGCGGCAGGCATGGAGGGAGGGTGTCAGACTCTATCATCCTCTGGAGCTGAAGAGTAGAATATTTTTTAATCCCGAGGCAAGGGATGACATCTATGAGGGCCTGAACGAGTTCTTTATGGTGATTACGCTGATAGGGATGATACTTCCTGCGGCGCTTCTTATTCGCGAACGGGAGTATGGCACCATTGAACAGATACTCATATCACCTCTGAGTATAAGGAGACTGATTCTTGTAAAGATGGCAGGGGGGATGATCTTTCTTCTGACGGTTATTGGTCTGAGTTACATCTTTGTGCTCAGGTTATGGCTGGATTTTCCCCTGAAGGCAGGGCTTTTGGAGTTTCTCCTGACAAGTTTCATTTACACCATCTCCACCACCGGACTTGCCTTTATCATTGCCTCAATAGCAAGGAGGTTCAGTCAGATAGGCATGCTGACAATTGTGATATTTGCTCCCATGCTGCTTCTTTCGGGTGGATGGGTGCCACCAGAGGCACTGCCTGACTGGCTCAGGGCTGCCACAAGGGTCTCTCCCCTTAAGCAGTTCATGGATATTGGTCTGAGCATATTGATCCGCGGTGCAGATATGGAACTGTTAATCCCTAAGATGCTCAAGCTCATACTGATAGGAGGTATTTTGATGGGGGCAGGAGTCCTGTTGTACAGACGCAGGGTGTTGAGATATTGAAGGGTGTCTTTTATGATAAAATATAAATATACACTTTATCTGACCTCGTGAGGGATGGTTAATTCCGTGTAGAGCCTTCAATCTTTTGATAACAAGAGGACAGATCGATGGGCAGAATAGAGAGAGAGCTTGATGAGATACAGGAGGTAAAACCTAAAAAGAAGACGAGGCGACCTCGTCTTTATAAGGTTCTGCTTCTGAATGATGATTATACAACTATGGACTTTGTGGTTTATATCCTTGAGACGGTCTTTCATAAGCCTCACGAAGAGGCTGTACGTATCATGCTTCATGTACACCAGCGCGGAATGGGGGTTTGCGGAGTCTATACAAAGGAGATAGCTGAGACAAAGGTGTCCATGGTACATGACCTGGCAAGAAAGAATCAATATCCTTTAAGATGCATAATGGAGAGAGAGTAATGCTTAGCAGAGAACTGGAAAACACAATCGAAGATACCATAGAGTATGCAAGAAAGAGGAGACATGAGTTCCTGACGATCGAACACCTCCTCTTTGCAGTCATCAATGATGAGAGGGGTAGGGATATTATTGTAAACTGCGGAGGTAATATAAAGAGGCTCAGAAATAGGCTTGAGGATTTCTTCAAAAGACATGTTCCTACAGTTCCTAAAGAGATGGAATATTATCCTCATCCCACCGTTGCCTTCAACAGGGTTATACACCGTGCTATTGAGCATGTTCGTTCAGCAGAAAAACCTTATGCCGATGCAGGGGATATACTTGCATCAATGTTTCTTGAGGAGGAGTCTTTTGCTGTCCATTTCCTCGAAGAGGAAGGCATAGGCAGGCTTGACGTACTTGAATACATATCCCACGGGGTATCTCGCCTGGATGAGCCATTCCATGAGGATGACGAAGATGCTTATGAGTCAAGGGAGGAAAGACAGCGTGTATCACGTGATCCACTGAAGGCATTTACAGTTAATCTTGTAGAAAAAGCCCGACAGGGTGAGATTGATCCTCTTGTAGGCAGAGATCGGGAGCTAAAGAGAGCTATACAGGTCCTGAGCAGAAGGAGAAAGAACAATGTTGTCTTTGTGGGTGAGCCTGGTGTGGGAAAGACAGCCATTGTGGAAGGACTTGCCCTGAAGATCGCCAAGGGTGAGGTTCCTGATGCACTTAAAGATACTCAGATCTTTGCTCTTGATATGGGTGCATTGATAGCAGGTACAAAGTACAGAGGTGAGTTTGAGGCGCGGCTGAAGGCAACCATAAAGGCTTTGGAGAAGATAAAAGGAGCGGTGCTCTTTATAGATGAGATCCATACAGTGGTGGGCGCTGGTGCAACAAGCGGAGGCTCCCTGGATGCATCAAACATTCTGAAGCCGATACTTAATTCCGGCAGGCTCAGATGTATCGGTGCAAGCACATACGAAGAGTACAGGAACTACTTTGAGAAAGACAGGGCTCTTTCCCGCAGGTTCCAGAAGATCGAGATTGATGAGCCGGGTATTCCTGAGACTGTGCAGATCCTGAAAGGTCTCAAGGATTATTATGAAAAATTTCATGGCGTAAGATATACGGATGCTGCCCTGAGGGCTGCGGCAGAACTGTCAGCCAAATATATCAATGACCGATTTCTGCCTGACAAGGCAATAGATGTGATTGACGAGGCAGGTGCGATACTGAAACTCACATCAAAGGCAAAAGGCAGAAGAACCATAGGTGTAAGAGAGATTGAGAAGGTGGTTGCAGGTATTGCAAAAATACCGTCCAAGACTATCTCCGGTTCTGATGTGAAGCGACTTCAGGTGCTTGAGGAGGAGTTGAAGAGGGTTGTGTATGGTCAGGATGAGGCGATAAAAGGCCTTGTTTCCGCCATCAAAAGAAGCCGTGCAGGTCTTGGTTCACCTGAAAGGCCCATAGGCTCCTTTCTCTTTACCGGGCCAACCGGTGTGGGTAAGACCGAGGTCTCTCGTCAGATGGCAAATATTCTTGGTGTGAAGTTTATCAGGTTTGATATGAGTGAGTACATGGAAAAGCATGCAGTTGCAAGACTGATTGGTGCCCCTCCAGGGTATGTTGGTTTTGATCAGGGCGGACTTCTTACAGAGGCAATCAGAAAACATCCCTATGCGGTACTGCTTCTTGACGAGATAGAGAAGGCCCATCCAGATATATTTAATATACTCCTTCAGATAATGGACTATGCCACTTTGACGGACAATACAGGAAGAAAGGCTGATTTCAGGAACGTTATACTCATCATGACCTCCAACGCAGGTGCCCGGGAGATGGACAGAAATGTTATTGGTTTCGGAGACAGAGCCTCTGATGCCCGGGCAAAGAGCCGGGATGCTATTAACAGACTTTTTAGTCCCGAGTTCAGGAATCGCCTTGATGCAATTATTTCATTCAATCCTCTCAGCCCTGAGGTTATGGAACAGGTTGTGGATAAATTTATCAACGAACTCCAGAAACAGCTGCAGGACAAAAGGGTGAACATAGAGCTTTCAGAGTCTGCCCGTAGATATCTTGCTCAGAAGGGATATGACCCCAAATACGGTGCAAGACCCCTTTCAAGGGTGATCCAGACCGAGATAAAAGACCCTCTTACCGACGAAATTCTCTTTGGCAGACTGAGAGGCGGGGGTAGAGTATATGTTGATTTGGAGAACGATAGCCTGAGGTTTCAGATAACACAAATTCAGCGATAATATTTAACCAAAAAATTCTGAAATAAAAAGACAACTCTACATTTAAATCAATGCCTGTCTACCAACTGACTGAATATCCTGTATTCCCCACACCTGACCTTGCAGAGGAGGATGGTCTCCTTGCAGTGGGAGGAGACCTTTCGCCAGAACGTCTGATTCTTGCCTACAAGATGGGAATATTTCCCTGGTATTCCGAAGGCTCTCCCATACTCTGGTGGTCTCCTGACCCGAGGCTCATTCTGCTGCCGGATGAGCTTAATGTCTCTCGTAGCCTCAGACAGTTTATAAAAAAGAACCTGTATACCGTAACCATGGACAGGGCATTTGAAGAGGTTATCACCTCCTGTGCCAGGGTTCATAGAGAAAAGGATGGCGGTACCTGGATCACCCGTGAGATGATAGATGCTTACATTGAGCTTCACCGGCTTGGCTTTGCCCATTCTGTAGAGACATGGTTCGAGGATGAGCTTGTTGGAGGGTTATATGGTGTATCCCTGGGTGGAGCATTTTTTGGAGAGTCCATGTTTACCAGAATGAGTAATGCCTCAAAGGTGGCATTTGTGGCTCTGGTAGAGCAGCTGAAAAGGTGGGGATTCCTGATGATAGACTGTCAGGTCACTACTGAGCATCTGATCCGTTTCGGAGCAAAGGAGATACCAAGGAAGGAGTTTCTTAAACTCCTGCGGAAAGCCCTCAAGATGCCCACAAGAAGGGGGCCGTGGAATTTAGAACAGAAATAGAACTTCATACTGCCCTCTGTAGAGTGTTTATCAATTTTTTACCGGACACTAATGGGTGGAGAGTGCAAAAGACCTTCCAGGGATTTTGGAATCTCATCAAGGGCAACCTCTATCTGCATGCCGTCGCTAAGTCGCTTACACACTGCAACTCCTTTTGCAAGTTCATCCTCTCCGATTATAATGGCTACCTTTGCCTTTAACCTGTCTGCCCTTCTGAGCTGACTCTTCAGGGAGCCACCTTTGTAGGAAAGTTCTGTACTGAAGCCACCTTTTCTGAGAGCAGAGGCAATACCAAAAGCCTTTTCTTCGGCATTGTCTCCGAGGGTGACAATATATACATCTGGACAGAAGGCGGGTGGCTCTTTACTGTCTTTCAGTAGAGTGATGAGCCTTTCCATACCTATGGCGAATCCGATTGCCGGAGTTGAAGGCCCGCCAAACTCCTTAACAAGCCCGTCATATCTTCCGCCTGCAGCAACAGCATTCTGAGCACCAAGGCTCTCTGTGGTGACCTCAAATGTGGTCCTTGTGTAATAATCAAGCCCTCTCACCATTGAGGTGTTTATGGTGAAAGGTATTTCAAGGGCCTTGAGATAGGAAAGAAATTTTTCAAAATGCTCCTTGCAGTCATTGCAAAGAAAATCCGTTATTCTGGGAGCATCCTTAACCGCTGCTTTGCATCCTTGTACTTTGCAGTCCAGCACCCTCAGAGGATTGACCTCATATCTCCTCTGACAGTCCGCACACAGAGAGTCAATCCTGTCCTTTAAATACTGAATGAGTTTGTCCCTGTACACAGGTCTGCAATTCGGACAGCCTATGGAGTTTACCTCTGTGTTCAGATTTCCAAGACCAAGACGATCAAGTAACAGGTGAAGCATCTCTATGATTTCTGCATCCATTCGCGGGTCATCTACTGCAAAGGCCTCCACACCAATCTGGTGGAACTGTCTGTATCTGCCCTTCTGAGGACGCTCATAGCGAAACATCGGGCCTTTATAGAAGAACTTCTGTGGTGCCGGAAGGTTGTAAAGATGATTCTGGATATATGCCCTTACAACGGAGGCTGTTCCTTCTGGACGTAGAGTGATGCTTCTGCCTGCCCTGTCTTCAAAGGTATACATCTCCTTCTCTACGATGTCCGTATTCTCTCCGATGCTTCTGACAAAAAGTTCCGTAAACTCGATAATAGGTGTTCTGATCTCCTGAAACCCGTACAGAGCAAAAATCTCCTGTGCCGTTGCCTCAACATGTTGCCACAGCAGAGTATCCGGAGGCAGTATGTCCTGTACACCCTTAATAGTTCTGTATTTCACCCTCGCTCTCCTCGTCAGGGGGTAGTATGTAGGGCTGGCTGATTTCCGGATCATGCTCTGTTTCGGGTTCTGGCTCAGGCTCTGGCTCACGTGCCTCAGCCTCTCTCACTTCATCAAACTCTAACATTCTCAGATGGCTCTCGATAAGTCTCTTGAGTTCCTCCTTGAAGTGACGTCTTATGCCCTTTAAATCAACTATGTCTTCATGAATTTTTACAACCTTCTCCTGTGCTTCCTTTATCATGGCATCTGCCTTTAGCTCTGCCTCCCGGATTATCAGTTCCGCTTCTTTGCGGGCGTTTGTCTTGTAGTCCTCTACCATCTGCTGTGCAGTCATCAATGTTTCTCTGAGGGTGTTTTCCATTTCCCTGTATTCCTGAAGCTGTTGTTCTGTCCTGTGCACCTGTTCTTTTAACGAAGCATTCTCTCTCAGGAGATCCTCCATCTCTTCCCTTATTACCTCCAGGAAGGCGTAGACCTCTTCTACATCAAAACCCCTGAATCTTATTGGAAACTGTTTTTGCTGAATATCAAGGGGTGTTATTCTCATAGCACGCCTCCTTTCAATTTATATCCTAATTCTATAAGGCTATTTACAAGGAAGTATCGGGTAAAGAGAATGGCAAGAATCACGATTAAGGGAGAGAAATCTATTCCGCCAAAGATTCCAAGCCGTCTTCTTATAGGACGGAGAACAGGCTCTGTTACTCCGTAGAGAAAGCGGACTATCGGGTTGTAAGGATCCGGATTCACCCAGCTTACCAATGCCGCTATAATTATTACCCACATATAGATACTAAGAAGAATATCCAGAACATTCCCTATTGCTATAAACAGATTGCCAAGAATAAACATCGTTACCTCCTACTCAATTCTTCTGCTTTTAGAGTTGCTGCCTCTATAGCCTCTTTTATTACTGCCTTAACACTACCATGGTCAAACACAAAGAGCCCCTCGGCTGTTGTGCCACCAGGAGATGTAACCATTCTTTTTAGTTCGTCAGTGCTTATGCCTTTGTCTATCATTTTTACAGTGCCAAGGGCTGTCTGAAGAGTGAGTTCCAATGCCTCGGAATAACCAAGTCCCATCCTCAGCCCTGCCTCAGCCATGGACTCAATGAAGTATGCAAAGAAAGCCGGCCCGCTTCCACTCAGGGCTGTCACAACATCCATTTTTGCCTCATCCATAACAAGAACCCTGCCTGTGGCAGAGAAGATATCTTCGGCGCGCTTTCGGTCTCTCTTTCCAACACCCTTTCCGAAGGTGAGAACACTTATTCCTTCTCCTATGAGTGCTGGAGTGTTGGGCATAACCCTTACAACCCTGTCAGTGGAGAGACTGTCCATTAAAAAGGAAAGCCTTATGCCTGCGGCTATTGAGATTATAAGATGCTTCGGTTTAATTGATTCCTTTATTACTGTGAGAACATCCTCCATTTGTTGAGGTTTAACTGCAAGAATTACTACCGCCGCCAGACAGATAATTTTAAGGTTATCT
>JALUAR010000135.1 GCA_027050975.1 Thermodesulfovibrio sp.
CAAGATCAAATGCCTTTTCAATCTCTTCTGGAAGGCCCCTTGACGAGAGAACAAGCACATGAATGGAAGAAAGATCAGGGTTTGACTTGATTGACTGTAATACCTTAAAGCCATCCATAACAGGCATATTGAGATCAAGAAGAATAAGGTCAGGTTTTTCTGTGTTGATAGTCTTAAGAGCATCCATCCCGTTACTTGCTACCTTTACTTTAAACCCCTCGGGCATTAACAGGTTTCTGTAAATATCCTGAAATATCTTTGTATCATCAACGATGAGTATCTTCTTTTGAGACATCTTTACCTCCCTATGAATTATACATGAATGGCTTATAATTGTAAAGGTTTTTCTTGAAATTTTCTTTAACGTTCAATACCTTTATACGCTTCAAAGGACTGTTTTGGTGAACCCTTTATGCCAGAATCCTTGACAGTAAAGGGCTATAGAGGTTATGATAGATAATCATGCTTGATTTAAGGGCATCTCTCCTCCTTAATACTTTCGATGTAGCACCTGGGGTGCTTTCTGTGTCAACCATAGAGGATGTAATGACTTATGCAAAGATAAATGGGCTTGCCTTAAAATTGAACGAGGGATGTTTGCAAGTTGGCTTAGCAGATAATATTGAGATAGCAATGGAGCCGAAGAATTCCTCTGAAGAAACGCATCCAACCTCTAATAAGAGACTTGTCCGGGATATTTTTTTATCTCGTTTTTTACGGGCCTACATCAGGGTATTACTAAGGAGAGTGCAGAGGGGAGATCTGATAAAATCTCTGAAAGGCTTCAATATCTTAATAGCCAGACAGTAATCTGTCCAATACAATGTTCAGCAAAGGGAGGAACTGATGGCTGGCCACTCAAAGTGGGCACAGATAAAGCATAAGAAGGCGATAGTGGATGCCAGAAGAGGGAAGCTCTTTTCCAAGCTGGCAAAAGAGATTTCCGTTGCAGCACGCCTTGGCGGAGGAGACCCCTCCATGAATCCCCGTCTCAGAACAGCCATAGAGAAGGCCAAAGAGGCTAATATGCCTCAGGACAATATCAAAAGGGCTATCCAGAAAGGCACCGGTGAGCTTCCAGGTGCTGCATACGAAGAGGCCATGTACGAAGGCTATGGCCCTGGCGGAGTTGCAATGCTCATTGAGGTGTTGACGGATAACAAGAACAGAACCGTCTCTGAAATCAGACACCTGATGAGCAAACATGGCGGAAGTCTTGGTGAGGCAGGATGTGTGTCATGGATTTTTGAAAAAAAGGGATATATTCTGGTGAACAAATCGACCATAGATGAGGAAACTCTTATGGATCTGATAATAGAGGCCGGTGCAGAGGATATGAAGAACGATCCCAAAGAGGAAAACTACGAAATTATTACCGCTTCAGAGGATTTGCAGCAGGTTAGAGACAGATTAAAAGAAAAGGGAGTAAAAATAGAAGTTGCAGAGATAACAATGCTTCCTAAATCATATGTCTCTTTAGAGGGGGAGACGGCAGAGAAGATGTTAAAGTTGATGGAGGTCCTTGAGGACCACGATGATGTCCAGAATGTTTACGCTAACTTTGACTTGCCTGACGAAGTAATGGCCGGGGTCGAGAAGTGAATCTGTCCCAGGGGACTTTTTAGGGAGGGGACAAACTGATATGGATAAAACATCTTTTGTGAAAGTCGTGCTTATTGTATCCTTTCTCTTTTCTTTTGCCTTCTCCGCCTATGCCCTTACAAAAGAGGAAGAGATAAACATTAAGGTCTATAAAGAGGTTAGTCCCTCTGTTGTAAACATAACCACTACCACTCTGATAAGAGACTTCTTTTCGATTTATCCTCAGAAGGGTGCCGGTTCGGGTTCAATTATAGACGCTACAGGATATATACTTACAAACTATCATGTGGTTGAGGGGGCGTCGGAGATAACGGTAACCCTCTCGGATGGCTCAAAATATTCTGCTCGCCTTGTTGGAGCGGATCCGGATAATGATCTTGCTGTAATTAAAATAAATCCGAAAAAGAGGCTAAAGCCCCTGAAGTTAGGTGACTCCGACTCTCTCCAGGTGGGACAGAAAGTTTATGCCATTGGAAACCCTTTTGGGCTGAACTCTACGTTGACCACAGGCATAATCAGTGCCCTGGGCAGACCGTTGACCACGGAGGGGGGAAGAGTAATAGAGAACGTTATTCAGACAGATGCTCCGATTAATCCAGGAAACTCCGGTGGTCCTCTGATTGATACCTCTGGACGAATGATCGGTATCAATACAGCCATATTTACTCCTTCAGGCGGAAATATCGGGATCGGATTTGCCATTCCCGTAAACACGGCAAGGGACCTGATCCCGGACCTCATCCGTTATGGCAGGGTTAGAAGGCCGTGGTTAGGAATTATCGGTGTTCCTCTATGGAAGGAGCTTTCCCGTGCCCTGGGGCTTAGGGTGGAAGAGGGAATCCTTGTGTCAGAAGTAATACCGGGAGGTCCGGCGGCAAAGGCTGGCATCAGGGGCGGAAGTGTTCCTGTAGAGATTAGCGGAACTATAGTCTATCTTGGAGGGGATATAATCATAGAGATGGATGGGCGGAAAGTGAGGGCCATGGAGGATATCAAAAGGGCTCTCAGAGGAAAGGATGAAGGCGATATGGTTATTGTAAAGGTGATCAGGGACAACAGGATTCGCACCTTTAAGGTCAGGGTAAGGTTAATGCGATGAGTGTAAAGAGACTCTCATGTGTGATACTGGCTGCAGGGTTGGGAACAAGGATGAAGTCCTCGATTTCCAAAGTGCTACATAGATTGAACGGTATTCCCATGCTTGAATATATAGTCAGGGTTGTGGATACCCTCGGAGCCCACAGGACAGTTGTTGTAGCTGGCAGGCACAACATTGATGCCCTGAAGGACTCGCTTAAAGATAGAGTTGTGGAATTCGCCATTCAGCCCACCCCCCTTGGAACGGCACATGCCCTTCTGAGCGGAACCAGGAGACTTTCAGGAGTTGACGGCGATATACTTGTCTTAAATGGAGATACCCCTTTGATAACAACCAAGACGTTGAAGAGTTTCGTAACAAAGCACAGACGTGCCAGAAACGATCTCAGTATCATCTCTTTTATTACTGAACAGCCCTACGGATACGGAAGGATTGTCCGTGATTCACGCCGTAGACCAATACGGATTATAGAGGAGAAGAACGCCACTGAACAGGAACGTCTTATCAAGGAGGTTAACAGCGGAGTATATCTTCTGAATACCAGGGTGTTACCCCTGCTCAGGAGGATAAAGAAGGATTCTATCAAGGCGGAATACTATCTCACGGATTTGTTGGAGTTGGCCTCTCAGAAAGGATACAGATGCGGTGTTTATCCCCTTGGCGATGAGGAGGAGTTCCTTGGAATAAACACAAAAGAGGAGTTGATGAAGGCGCAGAGAATTCTCAGGGTTCGCATGGTCAGATACTGGCTCGCAAGAGATGTATCCTTTATGGATGAAAACAGTGTGTATATTCATCCTGACGTCAGAATAGGCTCGGGCTGTCTCATCTATCCCAATGTTCATATAGAAGGAATGACTACCTTGGGAAAGGGGTGTGTAATTTATCCGAACGTAAGAATTACAGATAGTACCATCGGAGACAATGTTGTGATAAAGGATAACACAGTGATAGAGTCTGCTGCTATTGAATCGAACGTGATAATTGGTCCCTTTGCAAGGTTGCGGCCTGAAACCCTTCTTAGAAGCCAGAGCAGGATAGGCAACTTTGTCGAGATAAAGGCATCAGAAATCGGAAAGGGAACAAAGGCCCAGCATCTCAGCTATATCGGTGATGCCGTGGTGGGTGAGAACGTAAACATCGGGGCAGGCACTATTACCTGCAACTATGACGGAGTAAAAAAGCATAAAACATTAATTGAAGACAACGTCTTCATCGGCAGTGATACCCAGCTGGTTGCTCCTGTCAGGGTTGGAAAAGGCGCATACGTAGGTGCCGGCTCAACCATAACAGAGGATGTTCCTGAAGATGCACTGGCACTAACAAGGGTTAGGCAGAGCAATATCAAAGGCTGGGTCAAGAAAAGGAAAAAGAGAAAGTAAAATGTGTGGAATTATAGGATACATAGGCAGCGCAGATGCGGTTAATGTGGTAATTAACGGCTTAAGGCATCTGGAGTACAGGGGATATGACTCGGCCGGAGTGGCATATTTTAACGGTACGGGTGTGGAGATAAAAAAATGTAAGGGAAAGATCAGGGATCTGGAATCCATTCTGTATACAGAGAAGCCATCATCCAGGATAGCCATAGGTCATACCAGATGGGCCACTCACGGTGTGCCTTCGGAGTACAATGCCCATCCTCATCACTCCGAGACTGTTGTCCTTGTTCACAACGGAATTATCGAGAACTATCAGGAACTGAAGGAGGAACTCCTCAGAGAAGGATACACCTTCAGTTCGGAGACAGATACCGAGGTTTTGTGCCATCTCATTGATCGCTATCATAGAGATCTGCCCCTTGATGAAGCCCTTCGGAAGGCTATACAACGGGTGAGAGGTTCGTATGCACTGGTTGTACTGTCAAAGAGCCAGCCTGACAAACTGGTGGGCCTCAGAAAGGACAGTCCTCTTGTCCTCGGTATCGGAGAGGATGGATATTACCTTGCCTCTGATGTGCCAGCTTTTCTGACTAGGACCAAAAAGGTGGTCTTTCTTGATGACGGAGAGCTTGTGGTGGTGAGTGCCGAGGGCTACAGGGTAACGGATCTTAACGGTGACAGTATACAAAAGAGCATTGAGGAGATCACCTGGTCGCCGTCAATGGCAGACAAGGGAGAGTTCAAGCACTACATGCTCAAAGAAATATATGAACAACCAAGGGCGATTGCTGATACCCTCAGGGGAAGAATAATCCAGGAGTCCTGGAAGGTTAATATAGCAGAGTTCGGTCTTGACGAAGACTATCTTAAAAGGCTCAAGCGGGTTACCATCTCTGCTTGCGGCACATCCTGGCATGCAGCCCTTGCAGGTAAATACATGATAGAGCAGATTGCACGGGTGCCAGTTGATGTGGATCTGGCTTCAGAGTTTCGATACAGAGAGCCGATCATCCAGGAAGGCGATCTCTTTATTGCAATAACCCAGTCAGGAGAAACAGCCGACACCCTGGCTGCTCAGCGTGAGGCAAGCCGCCTTGGCGCAAAAACCCTCAGCATCTGTAATGTCCTTGGCTCCACCTCAGCCAGAGAGGCTGACAGCGTCTTCTTCACCCATTCTGGGCCGGAAATAGGGGTAGCATCAACCAAGGCGTTTACATCACAGCTGCTTTCCCTTTATCTGTTTGCCATAATGCTTGCCTCTGCAAAGGGCAGGATTGAACAGAGCCACTGCGAGAGCCTATTGAGAGAGGCTACGCTGCTGCCTGAGAAGATAGAAATGATTCTCAAAAATGAGGCCCTTATAGCTGAAGTAGCAAAAAGGTACTTTAAGGTAAGAGACTTTTTTTTTTTGGGAAGAGGGATCCTTTATCCCATAGCCCTGGAAGGTGCTTTAAAGCTTAAAGAGATATCTTACATTCATGCCGAGGGTTATCCTGCAGGTGAGATGAAGCATGGTCCTATTGCCCTGATAGATGAAGAGATGCCTGTTCTCTTTCTTATTCAGCGGAGCGAACTCAGAAAGAAGATATACGCGAATATAGAAGAGGTGAAATCCAGGGGAGGCCGGGTAATAGTTGTAAAGAGTACAGAGGAACCCATTGGGAATGTGGAGTCTATAAATATTCCTTCAACCAACCAGTATCTTGAGTCAATACTCATGGTTATACCGTTACAGTTACTGGCTTATCATATAGGGGTCTTAAGGGGATGCGATGTCGACCAGCCCAGGAACCTTGCTAAAAGTGTTACTGTGGAATAGGAGCGATTTGCACGGTATTAACAGATTATTTTAAAATAATAAGGAGTTACAAAATGAGTACAGACACCTTACTTGGCTGCCTTAATCCTCAACAAAAAGAGGCACTCCTGCATACTGAGGGCCCTGTTTTGGTTATAGCAGGTGCAGGAAGTGGAAAGACCAGACTTATTACGCACAAATATGCCTACCTGACAAAGAAGAAACATTATTCTCCTTCTTCTATTTTTACTGTTACCTTTACAAATAAGGCTGCCGATGAGATGAAGCGTCGTGTTTGTGCACTCCTGTCGAAGGATCTGGGAAATTGCTGGATAGGTACATTCCATTCTCAGTGTAATAGGATCCTAAGAGAAGAAATAAAGGTTTTAGGATATAAGCCGGAATTTGTTATTTACGACGAGACTGACCAGCATAGTCTCATTAGACATATCCTTCGGGAACTGAACATTTATGAGGCCTTGTACAAAGGAGTAACATCCAGGATCAGTGCACTTAAGGCTTCCATGATAACACCTGAGGAGTTTCTTGCCTCAGGCGACGGTTTTGGTTTTGACGAAAAGCTTGCAAAGGTTTATATCAGGTACCAGGATGAACTGAAAAAGTGTAATGCCCTGGATTTTGATGATCTTATTATGCTCACCGTTAAGATATTTCAGGACTATCCCGAGATACTCGAAAAATATCAGAATCGATTCAAGTATATTCTTGTTGATGAGTTCCAGGATACGAATTATGCCCAGTATATGTTGATAAAGCTTCTTGCCTCTGCCCACAGAAATATCTCAGCTGTTGGAGATGACGACCAGAGTATCTACAAGTTCAGAGGCGCAGAGGTAAAAAACATTAACAGATTCGAGGAAGACTTTCCTGAGGTAAAGGTAATCAAACTTGAACAGAACTACCGTAGCACTCAGAATATTCTTGATGTTTCCGGCTCCGTAATTTCCAGGAATCCGACACGCAAGAAAAAGACCCTCTGGACAGAAAGGGGAAGAGGAGAAAAGGTACATTTTTACTGGTTGCCAAATGAGGAGGATGAGGCAAAATATGTGGCCAAGGTTATAAGGGAGATATATCTTAAGGGTGAACATTCCTATGGCGATATTGCTGTGCTTTACAGAATCAACCTTCAGTCAAGGGCGATTGAAGAGGCCCTCAGAAGGGAAAGGATTCCTTACAGAGTTGTTGGTGGCCTGGGCTTTTACGAGCGGAAAGAGGTAAAAGACATCATAGCTTACCTGAGACTCGTAATCAATCCCCATGATAATGTGAGTTTAAGAAGAATAATCAACACCCCTCCGAGGGGTATCGGAGCTGCAACTATTAACAAGATAGAGCAGGAATCCAAAAAGAAGGGAATCAGTCTCTATGATGCCATAAGACAGATATGTTCTGGAAAATCCTCTTCTCAGGGAGTTGTTGAGAGGCTGAAGGGATTTGTTGCACTGCTTGATGAACTATCGGGGATGAGGAAACAGTCTCCACCTGAAACTATTCGTGCGATTGTGGAATTGACAGGGTATGCCGAGGGGCTTCCCGAAGAGAGGCTGCAGAATATAGCGGAACTGATGGCTTCGGCGGAAGGAAGCAGTCTGAAAGACTTTCTTGACACCGTTTCTCTGATTACAAGGCTTGATGATGCCCTGCCGGGTGACAGGGTTTCGCTAATGACCCTCCATACAGCCAAGGGGCTGGAATTTCCCGTAGTCTTTATCGTGGGCCTTGAAGAGGGGTTAATTCCTTACTTTAAATCTTTTGACAGTGAAGAGGAACTCTGTGAGGAAAGAAGGCTCTTTTATGTAGGTATGACAAGGGCCAAGGATATGCTCTTTCTTTCCGGAGCAAGAAAGAGACGGGTATTTTCAAAGCTTCAGGAGCAGGAACCATCAAGATTTCTCCGTGACATCCCCAGGGATTGCTGCCGCTGGATTGAGAAGGCTATCTGCAGGCATACATCGGTGGAGAAGAAACAGGACAACGGGAATAAGAAGCCCGTTAGTGTGGCTCTTCCGTACAAAACAGGCTGTCGTGTAAAACATCCGAAGTGGGGTGTTGGTGTTGTGAGAGACTGTTACGGCGAAGGAGATGACATGAAGGTCTGTGTAAATTTCCCTGGTGTGGGAATCAAGAGACTTGCACTGAAGTTTGCCCATCTGGAAAGAATATAACAAGATATCGAGGCAGAGAGGGAATTATGAAGTTATCCAGCAGTGAGGTTGAACATATTGCTCATCTTGCAAGACTCAGGCTGACGGAGGAAGAGAAGGAGCTTTATAGCTCTCAGCTGAGTAAGATACTGGATTATATCGAAAAACTGAACGAACTTGACACAACAGAAGTTGATCCTACAAGTCATGTGATACCGCTGAAGAATGTCTTCAGAGAGGATGTATTAGGTGAGTCTTTGCCGGTTGACGAGGCCCTGAGTAATGCGCCACAACGGGAAGACTCCTTTTATAAGGTCCCAAAAATTATTGATTAAGAGTTTCAGCAGCATTCCCATAACCGGGTTTACCCGGAAGCTTAATTATACACACAAATATTTCCAAGCTGTAGCCAGTATCGAGTCCTGCTTAATGCAAGGATAACAATTTTTTCTTGTGTTTTTGACTGTGAAAAAACGACGTGCTTCAGAGATAGATTTGGATAACGGATAGAAAGACAGCAGGATAGTCGATCAATGAATAAAAGGGTCTTGATGAAGGGCAATGAGGTTATTGCTGAGGCAGCCATAAGGGCTGGCTGCAGGTTTTACGCAGGCTATCCCATTACGCCCCAGAATGAAATCCCCGAGTATATGTCAAAGCGGATGCCTGAAGTTGGTGGAGTATTTATTCAGGCAGAGAGTGAGCTGGCAGCTATCAATATGGTTTTCGGTGCCTCAGCAGCAGGTGCAAGGGCCATGACATCGTCGTCCTCTCCCGGAATCAGTCTTAAACAGGAAGGCATCTCCTTTCTGGTTGGAGCGGAGCTTCCAGCAGTTATAGTGAATATGCAGAGGGGAGGTCCGGGGCTTGGAAATATTTCAGGAAGCCAGCAGGATTATTTTCAGGCTGTCAAAGGCGGTGGCCATGGTGACTATAAACTCCTGGTTTATGCACCATTTAATCATCAGGAGTTATGGAGCCTTACGATGAGGGCCTTCGACAGGGCCGATGAGTACCGAAATCCGGTAATGATACTTGCTGATGGTGTTCTCGGCCAGATGATGGAACCATTTACACCGACTGATTATAATCCGCCTGAACTGCCTCCGAAGGATTGGGTCCTCGATGGTTGTAAGGGAAGGCCACCGAGGGTGATCAAGTCTCTTTATCTCGGAGAGGGAGAGCTTGAAAGACATACCCGGAAGTTATTCAGTAAATACAAAAAGATGAAAGAGAAAGATGTTCTTTATGAAAGCTATGAAACTGAAGATGCTGATCTGGTAATAGCGGCCTTTGGTATTGCTGCAAGGGTCTGCCTGTCAGCTGTCCGAATGCTCAGGGAGAAAGGGTGCAGAGTCGGTCTTTTCAGGCCTATTACTCTATTCCCCTTCCCGGAAAAGGAGATACAGGAGATTGCTTCTGCAGGAAAGAGATTCTTAGTTGTGGAACTGAATATGGGACAGATGGTTGAAGATGTAAAACTTTCGGTCAATGGCATGACAGAGGTGAGTTTTTACGGGCGCACCGGCGGAAGCATGATTTTCCCTGAAGAGATTGTTCAGGAAGCGGAGAGGATGCTTTAGGGCTTATCCCTCCAGAATCACAAGATTGTCCCTGTGAATCACCTCATCAGAGTATTTATATCCCAGGATGCCTTCTATCTCAGAGGTTTTGTGGCCTTTAATCTTTTCGATCTCCAGGGATGAGTAATTCGTAAGACCCTTTGCGAATCTCTTGCCCTCTTTGTCCACGCAATATACGGCATCTCCAGAAGAGAAGTTTCCACTTGTTGTCACAATGCCGGAAGGGAGTAAGCTCTTACCTTTCTTCAGTATAGCCTCCCTTGCTCCGTCATCCACAACTATGCTTCCTCTGGAGCGAAGGCCAAAGGCGATCCAACCCTTTCTGGATGAGACCTTTCGGCCCTTTGGTTGGAACTCTGTTCCGTAATGTTCGCCATTGAGGAGCCTTTTCAAAAGGCCGGGAATATTACCATTTATAATGTTAACGGTTATTCCGAACCCCATTGCCTTTTTAGCAGCTAAAAGCTTGGAGTACATCCCTCCAGTGCCAAGACTGCTGCCTGACATACCAGCTGTTTTTTCAAGCTCGGGAGTAATGTCTTCCACTCTTTCTATCAGTCTGGCATTTTTATATCTTTTGGGATCTTTTGTATAAAGACCGTCCACGTCGGATAGAATAATGAGCCTGTCAGCATCAACAAGCCCTGCCACAAGGGAGGCAAGCTGGTCATTGTCTCCGAATTTTATCTCATCTACTGCAACGGTGTCATTCTCATTTATTATCGGGATAACGCCGTAACTCAAGAGAGTCAGTATGGTGTTTTTTGCGTTTATGTATCTGTTTCTGTCAAAGAAGGCATCCCTTGTCAGGAGTATCTGGGCTACTTTTTTGCCATACTTGGAGAAACTTTTTTCATATGCCCACATGAGTCCGCTCTGGCCTGCGGCAGCAGCAGCCTGTTTATGCATAATGTCCCGGGGCTTTGTTTTTAACCCGAGACGCTTCATACCTGCTGCAATGGCTCCGGAGGATACCACCACCACCTCATTACCCATGGAATGGACCTCAGAGATGTCTGATGAGAGGGCATTAATACGTTTCTCACTCAGCCCCTCTTCGGTTGCAATCAGATTGCTGCCTATCTTTATTACGATTCTCATCCTGACTAACTATTATACTTTTTTCTGGTTATGATTCGGTTTTTATCTCCTTCTGTTTCTCTTTCTCAACCTCTTCTGCCAGGAATATCAGGAGACCCTTCACTCCTTCTCCAATAATGGCCGAGATGGCAAAGAAAGGCAGATTATTTATTTTACAATAATCACTTAGTGCCTGTAATTTTCCCGGATTTGCCACATCCAGCTTTGTGGCGACCACGATCTGTGGTCTTTCAAGGAGGTCTCCCCTGTACTTTTTCAACTCATTGGCGATTTTCTTAAAGTTCTCTACAGGATCGCCGGGTGTCAGGTCTGATACATCAACGAGATGAAGTAGTATTTTTGTTCTTTCCACATGCCTTAGAAACTGGAACCCAAGACCGGCTCCCTTATGGGCTCCTTCGATAAGACCGGGGATATCCGCGATTACAAAGCTTTTGTATTCGTTTATCTTCACCACGCCAAGGTTTGGCGTAAGTGTGGTGAAGGGATAGTCTGCTATCTTTGGTTTTGCAGCAGAGACCTTTGAGATAAAGGTTGACTTTCCTGCGTTGGGAAGCCCTATAAGTCCCACATCTGCCAGGAGTTTCAGCTCCAGAATAATATCTCGCTCCTGTCCCGGCAGTCCTGGCTGAGCATACCGTGGTGCCTGGCGTGTGGGGGTGGCAAAGTGGGCATTGCCAAGCCCGCCTTTTCCACCTTTGGCTACTATGACCTCTGCTCCAGGTCTGTCCAGGTCTGCCAGGATCTCGTTTGTCTCGGCATCTCTGACCACTGTGCCAACCGGTACCTTTATGATAAGGTCTTCTCCGTCTGCACCATGCATCTTTTTGCCTTTGCCATGGCCTCCGCGTTTTGCACGGTAGGTCTTTTTGTATTTGTGATCCAGCAGGGTGTACAGTTGCGGGTCAGCCCTCACAATTACATGACCTCCTCTTCCACCGTCTCCACCGTCAGGGCCGCCTTTCGGGATAAACTTCTCCCTGCGGAAACTAACACATCCCTTTCCGCCGTCACCAGCCTTGACATGGATCATTACATAATCAACAAATTTCATAAGATCTTAAGCAAAGAAAGTACCGTATCCTGGCATTTTGCGGCTGCCTCCTTGAGCCGCCACTTTCTCCTGTCCCTGTCCTCTACAATATTACTTATGGCCCTGATTTCCAGAAAGTCAATCCCCTGCACCCTGCATACATGAGCAATGGCTGCTCCCTCCATGTTTTCGCATATCCCTCGGAAACGTCTTCTCAGGTAAAGAGCTCGCTCTGTGGTGCCTGTAATTGTGGAGACTGTTAAAAAGGGGCCTTTCTTTATATTGTACCCTGTTCTTTTTAGAAGTTTCTCTATTTTTGAGACCAGAGCATGGTTCAGAGGAATCTCGTTGTAAAGAGGCGAGCGTCCCTTTCGGGCAGGAACCAGTTCAATACCAACAAATTCCATCCCCATAAATCCCCTGCCTGTAAGCAGCCCCTCATCAGCATATATCTCCTTTTCGGCTATGGCGATTGTGCCTATTGTAAGGCCTGAACCCGGATAGGCTCCGCCAATGCCAAAGTTTATAATGATATACGGTTTAAAGATCTCAGCCATAATCGCTGCCGAGACAGCAGCATTTACTTTTCCGGCTCCGGATACAGCCATTACAACTTCTCTTTCCTGAATTTTCCCTCTGTAATAGGTAATTACTCCCCTGGTGATTCTCTTTTGGTTTTTGAGTTTTTTCAGAAGTTCCGATGACTCAAACTCAACTGCAGATATCAGGCCTATTAATCTCTTCTTCATATGACTCATTGGTGTTCTGTAAAAATTTTAATAAAAAGCTCCTGCTATACAATATTTACTCTGTTTATCGAACAGTGGTAATATTGACTATTATATTACTGGATTGTTTTAATAATATTCAAAATTAAACTGAGTCATTTAAAGATATAAGCCGTTTTCTTAACAATTCTTCTCTGAGGAGGCTTTATGAGCGAACTGAAAAAGATGTACAGAACTGTTATTGATGATCCCTTCCCACCTGAGATGAAGATAACCTTTGGAGACCAGACCCTTGTGTACCGTAAAAAAACATGGAAGATAAAGGATCCTAATAAGGATGAGGTTATAGAAAGAGGGCTTAGATATGGCGAAAATCCTGACCAGCCTGCCGCTCTGTACGAACTGGTAAATGGAAATCTTGTGCTTGGAGGCTGTGAATTCATACAACCAGGCAACGGGCTCGTCAGCAGCATAACAGAGGAGGATATGATTCAGGCAGGCAAACATCCTGGGAAGACTAACCTTACGGATATTGACAATGCCCTTAACATACTGAAATTTCTCATGGACAGACCTGCTGCTGCCATTATGAAGCACAACAATCCCAGTGGTGTTGCCTATGGTGATACTCTGGCTGAGGCTTACGACAGGGCTAATATGGCAGACAGGATTGCAGCCTTCGGAGGGGCCCTTGCAGTAAACCGGCCGATGGACAAAGAAACAGCTGAACTTGTAAGCCAGAACTATCTTGAGGTGGTGGCAGCACCGGATTATGAGGAGGGTGTGATAGAGATACTGGCAAAGAGAAAGAATCTGCGAATCATCAGGATAAGCAAGATTGAGAACCTCCGGAAATACATGGAGCTGCCTGTAGTTGAGTTTAAGGCTCTCATAGATGGAGGTATAATAGTTCAACAGTCACAGATCAACAAGATCAGATCGAAGGAGGACTTTCAGCCTGCAAAGACGGTTTACAAGGGCAAGGAGTACTCCATAAAAAGGATGCCCACAGACCGTGAATACGAAGACATGATTTTCGGCTGGCATGTTGAACAGGGTGTAACCTCCAACTCTGTTATTTATGTAAAAGATGGTGTAACAGTGGGCATAGGCACCGGAGAGCAGGACAGGGTAGGTGTGGCAGAGATTGCGGTATTCAAGGCATACACCAAGTATGCCGATGCCCTCTGTTTTAAAAGATACGGAATACCGTACAAACAGTTTGAACTGGAAGTGAAACAGGGCAAACGTGACCGTTCCCCTCTTGATGAGATCGACGAGGAGACTAAAAAGGCCAGGGGGGGGTTGATTGGTGCCATAATGGTCTCAGATGCATTCTTTCCCTTCAGAGACGGTGTGGATGTGGGAATAAAGGAGGGGATAACCGGAGTTGTCCAGCCTGGTGGATCAGAGCGTGACTTTGAAGTGATTGAGGCATGTAACGAGGCGAATGTAACAATGGTATTCACCGGGCAGAGACTGTTTAAACATTAAGCCAAATCCAGGATGAGATTCTTAGGAGAGGTATGGTGGAGTCTTCAACTCATTCTCAGCGGGCATCCTGCCCGCTTCCGAGGGAATTTTGCGATTTGCCCTCCATGGCAAATCTTACTGCAAAATTCAAATCTGTTCAGACTCCACCATACCTCTCCTTCCAGAGATTGTAGGTTTTTCGTTACCCCTGGATTGGGGTATTTAGATAATAGAGTTTTTGGAATAGGCAGAAAACAACTGCCTAAGAGAATGTAACAGGTAGATTTGGGACTGAGGAGGTAGGGTTATGGAGTACATAGTGGTTTTTGTTACAGCGCCTGACGAGGAGGTGGCGGCAACCATTGCAAGGAGTATAGTTGAAGAGAGGCTTGCCGGTTGTGTGAATATCATAAAAGGTGTGAGGTCCATATACTCTTGGGAAGGCAGGATAGAGGATGATCCTGAGGTTCTGATGATTGTAAAGACAAAGGAAGCGCTTTTTGAATCCCTGAAAAAGAGGATTTCAGACCTTCATCCTTATAGTGTACCCGAGATTATAAGCTTTAAGATAGATGCCGGTTCGGAAGAGTATCTGAATTGGCTCAAGGACGTGACAGCATTGTAAGCCATTAAAAGGGGAATGAGGAGCCATACATGCCTCATTCCCCTTTTTGGAGGGACTGTCTCCTGAACTGTGTAAATTATAATTCCCTCTCATGAGGGTATCCTTTCTTCAAAAAGTATCACAAGCTGGGAATAGATAGATGGCCAGTCTTTTACAG
>JALUAR010000136.1 GCA_027050975.1 Thermodesulfovibrio sp.
GTTCACGGGTATATGAAAACGATTTATTTTGAAGCAAAAACAGTAAAATATACACCAGAGAGTGGGATTGTAACAGCTTTAGAGGGTCTGAAGATAAAAGGGCAACGATATACAATTACCGGAGAATCTGGTAAAATAAAGAATAGCCATATCCTTGAGGTGACGGGAAATGTTAAAGCAATTTTTTATCAATAAATTTCGTAACTTGGCAAAACAGGGACCGTCTGTTCTGGCGGTTCTTTTTGTATTGTTTCTGCTGGCAATGCCTTTGAACCTATACTGCCAGGGAACTAACTCCGGAGACCTCTTTTTCGCTGAAAAGGGGCCAATAGAAATAACCTCCGAAAAACTCTATGCAGACAACAGAACAAACAGGTCAGTATTTGAGGGTTCAGTTGTTGCCAGGCAGGGTATGACGGTGCTTTATGCAGACAGAATGGAAGTTGTCTATACCGAGAAGGGGGATGTTGAAGAGATAATAGCAACAGGTAATGTTCGCCTGGTCAAAGGAGACAGGGAGGTAACATCTTCAAAAGCCCATTATTTCCAGAAAGAGGGAAAGATAGTTTTTACAGGCTCTCCCGTTGCAAAGGATTCAAAAAGTACAGTTTCAGGCACAAAAATGGTATATTATATACAAGAGGGTAAATCGATCGTTGAAAACTCGAAGGTGATCTTAAAGAGAGCGAATACGCGAACAAACAATGAACAGTAGGCAGAAATTACATATCCTCAGATCGGAAGGGCTTAAAAAGAGTTACAGGGGAAAGAGAGCTGTCAAGGGAGTGGGGATTTCGGTAAGGACCGGAGAGATTGTAGGACTCCTCGGCCCTAACGGTGCTGGTAAGACCACGACATTTTATATGATGGTAGGGATGATAAAAAGTGATGAAGGAAGAATCTTTCTTGATGAAGATGATATAAGCTCGTTGCCCATGTATGTGCGGGCCAGAAAAGGTGTGAGTTATCTTCCACAGGAACCCTCAATCTTTAGAAAGCTTACAGTTAGAGACAACCTTAGAGCAGTTCTTGAGATTAAAGGATATTCAAACGCGGAGATAGAGGAAGAGGTAGAGCGATTACTTGATGAGTTCAGGTTGAGAGAGTTTGCCGATAGAAAAGGGTTTAATCTTTCTGGTGGAGAGAGGCGAAGAACCGAGATAGCCAGGACTATAGCCACTCGACCGACCTTTATTCTTTTTGATGAGCCCTTTGCCGGTATAGACCCTATTGCAATTATTGAACTTAAGAAGATGTTGGAGCACCTGAGAAGCAAAGGCATAGGGATCCTGATTACAGATCACAATGTCAGGGAGACACTCTCAATTACTGACAGGGCATATATAATTAATGACGGCATGATTCTTGACGAAGGAAAACCGGAGGATCTGGTTCAAAATCCTGAGGTCAGGGATATATACCTTGGAGAGGAGTTTACTTTATAATGGCGCTTGAGACGAGACTGGACATAAAACTTACGCAGAAGCTGGTTCTTACTCCTCAGCTACAGCAGGCAATCAAACTGTTACAATTGCCTCAGATTGAACTGTCTCAGGCAATTAATCAGGAACTGTCGGAGAATCCCTTCCTGGAGGAGGTTCAGGAAGAGGAGCAGGAAACATCACAGGCTGCCGAACAGCAGGAGACAGTTGCGGAGGACGATCTTCCTGTACCTCTGGAGAAGCTGATGACTTTCAGGGTTGATGACTATTTTGAGGAGCGTAGTAGTGACGGTCGTGACCTTGGCTATTTCAATCCAGGTATAGAGAGCCCTCCTTCATTTGAACAGTTTCTCAAAACATCATCCACCCTTTATGACCATCTATTGTGGCAGTTAAGGCTTACTCCTGTTAGCGAGCGAATCAAGTCCATCGCGGAAGTAATCATAGGCAACATTGATGAGAACGGATATCTGAGGATTACCGAGGAGGAACTTGCAGAGACCTGCAAGGCAGATATCGAGGAGGTGAGAGAAGCAATAAAAGTGGTGCAGGATCTTGACCCACCAGGAGTGGGTGCTCGAGACCTGAGGGAGTGCCTGTTGATTCAGATAAGAGGTTTAGGTCTTGAGGGAACACTTGTTGAGAAGATAGTAATGAATAATCTCAAGGATCTTGAAAAAAGGAATTATCAGGCGATTGCAAAACAGTATGATGCTACCATTGAGGATATAATGATGGCGGTGAGCATAATCAGCGAGCTTGACCCAAAGCCAGCGAGAAACTATACAACCCACGAGACTAATTATATTGTTCCCGACGTCTTTGTCTATAAAACAGATGACGGATACAAGATCACTCTTAACAACGAGGGAATTCCGCGTTTGAGAATCAATAACTATTACAGACGGCTTCTAAGTAGAAAGGATCTTTCAAAGGAGGAGAAAAGATTTCTGAGAGAACGGTTCCGCTCCGCAGACTGGCTTCTCAAAAGCCTTGACCAAAGAAACAAAACAATCTACAAGGTTACAGAGAGCATTGTCAAGTTCCAGAAGGATTTCTTTGATCGTGGTCCGCAGTACATAAAACCTCTTAATCTGAGAGATGTTGCCATGGACATAAACATGCATGAAAGTACCATTAGCAGGGTTACCCTGAACAAGTATCTTGCCTGTAGTCATGGCATATTCAGCTTCCGCTTCTTCTTCAGTAGCGCCCTTAAATCAGACAATGGGAGTGTATCATCAACAGTTGTTAAGGAGATGATAAGAAAGATAATCTCCGAGGAAGACCCAAGAAAGCCATATAGTGATCAGAAGATCGCCGATATTCTTAAGGAGAAAAACATCAAAATTGCAAGAAGGACGGTTGCAAAGTACAGAGAGGAGATGAAGATCCCATCCCATACCAGACGAAAGCGTTTGGAAGTATAGTACTTTGTCTTACTGTCTTGTAAGTCGTGCTGCCTATATTGAGAATCAACTCTAGTGAATAACAAACCAAGGAATAACTTAAAGAGGAGGAGCAGATGAACATAATAGTCAATGGCAGGCACCTTGAAATCACACCGGCATTAAAAGATTATGCTGAAAGCAAAATCGGTAAATTTGAAAAGTATCTCTCCAATATTACGGAGGCTGTGGTTACTCTGACTGTGGAAAAATACAGACATAAAGCAGAAGTGCTTCTGAAGGCCAACGGAGTACTCATTCAGGCTGAGAGTGTGACAGATGAGATTTATGCATCCATTGATGAGGTGGTAGAAAAACTCGAGAGACAGATAAAGAAATACAAGGGAAAACTTACAGCCCATAGAAAAGACAACAGGTCGAACATGAAAACCGAGGCACCTTCTGTAGAGGATAAGCCAATAGAGGAGATTAAG
>JALUAR010000137.1 GCA_027050975.1 Thermodesulfovibrio sp.
TCTGTATCCATCATTAGTACGGGGTGGATATTGGCAACCTGTTCTGGCAAAATTTGCCCAGGAATTCCCAAAGACCTTGGTGGTTACGGGTATTTGGGAAGGATATTTGCCTAAGTATAAGGGCTTGTTTAAAGTCGAAGTAGTTGGCAAAACAAAAATAATTAAATTACCAATACACAATAAAAAAGGACACTACCCTATATTTTTTGTTCTACCGCCCATAAGAAGACTTGTATCTATGCTGCACAGATTTAAACCCAATGTCATTTTTGTAAGCGGTTTCTCGCTTTGGACCTTTATAATCGTCTTATTAAAATTTATTTACCAATGGAAAATAATTGTTCTTTATGATGGGAGCTCACCGACCGTTGACAGAACAAGCCTCAAGCTGATTATGAAATGGCGGAGAACTCTAAGCAGATATTGCGATTTTTTTATAAGTAATAGTATAAAAGGAAAGAATTATCTTATCTACCAATTAAACATACCCGAAAACAAGGTTAGAGCTCACCCTTATCAAATCCCCGATATAACATTGTGGGAGAATTCTTTTTCATTAAAAATGGTTCGAGGCACTCCCAATGTAATTTTTTTAACAGTAGGCAGGCTTCTTAAAGAGAAGGGATTGCTCCATTTAATAGAAGCCATTAAAGTTCTCACGGATCAGTCTATAAATAACATAAAGGTGTTAATAGTAGGAAAAGGTCCAATGAAGCCGATTTTAGAAGAAAAAATACGAAAATATAACTTACATAATACAGTTAAGCTTTTGGGTCATATTAATTATTATCATTTGGGGGAGATATTAAATTCATCAGATGTGTTTGTCTTCCCTTCATTGGAGGACGTGTGGGGAGTAGCACCATTGGAAGCTATGGCTATGGGGAAACCAGTTATCATATCAAAATATGCCGGTGCACATGAGGTTGTGAAAAATGGATTTAATGGATTCGTAGTAGATCCACATGATATTGAAGGCTTAGCAAACAAAATGCTTCAATTTGTCAAGAACCCACACCTTATTAGAGATATGGGGCAAAATGCAAAAAAAACCATGGAAAAATTTACACCAGATAAAGTAGTTAGTTTTCTTTCCAAGGTTATCTCGGATCTTGAGGTGAAAACTCATTAATGGTAAAACCTTACTTGAAGTGTATCACAGTGGTAAATAATAATCTGAACTATTTTTGCCAAAGTTTTGGAACCCTAAACAAGGGATCACTCAAGTCTGTAAAAAAGAACCTCCCAGAGAAATACCCCAGGGAGGTGGCAAAAATGATAGACGAAGCTAAATACTTCTCATTACTTAATATTTTCTCACCTCTCCCATACACCCTGTCCTCCTCACCTGCACGTTCTGCCTCAAGCCGCTCAGGGTTCTTAAGTTCCTCTGGCGTCAATCCACTGTCCCAAATCCAATACCTTGTTTACAAGCTCTTGGCTAAACTCAGCTCCTCCCACATAGTCTTCCTCATCGCGGACACCACCCTACTTAGAAAAACCGGCTCCAAGATTGAAGGAGTCAAAAAGTTCCACAACTTTTCTCCAGAAAGGTCATTCCCATTTACGGAGCCGTAGTCATAGTCCTCTGGACAAACGGAATCAGAATTCCTCTCTACGTTGACCTCATACACGGGGTTAAACCCGTAGACGCCCCGATTGAAGCTCTCAAAGAGATATTACTTTCTCTGAGAAGGCTTTCCCCCAATCTTGTATTCCTGTGAGGTGCTTGTCTCACCTGCAACAGGTTCCTTAATTTCCAGGAAATGGACTTTGTATGTGCTATAAACCAGGAAAGATTAGTTCAGGAGAGCAGAGAGAAACTCAGAGACATGTGGGTCACGAGACCTGAGAAGGTAAAGCTTGCAGAAGTTGATAGACACCTCTACGCTTACAGAGTAGGTGAGGGGGATTAGGAAAGAGTGGTGGTAAGCAACAGGGGCTTAGCAAGAAGCAGTTTGAAGATTTCTACAAGCGCAGGCGGCAGGTAGAGAGTGAGATAAAGGTTATCAAGGCTCATGTACTTGAAAGGTATATGGTTAGGAGGTTGAGGGCTATATGCATAAAGCTCTGTTTAATGGCATTGTGGCATGTTGTACTCTTGAATCCGAAGTCTAAGCTTTGGGTATAAATTTCAGATAGTACATTTTGTCCCTTGTATCTCCACCTATTGTGCTTGAACTTATTGAAGTGGTTAAGTTTATGCAGGACATTGTGTGATGAATGCTTAACATGAGCGACCTCTATCAAGTTTCGGAGAAGGTGCGGAACAGGCCTGTCGTCAGGAAAAGGAGATAACATCAAACAAAGTTTAGTTAAATAATAAGTCATGAACACAAATAAGTTTTTAGGCTTTGCTTCTAGGTGGGATTTTATAGTTTCTAAGTGTCAAAATAAGAAAGTCCTACATTTGGGGTGTATAGGAATTACGGAAGGATCTATGGATGAAAAGATAAAAGCAATGAAAGAAGAGAAAGTACTGCACGCTGTTATTAGAAAAACAGCATCTCAACTGATAGGTGTTGATTATGACATTAACACGGTAGAGGCGTTGCGGAAATTAGGATACTCGGAAATTTTATATGGAGACGTTACACGATTGAATGAAGTTGAGCTTAATGGACCATTTGATGTTGTAGTTTGCGGTGATTTAATTGAGCATTTAAGCAATCCAGGTGGTATGCTTGAGGGTTTAAAACCATTAGTCTCTGGTGAGTCAGAAATTATTATAACAACTCCAAATTCGTTCGGACTACTCCCTTTCCTTAGATATATTTCAGGGAGATATAAAGAGGGTAACGATCATGTGTTGTCATTTCAAATTTATACACTGGGAAATCTTTTGAAGCGCCATGGCTATATAATAACAGAAATATGGTCTTGTTATAATAGACCTCCTAGGCCTGGTTTTGAAAGATTGAAATATTCTATTGGAATTAATTTTTTCAAGATTTTCCCAAAACTTGGAGGAACATTATGCATAGTAGCAAAATATCGACCATAAATAACCCCTTGAAGAAACTATCAGTCAAACATGCTATACTTCATAATTGGTATTGTATTTCAGAACCCGATTCCTCAGACATTGATATAATTGTTGAACCCAGTGATCTGCATGCTCTGGCAAAATATCTTTTTGAACTTAATACTGCTAAACTTGTAAACCTTTGGTATCACGAAAGAACATGTTACTATTTCGTTTTGGCTGTTGAAGATGGAAATAATGTCAGATTCATTCCTATAGATGCAGCAACGGATTATCGCAGGGATGGAAGGATCTGGTTTTCCGCGGAAGAACTCTTAAAAGG
>JALUAR010000138.1 GCA_027050975.1 Thermodesulfovibrio sp.
TAGCAATACCCGCAGAATCATAGCCACGATACTCTAAACGCTTTAGCCCTTCCAACAATAAAGGCGCCACATTTTTTTTACCTAAAATACCAACAATTCCGCACATAAAATATCTTTCTTATTTTTAATAGCGTTTATCTTTGTTTCCTGCTCTAAAAAGCAAGACCTTAGCAAATATCCCATTCTTGGCGTAGAGCCTATAAACAGTATCAATATCTTTGAGGACCATTCTGAACTGCTTGTTGAGTGGATAAAAAAGGGATATAAAAACTGTGTTTTGGTTAATGTTGATCAGCACGACGACTTAAGGTTTATTCCGGAGTATAAAATTCAGCGACTCAGAGAATATACTAAAAAAGGACTCATAGATGAAATTAATAAATCGCACGACAGAGGCGCTAACAGCCTGTTTACGGTTGCTGATTTTATATTTGCTGCTTATAAACTTGGCATAATAAAGAAACTCTACTGGGTATCTCCTTCTGGATTCCTTGAGTGGGATGACATTGAGAAAGGAGCAGCAGCCTTTCTCAGGGCCTTTGGCTATTCTGAGGATATAATAAAGACCTTCAAAAAAGATGGTAAGGTTGTAAAAGGTAAAATCTTCGGGCTTGAGGTGGTTCTGACATCAATACGAAACCTTCCTCACATTAAAGAGCCAGTTCTTTTCAGTGTGGATGTTGATTATTTTCCAAATGCCATTAGAAAAAAGAAAAAAAGGGATCTGGAATTTTTTAAAGAGTTTTTTTACTATCTGAGAGAAAAGAATATACATATCAGAGATCTTGGTGTTGCCTATTCCGTAAATGGTGGTTATACAGAGGCAGTGTATAGATATATTGGCGATGAACTGATTTATCTTTTAAAACATCCTGAAATTGCAAGTAGTGGTGATTTCCCAGAAGTATGGAGATATAGAGAAAGGGGATTTGTGCTTTTCAGAAAAGGACAGTACAGTGATGCCATGAAGGTTTTTAGTGAGGCTTTGTTGAAGTATCCGGATGAGCCATCGCTTATTGCTGGAAAGGCTGCAGTTTTAGTCCTTTCAGGTGAGCACAAGGAAGCATTGCCTTTAATCAAAGGATTGATCGAGACCTTTCCGGAATATTCATACCTGTATGTTTATCTTGGTAGAATCCTCGGAGACAGAAAAGACCTGCGTGGAGCAAGGGGCTATCTTGAAGAATTTCTCAAGATTCAGCCAGCTTCGTACTATGGATTAATAACATACGGAAATGTCCTTTATGATAATGATAGGGATCATGAAGCCCTTGTCTTTTATAATAAAATTCTCACCATGTACGAGGATGTTAACGCTTATATGTACGGAGGTGATGCTCTTTTTCATCTTAAAAGGTTTCAGGAAGCGAGGGAGTATTACCTGAAGGGGCTTGGTCTACTCAACGAGGTTGGATACCGTTCTTTGCGAAACTATCCGGAGTCTGTAAGGAATATGAGATATCTGGGATTGATGTAGTATAATTAATATCTGGGATTCTTCATATGAAACAATTCTGGCCTCTTTTTAAAAAGGAACTGAGGACTTACTTTACCTCGCCAATCTTTTATATTGTTGGTGCTGTCTTTCTGGCACTAACAGGATATTTTTTCATTAACTCCATCATAAACTACAGCCGAATGGGTATTCAGCTGTCTGGCTCTGGTAATCCTATTGAAAATTTTAACCCCACCACTGTAGTGATGAAGCCTCTGTTTAATACCATGGGCACCATATTCATTCTCCTTACACCTCTCATTACAATGCGACTTATGGCAGAGGAGAAGAAGGCAAGGACAATGGAGTTACTCATGACCTCGCCTGTATCAATAACCGCAATCGTTGCTGCCAAGTATCTTGCGGCATGGATAATATACTCTATAGTGATACTCTCAACATTGTACATGCCCTTTGTAATAAACTATTACTCCTCTGTTGTATGGACGCAAATATTTACAGGCTATCTGGGCGTGCTCTTGCTTGGTGCCTCAATGATGGCTGTGGGTCTTTTCTGTTCATCCCTTACGGACAAACAGATTATTGCAGCAGTACTTACAATCGGCATACTGGTTATATTCTGGTTCATTGGCGGTGTTCTTGGCTCTGCCAGTGAGGAGCTTACACGAATAATGCGAGGGCTCTCCCTGTTTGCTCACTTTGATGCACTGACAGATGGGCTCTTTGACCTGAGAGATATTGTGTATTTATTGAGTTTCTCTATCGTTGCCCTCTTTATAACTCACAGGGTTATTGATATGAGCAGGTGGAAAGGGTAAAGATGAGGGGTACGATTCAGAAGTTGATAGGTCTGATAGGGACTGTATCTGCACTGATAGCCATCGGGTTGGGGTTATATGCACCTGCAAAATCTGTATTGATAGGTCTGCTATCAGCCTTTGCCCTCTTGTGTCTTGGTCTGTTTTTCTTCTCCTATTTCAAGGCGCTCAGGGAATTTTCCAGAAAGCGATCAACGCAGTTGGGCCTGAACAGCCTTCTGATGGTCATCTCTTTTGTTTTTATTGTAATTATGATTAATCTGATCGTGTCTCTATACTACTTCCGATACGACCTGTCAGCTACAAGGAGTTTCACCCTCTCACCTCAGACAGAAAACATAGTAAAAAAACTTGATAGGGAACTCCGTATACTTGCATTTATACAGATAGCAGACAGGCCATACAAGAACCTTGCTGCCCTTCTTGAGGGATATAGATATATCAACCACAAGATTACCTACAGTATTTATGACCTTGACTCTGTGCCTGCCATTGCCCAGAGGTATGATGTGCAGAAATATAACACAACGGTAATTACCGATGGAGACAGATATGTTCGGCTTGACGGGGTGGATGAGGAGACCATTACAAACGGAATCATAAGGATAACCAGAAAGGAGACCAGGAAGATATACTTCCTGCAGGGGCATGGTGAACACTCTATTAAGGATGATAAAAGAAGAGGAATTAAAAAGGCGGTTGAGTCTTTAAGGGCTATGGGATACGAGGTGCAGGCATTGAACCTTGCTGCCGTAGAAAAGGTGCCAGAGGATGCCTCATTGGTGGTTATTGCAGGCCCGAGGATAGCTATTAACAATGGAGAGATGGAGCGGCTCAGGAGGTATGCAAAAAATGGAAGAATTCTCCTGCTCCTTGACAGCGATGGAAACAGGATGGAGGATTTCCTGATGGGCTTTGCTCTTGCTTTTTACAATGGGCTAATAGTGGACCCTGAAAACAACCTTGCCGGTGCAGACCCCACAGTGCCAGTGGTTACAGAGTATCCTCCAACACCGATTACAGAGCACTTCACACTCACAACTGTCTATCCTACTGTGATGGCTATTGTAAAGAATGCCGGTCTTGGGATGTGGTATGAATACATTCCACTTGTCAGGTCGTCCGAGAAGAGCTGGGTCGAGACTGACAGCCTCTCAATGCCTGTTTTTAACAAAGACAGAGACAGGAAAGGCCCTCAGAATATTGCCATGCTTGTCAGGGTAAGGGAAGGCGCTGGCAGGTTTGTTGTGTTTGGTGATTCCGATTTTATAACAAACGAGTATATAGATATCTCCGGTAATGGCAATCTCTTCAGGAATGTAGTTAGTTATCTTGTGGGTGAGGCAGACCTTGTGAATACCGAACCACAGAGAACTGATTATGTGCCACTTTATATTACTGATACACAGGCGAAACAGATCATGTATCTCTTTGTGGTTGGGCTACCACTGGTGATTGGACTCTTGGGGATAGTTGTCTGGCTTAGAAGGAGGAGGCTGTAGTGCGTTTCAAGGGCTCAGTTATCCTTGTTCTGATAGCAGTGGTGATTGGGGTATTTTACTTTTTCTATTTTCTGCCCCATCAGCAGAGGATAGAGAAGGAAAAGGAATTAAAGGAGAGACTCTTTGACGTCCCTGTTGATGAGATTGACTATATAAAGATTATAAAGGGTAAGGATGAGTTTGAGTTAAAAAGGACCGGTAACTCCTGGGTAATAACAAGACCAAAAAGATTACTTGCTGACGAGGCAATAATCTCAATGATGATTGATATTCTGAACAGAGAAAAGGTAAAGAAGGTGGTAAGCACTGATATTAACAAGGCTACAGAGTTTGGTCTGGAACCGCCTTATATATATGCCTTTTTTGGTCATAGAGGCAGAATAGATGAGTTTTTCGTGGGACGACCGAGCCCTTCGGGAGCAGGAGTCTATCTTTACAGAAGGGGACTTGATGCCATCTTCCTTGTCTCAGAGGATGTGGCATCTGCCCTGAGCCATGATCTCTATTCACTTAGAAAGAAGGAGCCCTTTGTCTTTGACAAAAACCATTTGAAAAGAATTGTTATAAGAAGAAAGAAGGATACGCTGGATCTTTCAAAGACATCCCGCGGGTGGTTTATGAGGAGCCCCCTTGAGGGCAGATGCAGCCTGAGGAATGTACTCAAACTCATTGAGGATATTGCCATGGTGAGAGCTGATGAGTTCTTTGATGACAGTGTCCCTGACCCATCTGATTACCTAAAGAGTGCAAAGATAGAGCTTGTTGAAGACAGTGGCAGGACAGTGGATATAGATGTCTATTTCTGGGGCACCTCAATTGACAGGGGAATAGTGGTTTATCAGCACGGGCTTTCCTACTATGCAAGGGTTGGCAGGGATTTCTGGAACAACATCCATCAGGATGCCTCATCATTCAGGTATCGAAATCTCTTTGATTTCAAACCTGAGGAGGCATTCAAAATAGCGGTGAAAAAGGACAAAGAGTCTCTGCTAATTGAGAGGAAAGACGGGAAGTGGGTGTATAAAGATAGACCGCTTGATGATACAATGGTTGAGGAGTTTATGGAGTTACTGAATGACATGGAGGCATACAGGCTTATTGAAAAGGAAAAGCTAAAAAAAGGTAAGGAGAGTTTTAGCCTGACTGTGTGGGGAAGGCAGGGCAATATCCTTGGGGTATTGAAAGTATATGGTGAGGCACCTCGTGATAGTTTTGCCTTTTCAGAGGAAGCAGAACTCAAGACCTACTATGCAGAGAGCACCAACCTTGCGGATAAGGTGATTGTGACAAACCTTCAGATGAATGATATATACGAGACAATAAAGAAGACCATAACGGAGGTGGATAGATGAGATATTTTAAAATAACGCTTTTGCTCGCGATAGCTGCTCTGGTAGCGGCATGTAGCGGGGAGGCGAGAAAGGCAGAGAATGTGGTCACCATGTACAACAAGGTTCTCATAGACGCCTATCTGAGGCCTGAGCCAAAACTTATGGAACTCTTTGTCTCAAATCGTGAGTATGTGAGAATAGAGAGTTATATTTTTTATCTTCTGAAGAACAACAAGATCCTTAAGTGTGACCTGAAGGAACTCACCTTTGAGGATGTAAAAATTAAAGATGATACGGCGGAGGTATATACTAAAGAGAGATGGAAGTACAGATATCTTGACTCACGCACCCGTAAACCGGTATCCAGGGAGTATGAGATTTTATACTCAAATATCTATCATCTCAAGAAAGAGAAGGAGCGTTGGGTTGTAGACAGGCTTGATACAAAGGAGATAGGAGGCGACACAGAGACAAAGGACCAGGAAGAACTGAGAAAGATGCACGAGAGGCTCTTTAAGGAGATGGAGAAAAAGAAGAAATGATCTCTGTTAATAGTGTAACTAAAAGATTTGGTGAAAGAGTGGCGGTTAACAACGTCTCCTTTACTGTAGAGACCGGAGAGATAATGGGATTCCTTGGCCCTAATGGTGCAGGCAAAACCACAACCATGAGAATAATTACAGGATATATGCCCCCAACAGAGGGCTCGGTCAGAGTTAATGATATGGATGTGTTTGAACATCCCTATGAGGTTAAAAGAATTATAGGCTATATGCCCGAGCATCCGCCACTTTACCTTGAGATGACGGTAAAGGAGTATCTGAGGTTTGCTGCTGAACTCAGGGGCCTCAGAGGACAAAGAATAAAAGAGGCTATTGACAGAGTGGTTGAACTATGTGGTATATCCCATGTTTTTAACCGTCTGGTAGGTAATCTTTCCAAGGGCTACCGTCAGAGAGTAGGGCTTGCTCAGGCTCTTGTGCATGATCCAGAAGTACTTGTACTTGATGAGCCCACTGTGGGGCTTGACCCAAGACAAATTGTGGAGATACGACAGTTAATAAAAGACCTTGGTAAAGACAAGACAGTGATACTCAGTACGCATATATTACAGGAGGTTACAACCATATGTGACTCCGTAACGATAATCAACAACGGTAAAGTGGTTGCTTCAGATAAGATAGAAAACCTTTCCAGACGTTTTGCCGAAAAGCTCTCAATACTGATAAGGGTCAGGAGACCTGAAGTGATTGACATAGATAAAATACGGGCTATTGAGGGCGTGGAAAATGTACAGTGGAGCGATGAAAAAAGCCTGAGAGTCTATCTTTCAGCAGATGTGGACATACGTGAAAGGCTGGCAGGAGAGATTTTTTCAATGTCAGCCGGACTGCTGGAGTTCAGAACAGAGACTCCCGGGCTGGAGGATATATTTATAAAAGTAGTAACAGAGGAGTTAAATGTTACTTAGACTCTGGAGAATTCTGTCATCAAGAAATGTTGCCATAATACTTCTTGTAGCAGTCACCGCGATGCTGCTTTTTGGCTCTCTTCTGCCAAATCCGAATTTTATGAGTAAAGAAGAGGTTGAGAGACTTAAGTTAGAGAAACCGATTGTTTATTTTTTGGCTGACAGATTCAATACACAGTCAATTGCAAAGGGATACATCTTCGGATTTGTTGGCATATTTTTAGTCATCTCTACTGCAGCATGTTCTATTGACAGACTTATTGAACACAGAAGACTGAAGAGGATGCCTCTGGAAGGGATTCCGCTTGAAGATTTTGACTTCACTGTAAAGGTTAAGGATGTGGATAAATTTATAAACCATCTGAAAAATAGCCTGAGACTCCGGCGATGGTCTATAAGGGAGAGCAGAAGAGACGACAGAATTATTATTGGAGCAGAAAAAGGAATCGCGGGATTCTGGGGATCTATACTGTTTCACGTAATATTGATTACTGTACTTTTGGGCCTTGTAATATACTATTTTGTCGGTTTTTACGGAACCATCCTTTTCACAGAGGGACAGACAAAGATTTTAACAGAGGAGAATCTTGAGAAGATTTACCGAAGGCCAATTCTTGGGGTCAGACTTCCGAGACTTGAACTCACCCTTGACCATTTCTATTCGGTTTATTGGAAGGATACAGAACCTGTTGATTACACCGCCAAGTTCTATATAAAAGACATTGAGAAGGGCAAAACATGGGAGCAGATAATCAAGATAAATGAGCCCTTCAGATATAAGGGATTGGATTTCCTTATGGTGCTTTATGGGTTCTCTCCCAACTTTGTGATTTACAATAAAGAGGGAAGAAAGATATTCGATGCCTATGTTGCCCTGAGTGTTGTTGAGGGTAGAGAGGATTCCTTTGATGTTCCGAAAGAAGGGCTTACATTCCGGTGTATCTTCTTTCCTGACTTCAGGGCAGACGAAAGGGGGTATTATTCTGCCACACCACTGCCGCGGAATCCTGTATTTCTTGTAAATATCCTTAAACACGGACGGTCTCTGTACAAAGGGCTGATTGCCCTTGGTGAGGAAAAAGATGTGGGTGAGTACAGGGTCAGGCTGAATGATGTTAGATACTGGATAACCCTTAACCTTGTGAAGGAGACAGGTATAGGGTTCTTTTTCTGGAGTTCACTCTTAGGGCTTGTGGGATTGCTCATAAGATTCCTTGACCCAGACAGGAAGGTATTCTTTGTGTATGAAAACGGGACACTTTCTGTTCTCTCCCATTCAAAGCATTTTGAAGGGATACTGAAGGAACAGACAGAGGAGATGGTCAAAGAACTGATGAAAAAGGGAGGTTAATGTGTCAAGGTTAGAGGGAATACTTTTATGGGCGTCATTGTTCAGTTATTTTTTTGCGTTCCTGCTGTATCTGATTGGTGCTGTTTTCAAAAAGGATGGAGCAACTAAATGGGGATGGAGAATATTTTTATTGAGTTTTGTTCTTCAGACCTTTACCATCCTCTGGAGATGGTACATAAGTGGCAGAATTCCTGTGATGGTCAGTTATGAACATTATCAACTCGGTACATGGTTTATTGCTGTGGCTACCATAATCTCTGGCATGCTTTACGGACCTTCAAGGATAATAGCAGCATTTACAGCACCTGCAATCTTGATAATGCTCGGCATTGGAATCGGAACGCCCTCCGAGATGATACCCCTTTCTCCTCCTTACAAGAGCAACTGGCTCTTCATACATATCGGATTTGCCTGGTTTGCCTGGGGATGTTTCTTTGTGGCTGCAGCTCTGGCAGTTGTCTATATATTTAAAAGACCGGGCAAGGAAGAGGGATGGTTTTTGAGTAAATTTCCATCAAGGGGTGTTATTGATGAGTTGATGGTGAAGCTGATTATATTCGGTTTTATATGCCAGGGATTGATGATTATTGCAGGTGCCATCTGGGCACATCAACTCTGGGGCAGATACTGGGGATGGGACCCGATTGAAACATGGTCGCTTATATGCTGGCTTGTTTATGGTGTGGTACTCCACCTCAGGTTAATGATGGGATGGAAAGGAACAAAGATGGCTATTCTGGTTATACTGGCTCTTACAACAGCGATAGTATACTTCTGGGGGATAGGTTTTGGCCCACAGAGTCATACAAAATTAATGATGATGAAATGATTAGCCAATTTGTTATATCTGAGTTGTTGCGAGAGACAGAAAGATGCCTTTTTTATGACCTTAGGAAAGGTTAATGTATCATAAATTGAGGTGCTGATTTCCTGAATATATATGAATATTGTTGGTCTGGTTATGTTATCATAATGTAAGAAATGTTATCACTGGAGGCAGAGCATGATTAGAACTCAGATACAGTTGACAGAAGAGCAAATGAAGGTATTAAAGGAGATTGCATCACGCAAGAAAATCTCTGTTGCTGGACTTATAAGGGAGGCAGTTGATGAATTTATAAGAGAAGAACAGGGTATCAGTTATGAAAAAAAGAAAGAGAGAGCAATCAGGGCATTGGGTAAATTTCGGTCCGGAAAACATGATATCTCTGTTAATCATGATAAGTACCTTGCTGAGGCATACGGCCAATGGTGATATTTGTTGACACATCTGCCTTTTATCCTTTAATTGACAGAGATGACCAGTTACATGAAAAAGCAGCCAGGTTCTGGATAGATGCACTTGAGTCAGATGAAGTTTTTGTTACAAACAACTATATAGTGGTTGAAAGTGTAACTCTTATTCAGCGACGTCTCGGGATAAAGGCAGTTAGAGTCTTTGTGGAAGACATATTGCCTGTGGTTAATATTCGATGGGTTAATGAAGCAGTGCATTCTATAGCTTTAAGTTCAATGCTGATGGCTTCAAAGCGTAATCTGAGCCTCGTTGACTGTGTTAGTTTTGAAATGATGCGGCAGGTGGGTATAAATCATGCCTTCACCTTTGACAGGCACTTCAAGCAGCAGGGCTTTAAATGTCTACCGTAAATATTTGCTGTTATGCGTGGTTGTGGGAAAAATCGCTATTTAGCAGAGGGATTGCATAGAGACATGGTCACTTGTTTGATTGCTTGCCTATGGGGTGGTATTGGATCTGAGGCTCATGCTTAACTGGAAGGGAGCAAAAATGGCAGTAATGGTTAATCCTTGCGTTAACAACGGTAATTATATATTTCTGGGTATTGGTTTTATGCCTGGGAGTCATACAACCCTAATGATGTTTGAGTAGAGGTTAGGGTAAGTTTTTCAAGGTCTGGATTTATAGCATCTGTTACATTTTATGCACTCTGATATGTAAGGATTTTCGGGATTTGTCATGGGACACTCCTTCACACTTATATATCCTTTGTCCTCTCTTGAAAGCAGTCCTGAAAATGCTCCCACAGGGCAGAGGTAACGGCACCAGAACCGCTCCACTCTTAGATTTATCAAAAGCATGAAGATGACAAGTGCCCAGGTGAGGATACTGCCGTGAAAGGAAAAAAGGGTCAGGTAGGTCTCAAAGGCTCCGTATCCTGTCTGTTGTGTGCTTAGTACTATTGCTACAGTTATGAGAAGAATAAAGTATTTAAGATTTCTCCACCTCATGTCTGTTTCCTGCGAGAGTTTCCACTTTCTGGAAGGAATTCTGCCGATAAACTCCGCAAATGCTCCGAAGGGACAGAGCCAGCCACAGTAAAATCTGCCAGAAAGGATAATCGTTGTAAGTATCCCCATGACTGTAACAAGCCAGAGTGGTGATAATGATATCCTTGTCAAGAGGAGGTTGAAAACATGGATTATTGAAAATGGAGCGGAAAGGTAAAAGCCGAGGATAAGGATGCCTGCAATGAGGGAGAGATCCCTCAGCCTTAGAAGTCTTTTGTTTCTTCTGGTTATAAAATAGGCCCCGTAAGAGAGCATTATCAGAAGGAGAGCAGATATCCATCTCAGGCTGACCCTCTGGACATTTCCAGTCTGTTTTACCTCTAATCCAAGCACCTCTGAGGCAACCATTCTTGAGGACTCCCTTACAGTATCTGCCAGGGCCTTTACGCTTATTGTTGCCCGGCTTATGGCATCTATGTCCCTGTCAGGTTCAAATGGATCGCTCACATTCTTGCCAATAAACTGACTGAGATATTGAGGGGTTAGCATGTAGTGGACATAGTTTTCTGTCTCCCTGTGCTGGAGTATCTTTATGCCGGTTATCGTGCCTTTACGGTCAAGGGCTATAAGAACCTTTATTGGCCCTGCATATCCCTTTATGTCAGGAACGATATCATAGCTGTTGAAGGCAACAATGCCTGATGGAGAGCTGAAATGCGGGGGCTGGCCGTGCTTTTCAGAGAACTCAACTCCTGGTGCAATCTCCTCCAGAGCTGCCCTTTCATCAGGTGCAGCCTCTCTATGAATGATAAAACCTGTCAGAAGGGCTATGACCGTTATAATGAGAATGGAGAGCCTGATTCTGTTCAAAGAGACCATTTAATGTTTACCCAGATTCAGCGATAAGATTCGTAGGGGTGGTATGGTAGAGTTTGCACGGATTTGAATTTTGCATAAGATTCACCTGGATGGTGAATCGCAAAATTCCCTCGGAAGCAGCCAAGGATGGCTGCTGAGAATGAGTTGAAGACTCCACCATACCACCCCGTCCTGAGATTGTTCATACCTGTTACCTTTGGATTTGGGGGTTATGCTCTGTGATAATCTCTGCAGTAAACTTATATAGTTGTGCCTCTTTCCAGGCATCCCCCGGAAGTCCTGCCTTGAGGCTCACCTGTTGGAGAAATGTCTTCCTGTCCCATCCAAACTCCACAGGAACCTGGGGAAGCAGGATACCGCTGTGGTTGTCCTTCATTATATATAGACCATGTTTTCCTACTTCAATCTCCCTGATATCACCTACAGGTTCAAGGGGAGAAAGAACTGTGACCTCCACCTCTATATCCTTCAACTCCTCCTTTCTCATGGGTGGGAATCTGGGATCACGTGATGCTGCAGCCACGGCATTTCTTATCACAGATCTGTAAAGGGGTAGATAGGGGAATATGTTGCCGATACAGCCCCTCAGAATGCCTCCACCCCGCTTTATTGTGACGAAAGTGGCACCGTTGGCAAGGAGCCTTTTGTCAGTTACATTAAACTCAGGGGGCTTGCCTGTGCGCACGTAACTGAAGATGGTTTTTCTTGCGATCTCAAGAAGGGTCTTTTTCTGTTTCTCTGTAAGGGGCGTTCTGTAAAGCCCCATTGCTGCATAGCCCACGACCCTTGATTTATCACCTGTAACATCTCCTGAGTTGGCATATTTGAAGAGGATGCCATTTGTGGCGCCAAGGTTTCTCGCTATGGTCATTGTATAAAGTACAGGATAGGCACCACACATCTCGCAGTCTCTTCTACTTAGGCATGCCTCGAGTTCCTCTACAGACATTCGTTCTATTATCTCAGTAGTTTTTCTGTCTATCTCTACAGCAGTGTTATAGTTATGGTAGTGGGAGAGATCTGTGCTTGCAATCAGCAAGATACGGCTGTTGTTTCTCATAATCTCTGTGAGCCGGGATGTGAGATACCGGAATGATGCTGTTGTCGGAGTTCCGATAAGTATTGGCACAATACTGAAATTTTTCTTAATCCTCCGCTGGAGAAACGGAAGTTGCACTTCCAGAGAGTGCTCCTTTTCAAATGCCTTGGGATAGTACCTGACATCAGCCTTCTCATTTATCAGTGCCCTGGCAATTTTTTTGTTGATCCGTATCTTGCCAAGGGGCGTCAGAAAGCTTCCTTCGGTATATACGGAGACACCATGAAAGGGGGTATAGTGGCTGGGTCCGATGAGAATTATCGTGTCATAGTCATCAGGGTTGATGTTTATGTAACTGTAGGCAGCAACTCTACCGGAGAACTGATATCCGGCATGGGGACTAATAATAGCAATGAGGGTTCCATGAATATCCTTTTTTGATGCGGCTTTTAGAAAGGTGTCAACCATATTCTGCAGAGCCTTGCCGTCGGCAGGGTAGAAGGCGCCTGCCACTGCAGGAGGCTTTTCTGGCTCAGAGCAGCTTGCGGCTGTGAGGGAGACAAAGAGAATCAGAACCAGTATCAGCCCTGATAGCCTGTTCATCCAAGCCTCTTCCAGAACATCGCCTTCTTTTCTGCAGATGGTCTGAGACGTAACTTTCTGCCTATCAAGCCAAGTATTCCACTGAAAACGAAAAAGCTGAAAAAATCCCTTCGGGTCATATTATCTCCACATCTATATCCATACTCCCGGTATCTTTGTCTTACAGAACCTGCACCTTGAATCCACAATATTATTGGTCTTAACATAATACCCGATCCTCTCTATCAGTAGTCTGTGGCATCCAGGGCAATAGGTATTCTCTGCCTCTGATCTGATGTTGCCGATGTATACATAACGGAGTCCTGTATCAAGGGCGGTCTCTCGTGCTGCCTTCAGTGTCTCATAAGGGGTTGGAGGAAGGTTCTTCAGTTTGTAATAGGGAAAGAATCGGGAAAAATGTATTGGCACATCAGGACCAAGGTTCTGGAGTATCCACCTGCACATATCGGCAATCTCTCTCATATTGTCATTCTTTGTGGGAATAACAAGATTGGTGATCTCCACCCATACATTCTCCTCTTTAAGGATTACAAGGGTATCAAGAACAGGCCTGAGCCTTCCTCCACAGAGTTTTGCATAGAAATCCTCAGTGAATGCCTTCAGATCCACACAAACGGCATCAAGATACCGTGCAAGTGCCCTGAGGGGGCGTTCTTTGATATAGCCACAGGTGTGAACCGTATTTTTCACACCGTACTTCCTTGCAATTACCGATGTGTCATACATGTATTCATAAAAAACTGTGGGTTCAGTGTAGGTGTAGGCGATGCTTTTACAACCATAGAGTATTGCCTTTCGCACTACATCATCAGGTGGAAGATCGTAATGTTCCGACTCTTCCGGACGGGCCTGTGATATCTGCCAGTTCTGACAGAACTTGCAGCCAAGCACACAGCCCACTGTTGCCAGAGAGAATGCCTTGGTTGCCGGAAGGACATGGAAGAAGGGTTTCTTTTCAATCGGATCAATCGCTACTGCACAGGGTTTGCCATAAACAAGGCTGTAAAGCACTCCACCCTTATTGATACGAACCTTACACCCACCTACTTGATAGTCTTCAAGAATGCACTCAGTGGGGCATAGCTCACATTGAACCCTGCTTCCCATATTTTAATTATATCACCCTGTTAATGTTTCCACCAATATAAGATGACAATAATCACCCAAATCCAGTCGGTAGTGAGAATGAGCAATCGCTGGAAGGGGTGGTATGATGGAGTCTGAACGGATTTGAATTTTTCATAAAACTTACCAGGAGGGTGAGTTGAAAAATTCCCTCGGCGGCGGACAGGGAGGTCCGCCGAGAATGACGTGTAAGACTCCAGCATACCACCTCCATGAATACCGTATCAGTATTGTTATTTTTCTTTCCAGTACCTTGCCCTGTGCAGACTGAGCCCCTTTTTGGATATGATACGCTCGTAGTAAAGTCGTCTTTTGAAATAAGAAACATACCTGCTTTCTATGTAATTACCAAAGATGTTATACATGAAGATCATTACTATCAGGCTCAGAGAGACTAAAATTGCTGCGGTTAATTTTCTGTTTTCATTCATTTTAATCCTCTTATCCTACTAAAATATAATAGGTCTGGAGAGGATATGTGAAGAGCCAGAGGTGCTGTCCTTACCCCCTTCTTCCTGTTGTGAAAGCTTACTCCTGTCTTTCAACGGGATGAAGATGTTTCTGCTCCTGTTGTCCTGTTATTAGCGCGGGTCCAGACGCTGGCTGAACCTTTATGTTGTAATTATCAGCATTCAACAGCCTGGATAAAAAGGATTATTATCCCATTACAATCACAATCGAACTAATCTCAGGAACTCTCATGGCTGGCCTCGCAATTTTGTAGATTTTTAAATTATAATTATATTATGCGTATCAGTGAAAAAACAAATATTTCAGC
>JALUAR010000139.1:0-3086 GCA_027050975.1 Thermodesulfovibrio sp.
ACATGACAAAAAACCTTTCAAAATGAGAATAAAACTTATAAAATTCAATATAATTTAAACTCAGACATTTTGTCAAACATACCCGGATTCACAAAAATGCCTTTGAAATTCTTAAAAATAGTGGAAACGATCAGGGATCTATATCCTTTAACAGATCCAACATAGCCTTATTCCAACCTACCGGACCGATACCTTCAACCTTTATAAGACCGGGAAAATCAGGCACCTTGGGATCATGAAATCCATCCGGTTTCTGCACCAGTATGGGATAGTCAACCACCTTTAGCATTGGAAAATCATTGAGGCTATCACCTACTGCCACAGTGACAATATTGCCAAGTCTTTTTCTGTACATATCAATTAGTATCTTTGTTGCCTTTCCCTTGTCACTCTCTCCCATAATGTGATAAAACTTCCCCTGAGTGTAATGAAACCCCTCTCTCTTTATAAAATTCAGGATCTCCTCCAGTCTGTCTTCGTCCTTTTCAATAATGAAAACCTCATCGAAATCTCTCTCCTTTGCCATTGTTGCTTCCTCTTTGCTCAGTCCTGTAAGGGCAATTACTTCTTCCACGGTCATGTCGCCAAAACCTTTAACCTTATATGAAGCCTTCCTGAGCTTTTTAATAACCTCTCTCAAAGCCTCATACCTGGCCCCCAGACGTATCAGATAGTAACCGTTTGCATCCTCCATGGATTTTTCACCGAGTATTCTGTCATCAAAATACCCTCTGGGGATGAAAATGCCACCACCGTTTTCGGAGACAAAGGGATGAGCATTGTCCAGCCTCCTTCTGTAATATTCGATCTCCGCCTTTGTCTTACTCGAGGAGATAATCAGGGGGATGTCCTTTTCCCTGAGAAGCTCCAGTGCAGCAAGGGCAGAGGCAAAGGAGTAACTTTCGTAATCCAACAAGGTGCCGTCAAGGTCTGTAAATATTATCACTTTACTCATAAATTTTGTTCCCAATTAAATAAACAATATTTAAATAAACCAGGAGTATTTATTGTTTATCAGCAGAGTCGGTTATATCAATAACCACAGTGCAGTCTCCACCCCTCTTTTTGGCCATATACAGCGCCTTGTCCGCCTCTCGAAGCAGTTCGTCTTTTGACCTCCCTTTGTCAGGAACAACTGTGGCAACTCCTACACTGACCGTCACATACTCACTCACCTGCGATGCAGGATGAGGAATGCGCATATCCTTGATCTTTTTGCGTATCTCGTCGGCAATACATTTTGCATCTGTTGAATCGGTTCCGGATAGAATAACGCAAAACTCCTCGCCACCGAATCTGGCTACATGGTCGCCCGGTCTTCTGCCAAAGGACTTTATAACCTCTGCAACCATTATCAGACATTCATCTCCTGTCACATGTCCCATATGGTCATTGTAAAGTTTAAAATTATCAATGTCGATCATTAATAATGAAAGAGGATGCCCCTGTCGTAAAGCCCTATTCCACTCCTCCCTGAGTGCCTTTTCAAACTGTCTTCTGTTTGGCACATTTGTAAGACCGTCAATATAAGAGAGTTCCTGCAGTTTGATGTTGCTTTTCTCAAGTTGAATCTTTTCTATTTGCAACAAAGCAGTCTTCAGGAAATCATTGCGCACGTATTTTTCCAACATATAGCATGAGCCCATGCCTATAATGTTGGATGAAACAAGAAAAAAGGTATTGTTAACTATAAAGGGAGTGTATAGATTTTGTACGTTGACGGAAACGAAAACATAAATCAGGGTTATTAACCATGCGCATACCGTGGCAAAAACAAAGCGAAGCCTTGAAAAGATGTATGCATAGAATATAACCAACATTAATCCTGCATAATAGATGTTTCCGATATCCTTTGGGACCATGATCAACATGGCAATAATTCCGGAACCAGCCAGAATTATGACCAAACTATATACAAGCTGAATGGTTAGCTCTTTTTTAACAACCAATGAATACAAAAAGGCAAACAATAACCCTGGACAGACAATTAGATACCGTATTATCCATAACTGTCTTTTCATGCCAGGAAAAATCCAGGCATCAAGAATACCGAAGATAGCATATAGAAACATACCCAGGAAGAGGGACAGTCGTATCTGTACAATAGCATGATGCAGGTAATATTCGAGAAATACAGATTCCAGAATATCAGGAAACCGCAGTATAACCGATCGTTTGTTAAGTTCTTTAATAATCAGATCTTCTGTAACGGCATCACCAATACTAATGATATTTTCCTTATAAAAAGACATTCTCTGGGCATCCCTTAACAATATGCCACCTCTCGGGCTGATTTTTAATCATCTCTATCATATTTAAGGGAAGAGACAAGCTGGTATGTCAAAGATCGTCAACATAGATCAGGAGTCTATTAAGATTAACTGAATATCCATCACATTTGTTCCAGTTGGTCCTGTTATCAGAAGCTCTTCCGTCTTTTTAAAGAAATTGTATGAATCGTTCTCGTTTAAGAACACCTCCGGATTAAGCCCTTTGGCTTTTGCATTTATTATAGTATTGCCATCCACTATCGCACCTGCTGCATCTGTCGGACCATCTGTTCCGTCGGTTCCTGCAGAGAGAAATGTAATCCCTTTCATACCCTCTATAGCCATTGCAAAAGAGAGTGCCAATTCGGTGTTTCTACCACCTTTTCCTTTACCTTTTACTGTAACCGTTGTCTCACCACCTGAGATAAGACAGAGTTTTTCTGAAGATGTCCTGCTTGCTTTTTTATTTCTGGCAATCTCAGCAAGCCACATTCCGACCTCACGGGCCTCACCTGACAAATCCTTTGCCACAACTTCTGCCTTAAAACCCAATCTTAAAGCCTCTCTCTTGGCTGCTTCAAGGGCAATGTAATTACTTCCGATAATTATATTCTCCACTTTATTGAAAACCCTGTCACCTTCTTTAGGTGTCTCTTCTATAGAACCCTTTATTCCTCTTTCAATATGCTTTTTTATGCTCTCAGGAACATTATCAATGATTCCGTATTTCTTCAAAACATCCATTGCATCGGCATATGTTGATTCATCAGGTGCAGTTGGTCCCGAGGCAATAACATCAAGTCTGTCACCTATTAC
>JALUAR010000139.1:3096-14391 GCA_027050975.1 Thermodesulfovibrio sp.
TATTACCCTTGACGGATAAAGCAACTGTGCCAGTCTACCACCCTTCACTCTCGATATATGTTTTCTAACGGCATTAAGCTCAAATATATCAGCACCGGCTTTAAGGAGCATTTCCGTGACAATCTTTTTATCATCAAGGCTCACCCCTGAAACCGGACTTACCAAAAGAGCAGACCCCCCTCCGGAGATAAGTATGAGAACCAGAACCTCCTCTCCAACTCCTGAAAGCATCTTCAAAACCTCGGCTGTAGCCCTCTGTCCTGCTTCATCAGGCACAGGATGTCCGCCCTCATATACCCTGAGCAGATCAGGCCTTATCCTGCCCTCGCAATGACCATATTTTGTTATCACCACACCATCCTTGACATGCTCTTTGAGTATATCCTCCGCAGCTCGTGCCATATAACAGCCACCCTTGCCAAACGCCACGATGTACAGCCTTTTCAGGTGCTCTTTTTTATAAACATCAAGAACATGCGGCAAATGCTTTTGTACCGCGATATAAGGGTCTACAGCTCTCAGGGCTGCATAAAAAATAGTTTTTGCACTCTCTCTGGAATCCATGGATACTTTTTACCCCTTGTTATTTAACGCCGGTTTTTAATGGGACCCATCCTACGTGGTCGGTATCATTATGCTGTATTTTCAAACTTAAAAAAGAAGGAAACTACAGGCACATCTTCTATGCAGTTTTTAATTTACTATAGTATAATGTAACAGTATCCATTTTATCATCCATCTCCGGACTTTATCCGGCACATGTGCGGGAGGTGCATTATGTCTGATTTTCACCAGACGGGTATTGTATCAACCTTTCATCGACTGGGAAAGGTTGACATCGAGCGGATCGAAGCTGAACTGACATGGTATGCTGCAGAACGTCCCATTGCCCTCGTACTACCCTCCCTTTACAGTGAACTTGAAGGAGAGGCTCTCAAAGGAATTGTGGCCGACCTTAAAGAGGTTAAATATATACAGGAAATTGTGGTTACTCTCGGGCCTGCCACTGAAGACGAATTCAAGCGAGCACAGGAGTTCTTCTCAGTTCTTCCACAGACTGTAAGAATAATCTGGAATACAGGTCCGAGAATGACGGAAATTTACCGTGCAATCGAGGAGTCCGACCTGCCAATAGGTGAGCAGGGAAAGGGCAAATCAGCCTGGATGGCTTATGGCTACATACTTTCAAAACAGAGATTTCATACAATTGTTCTACATGACTGTGATATCCTGACGTATAGCCGTGATCTGCTGTCAAGACTCTGTTATCCAGTAACGAATCCGAATTTAGACTATCATTTCTGCAAGGGCTTTTACAGCCGAGTAACTGACAGAATGCATGGCAGGGTCACAAGACTACTGGTCACCCCGCTTATAAGGGCACTCCAAAAAATTCTTGGATATAACAACCAGCTTCTTGCATTCTTCGACAGTTTTCGTTACCCCCTGGCAGGTGAGTTCTCCATGGTGACAGACCTTGCAAGGGTACTCAGAATACCGGGTGACTGGGGATTGGAGGTTGGTGTTCTTGCCGAGGTTTACAGGAACACCTCCCTCAGGAGGGTCTGCCAGGTGGACATTGCTGAAAATTATGAACACAAACATCAGGAGCTATCACCTGAGGATGCAACCCGAGGGCTTCATAAAATGTGTGTGGATATATGCAAATCTCTCTTCAGAACCCTTGCATCTGAGGGAGTGGTATTCTCTGACGGATTCTTCAGCACCCTCATAGCCACTTACATGCGCACAGCACAGGATATGCTTAAAAATTATGAAGACGATGCAGCCATAAACGGTCTTTATTTTGACAGACACGAAGAAAGCCTTGCCGTTGAGACATTCACTAAAGGAATAAAAAAGGCAGCCGAAATAATTATGGAAGACCCTCTAGGTGTTCCGTTAATCTCAAGCTGGGATAGAGTAACATCAGCCATACCTGATATACTAAATATGATAAAGGAGGCTGTAGAGGAGGATAACAAATGAATGCCACGGATCTTGAAAAACTCCTTGTTCCGTCTGCGATAACTCTTTGTCTTATCCTTGTACTATTGTTTTTGAGAACATTGGTTTTCAGACTTCTTCACCGATATGCCCAGAAGACAAAAACCAACATTGATGACATTGTAATCAAATCATTAAAGGGAGCCTCCCTATTCTGGATCATAGCCCTTGCCCTTTACGTCGGTTTTGCCCTGCTGGATATACCACCAAAGTATACAGTGTTCATACATAAGACTATTTATGTACTTTTAGTCTCTTCCATTACGATCGCTCTGGCCAACCTGCTAAGCAAGGTCTTCCGGTATTATACCGAGAAGAGTTCCGTCGCCATACCTTCCACAGGTTTGGCCAATGCCTCAATCAAAGGAATCATACTTGTTATAGGTGGGTTACTGATCCTTAACGGCCTGGGCATATCAATTACTCCCCTTTTAACCGCTCTGGGAGTAGGAGGTCTTGCAGTGGCACTGGCTTTACAGGATACCCTGGCAAACCTGTTTGCCGGCCTGCACATTATGATGGAACGCTCCGTAAGAGTGGGTGATTTCATAAAGTTAGAATCAGGCGAACAGGGCTATGTAACCGATATTACCTGGCGAACCACTCGCATAAGGATGTTGCCCAATAATATGGTTATCATACCAAACAGCAAACTGTCTCAAAGCATAATAACAAACTATTATCTTCCCGAACAGAGGATGTCACTTTTAATACCCATAAGTGTCAGTTACTCATCGGATCCGGATCATGTGGAGAGAGTTCTTTTGGAAGAGGTAAAAAATGCCATAGGAGAAATACCCGGTCTTCTGGCAGAGCCGGAGCCTTTTGTTCGTTTTATTCCGGGCTTTGGTGAGAGTTCCTTGGATTTTACACTCATATGTCAGGTCAAGGAGTTTGTGGATCAGTATCGTGCTCAACATGAGCTAAGGAAGAGGATATTTAAGAGATTTCAGAAAGAGGGAATCGAGATTCCATTTCCTCACAGAACTGTGTACCTTAGAGAGGAGAAGGAATGGAAGTAAAAACAAACAATTACTTCGACTTCAGAAGATGCGTAACTATACTTAAGGCCACTGGCAAGAAGGCAAAAAACCTCAGAGAGTTGAGAGACCTTCTGGAGGTGGTGAGCGACAATAGCATTGTACATCATACCTTCCACTATTTCCTTAAAGGACATATCCTTGAATTCACCAATGACTTTGCCGAATGGGCTGGAAACTATCTGGAAGAACGATCCCTCTCTGAACAACTCTCAAATATTGATCCCTATACCTTTAAGGACATAAACGAGCTAAGAAAGACTCTCATTGAGACTATTGATGACTTCCTTGAGCTTTTTCCCGAACCCAGAGAGGTTCCTCCTGGAAATGAGTTCTATTTCAATGAAACAATAACCCTGGTCTTTCCAGTGGGTATTAAGGTAAAAAATTTAGCAGAATTTCTAATTGCAATCCGATATGTTGACGATGAATGTATCTATTATCACTTTTACGAAGCAAGAACAAGGCTTGGCGATAGTATAGACGACTTTTCCATGTGGATAGAGCACGCCCTTAACAAAAAGACCCTGGCAGAGAAGATAAGATCAATAGACCCCTTCATGCATAATATCGAAGGTATCAGAAGGCATATCATAGATGCTGTTGAGGAAGAGGTGAAGCGCGACATGGAGGAGGTCGTATGATTGAGAAATACAAAGGTATTGTGCCAAAAGGCGATCTTATTCTAATAGAAAGGCTTTGCGAAAAACTCAAAGGTTGCTCTTTCCTTCATGTGAACTCAACCCGTGCAGGAGGTGGTGTTGCCGAGATTCTCCAGAGAATGATCCCAATACTTGAGGAATTAGGACTGAAGGTGAGGTGGGAAGTTATAGAAGGGGATGGCAAATTTTTCGATATAACAAAGAAGATTCACAATGCCCTCCAGGGTAATGAGGAGAGATTCACCAAAGAGATGTGGGAATATCACTTTGAAGTCAATAGATGGAATGCTGAAAAGATGAACCTTGAGGCTGACGCTGTCTTTATCCATGACCCTCAACCAGCACCTTTAATAAAATTCAGACCAAAGAATAAAGAGAGCCTATGGTTCTGGCGATGCCACATAGATCTTTCAAATCCTCAAAAAAGTGTCTGCGATCATCTAATGAAGTACTACGAAGGTTACGATGCCGGAATCTTTTCCGTATCAAAATTCGCACGTGGCGAAAAGGATCTGGAGTTTATTGTTCCCCCGTCCATAGATCCATTAAGCGAAAAGAACCGAGAACTGACCGAACAGGAAATTCAGGAAACACTGGAGAAGTTCGATATTCCCCCTGACAGGCCCATGATTCTTCAGGTCTCCCGCTTTGACAGATTCAAGGACCCCATCGGCGTGATTAAGGCATACAGAATAGTAAAAAGGTATAATGACTGCGTTTTAGTTCTTGCCGGAAGTCCGGCCACTGATGACCCGGAAGGAGAGATCGTACTGAACGAAGTAAAGGAGTTTGCAGCAAATGATCCTGACATAAAGGTCCTTCTTCTTCCGCCCTTCAGTGATCGTGATATCAATGCCCTTCAGAGAGCTGCAACAGTGGTACTTCAGAAGTCCCTCAAAGAGGGCTTCGGACTAACCGTCTCAGAGGCAATGTGGAAAGGCAAACCTGTCATAGGCGGTGCTGTGGGAGGAATTCCTCTTCAGATTATACACAGAGTAACAGGATTCCTTGTTCATTCCGTAGAAGGGGCTGCCTTCAGAATCAGGCAGTTCCTTAACAACCCCACCATGACAGAAAAGATGGGGCAGAAAGGACGTGAGCATGTATGGCATAACTTCCTGATTACAAGACAGATTCGGGATTACCTTTCGATATGGTATTATATGAAGGAAGGAAAGGAGGGGATACTGGAACTATAATGTCTAACGATTTGCAGGCATTTCTCGACGGAGCATTTGTAGACAAAAAGCTTATAGTAGTAACAAACCGAGAACCATATACACACAAAAAAACATCCTCAGGTATAAAGGTTGAGCAGACAGCAGGGGGTCTCAGCACCGCCCTTGATGATGTACTGAAGGCCATCGGAGGTACATGGGTGGCATGGGGCAGTGGCTCTGCTGACCGTGAGGTGGTCGATGAAAAAAACAGAATCGAGGTTCCCGTTGAAGATCCTTCCTATATTTTAAAACGTGTATGGCTTAGTCAGTCGGAGGTGGAGAACTACTATCATGGTTACTCCAATCAGGTCTTATGGCCGCTTTGTCATATTGCCCTTGAAAGGGTCTATCTGAGAAACCGGTTCTGGAGGGACTACAAAAAGGCCAACAAAACCTTTGCAGATGCCGTACTTGAGGAGGCCGGACCAGAAACTATCATATGGGTTCACGACTATCACCTATGTCTTCTGCCTAAATTGTTGAGAGACGAAAACCCAAATCTTACCATTGCCCATTTCTGGCATATACCCTGGCCTGACTGGAGTGTTTTCAGAATTTGCCCTCAGGCAAAGGAACTTATCGAAGGGCTCCTTGGTAATGATCTGATCTGTTTTCAGATCCCACTTTTTGTAAAAAATTTTATGGACTGTGTCAAAGAGACCCTTTCTGCAGAGGTGGACTATCTTCACGCAAGTATCACTTATAACGGGCACACCACACAGCTTAAGGCGTTCCCTATAAGCATTGACTTTGAAAAGTTCAACTCCCTTGCATCCAAAAAAGAGACGACTCGGCTTATTGGAAGACTGAAAAAGAAGTACGGCCTCGAAAACAAATATATAGGAGTTGGAGTTGACAGACTTGAATATACAAAGGCACTTCTTAAAAGGCTTCAGGCAATAAATCTCTTTTTTGAACGATACAAAAGATTAAGAAAAAAATTCACTTTCGTTCAGATCTCTGCCGCAACCCGAATGAAGGAGCCTTATCTTAGTTACAAGCGCGCAGTGGAGAAGCTGATTAATCGTATAAACGAGCAGTATGGCACGGATGATTGGAAACCGATTGTGTATATAGACGAAAAACTAAGTTTCTCCGATCTCGTCTCCTTCTACAGAATGGCAGACCTTGCTATCATTAGCTCCATCTACGATGGAATGAACCTTGTGGCAAAGGAGTTTGTGGCATCACAGACAGATAGAAAAGGTGTCCTGATCCTGAGTGAATTAGCCGGTGCCGCAGATGAACTCAACGGCGCCATGCTCATCAATCCCTATGACATAGAAAACTTCTCTGAAGCCATCTACAATGCCCTGCGTCTGCCGGATAAGGAAAAACGCCAGCGGATGGAGATCCTCAGAGAACACGTGATGGAAAACGATATTTACAGGTGGATATCTGATATTCTTAGCGATATTATGGTGATTGCTTCAATTAAAAGCAAAAAATGCGTTTATCTCTTTGATGCATTTGATTGCATAAAGGACTCTCTTTCCGAAAACAGTCTTTTCCTTTTCCTTGACTACGACGGAACTCTTACCCCAATTGTCTCCACACCTGAAAAAGCGGTTCTGTCCGATAAAATGCGTTCGATCATAGAGAGATTAAAAGAGCTTTTTCCGATAGCCATAATCAGCGGAAGATCTCTTCATGACCTGATGGAAAGGGTCGGTCTGACAGACATACTCTATGCAGGCAATCACGGAGCAGAGATATGGGACGGTGAACGGGAGATCATCAGCCACGAAGTGGAGACCACGCGTCACATCCTGAAAGAATTTTTAGACCATTTGCATAAAAGCCTTGATGATATACCGGGTCTGTTCATTGAAGATAAGGGTGCAACTGCAAGCATTCACTTCAGAAAGGTCCGGATGCGAGACCTTAGCAGGCTTTTCAGGATATTCAAGTCAGTGGCAAGGCAGTATGAGCATGCCTTTAGAATAACTACCGGCAAAAAGGTCTTTGAGATAAGACCAATGAGTGCCTGGCACAAAGGAGACGCTGTACAGTGGTTAATGGAGCGTTTCGGTCAGGAAAGTATGCCTATCTACATTGGTGATGACACAACCGATGAGGATGCCTTTATGGCAGTGGAAGGCAAAGGCATATCAATCGGTGTTGGCCTGAATTGTAAGGCCGATTATTACCTTAAAGACACCTCTGAGGTGGAAAAATTTCTAAAAAAATTAATGAGGATAAAAAATGGATAAGACAAAATCATTAATGATCCAGGGCACAGGCTCCGGAGTTGGCAAGAGTTTTGTTGTTGCAGGACTTTGCCGTATCTTCAGAGACATGGGCATCAGAGTTGCTCCCTTTAAGGCCCAGAACATGGCTCTGAACTCCTTCGTAACGAAAGATGGCGGAGAGATAGGAAGGGCTCAGGCCCTCCAGGCAGAGGCTGCAGGAGTGGAACCCACTGTTTACATGAACCCCATCCTTCTGAAGGCTACCGGCGAGATGGGCTCTCAGGTTATTATTCACGGCAGGGTACACGGAAACATGACAGCCCGCGACTACTATGCCTTCCGCAGCACTGCATGGGATGCCGTTACAAAGGCATGGGAGATAATGTCAAAGGAATACGAACTCATAGTGATAGAGGGAGCAGGTTCTCCGGCGGAGATCAACCTGATGAAGGAAGAGGTGGTTAATATGGCAGTAGCAAGACATACAGACTCGCCTGTGTTGCTAATAGGAGATATTGACCGGGGTGGTGTCTTTGCATCTCTTTACGGAACCGTTGCGCTTCTTGACGAAGATGCACCCCGTATAAAGGGATTTATAATAAACAGATTCAGGGGAGATATAGAGATACTTAAACCCGGCAACGAGTTGATACAGAAACGCACAGGAAAACCTGTAATTGGTATTATACCATATGTAAAAGACCTGGGGCTTCATGAAGAGGACGGCCTTCCAATTGAGACCTACTCATCCCTGTCATCGGACAGACCGGTAAAGATTACGGTTCTAAGGCTTCGCTATATCTCGAATTTCACGGATTTCGATCCCTTTCAGTACGAACCAGACGTAGAGTTATGCTACAGCCTCAGGGCGGAAGATATCCTCAATGCCGATCTGGTAATTATTCCTGGATCAAAAAATACCATAAAAGACCTTCTGTATCTTAGAGAGTCCGGCATAGAGGATTTAATAAAGATGCTCGCCCGCCAGAACAGACCGATTGTGGGTATATGCGGTGGTTATCAGATGCTCGGTCAGGTTATAAAGGATCCCCACCAGGTGGAGAGTCCTGTCCGGGAACTTGAAGGGATGGGACTTTTAGACACAGAGACCGTTCATGACAGGACAAAAACAACCTGTCAGGTAATAGCCGATTCAATCAATCAGATACCTTTTACAGAAGGAACTCATACCAACCTGAGAGGATACGAAATACATATGGGGAATACCGTATCAAAGGAACCTCTGTTCATCATTAAAAGGTTTACCGATGGAAAAGAGGTTCGGGATGGTGCGGCAAAGGGGTCTGTCTGGGGCACATACATCCATGGTATTTTTGACAATGATGAATTCCGTCGAAGTTTGATAAACAGCCTGAGGGCTAAAAAGGGTCTGGCTCCTCTTGAACATAAAATAGATTATAATGAACTAAGAGACAGAGCACTTAACCGCTGGGCAGGTATATTGAAAGAGCACCTGGATATGGATTTTATAATGGAATTAATAAGATAAACTTTAAGGGGTACCATTATGGATTTCACCATAAGAATCGGCGGTGAGGCAGGCCAGGGGCTTCAGACTATAGGCGGTGTCCTTGCAAAGGTCTTTGCCCGCTCAGGCTTCCATGTCTTTACTTATCAGGATTATATGTCCAGAATACGCGGCGGCCACAACTTCTATCAAATCCGATTCTCTGACAAAGCCGTTATGGCGCCTCGAAAAAAGGTAGACATTCTCGTAGCTCTTGATCTGGATACAATAGAGATTCATAAAGATGACCTCAGTGAGTCAGGAATGGTTGTTTATGATCCAGAGTTTGTAGGAAAAAAGTTCGATTTTCCGGCCTTCCTTGATGTCCCCTTTGCAAGCATAGCCAAGAAAGAAGGTGGCAGCAAAATCATGGCCAATACCGTTGCCACCGGTTCTGTTTTGGGAATGTTGGGTATGGATCTTGCGATTTATGAAGGAATACTTAAAGAGAGATTCAAGAAAAAAGGCTCGGATATAATAGAGAAAAACCTTGCATCTGCAAGGGCAGGTTTTGATTACTCCGTAAAAAAATGTCTCAAATGTACCTTTTCCGTTCCTCAACCTACAGATGAGCCTCTCCTGCTGATTAACGGCAACCAGGCCATTGGTTTAGGTGCACTGTTGAGCGGCTGCAAATTCTACTCTGCTTATCCCATGACACCGTCCACAGGGATAATGATATTCCTGGCATCGAAGGCAAAGGAGTACGGAATTATTGTGGAGCAGGCAGAGGATGAGATTTCGGCAATCAATATGGCTATAGGTGCATCCTTTGCAGGAGTAAGGGCTATGACAGGCTCCTCAGGCGGAGGATTTGCCCTGATGGTTGAAGGTGTTTCATTGGCTGCCATGACTGAAACACCCATCGTAATTGCAGAGGTGCAAAGACCCGGCCCTGCTACTGGCTTGCCAACACGAACAGAACAGGGGGATCTCTTATTTGTTCTTTATTCAGGTCATGGCGAGTTCCCAAGAGTTGTCTTTGCACCTGGAACACCTGAGCAGGCAATCTATCTGACGAACAAGGCATTTGATATTGCCGAAAAATATCAGATTCCCGTATTCATCCTTTCCGATCAGTATCTTGCTGACTCGGAATGGACTTTTAAAGAGATTGATACCGAAAGATTAATATACGAAGATCATCGTCTAAGAGATAAGGCACTTCTTAATCTGACAGACTACAAAAGATTCTCTTTATCGGAGAGTGGCATCTCACCACTGGCGATACCCGGCGAGACGAAACATTTAGTGGTGGCAGACAGTGATGAGCATGACGAGGAAGGCCACATTATAGAAGATGCTGAAACAAGAATAGAGATGGTCAAAAAAAGACTTCATAAAAAACTTCACTTCTTACGTGGAGAGATTTCTCCACCTCAATTGTACGGACCTCCGGATGCAGATATAATGCTTGTTGGCTGGGGCTCCACATATGGGCTCTTAAAAGAGGCTGTGGATATGCTATCGAACGGGATCTCCGTGGCAATGCTACACTTCAGTGAAATCTATCCCTTTCCCTTAAGAGAAATCTTCGATTATTTAAAACCGCTTAATCAGGCCCGTAAAGCCATTTGCATTGAGAACAATGCCACCGGACAATTTGCACAACTTATAAGGGCAGAAACAGGTTTTGATTTTAAATATCGCATAAATAAGTACGATGGTCGTCCTTTTAGTATCGACGACCTGCTCACTGAATTGAAGAAAATAATTTAGCTTAGGCTGCAACCTTACACATCTCAATCGGTCTTGTTTTCTATTCGTCTCTTATAGAAAGTATAATTTTTCTATTGAAAAATTTCTTAACTCTTGCTAATATATTCTACACAGTAGCAGACCTGCATGGAGGATTCTTCTCTGCTTCCAAACACTGCCGAATTATTCCTGGAGTTACTTTTACATGAAAAGTTACTTAAAGGAGATTAGCATTAAAAGTACTATTCTCATAATAGGCAATAACGTTGAGCATCTGTACAGAACTCTTAAATCTTTTCTTAACAAAGAGAAGATAGTAATACGCTCAGAGAAGAAGGGCAAGGAATTCTTTCTAAAAAACACACCGGATTTGGTAATACTGGAAGTAAGCAATAACGAATCCTCTCTTAAACTACTTAGACATTTGAAATCCATAAAACCCTCTGTACCTGTTATTGTATTTACAAGTACTGGTTCCGAGGACCTCGCTGTCAAGGTCTTCAGATGGGGGGTGTGGGACTACTTCGCTCTTCCCTTTAATGAAAAGGAGTTTCAAAAGAGTGTTCTTTCTGCATTAGGGATGGAGTATTATAATTATGATCAGCGGTACTGGTATGGCCTGTTAAAGGCTTTAAAATTTATAAATGAACGATACACTGAACAGTTGCGCCTGACGGATATTGCAAAGATTGCCTGTATGAGTGTTTCTACATTTGAAAGAATCTTTAAAAAAGAGATGGGCGTCACCTTTACAATGTATGTAAATAGGCTCAGGATAACAAAAGCAATAAAACTCCTTAAGGAAGACCTTTCGATGAGTGAAATAGCATTCTCATGTGGATTTACCAATCAGTTCCATTTCTCGAGGGTTTTCAAGAAAATCATGCAGGTCTCTCCCAGAGACTATAAAAGGTCTTTAAAATAGACACCCTTTATGCTCCTCTGATC
>JALUAR010000140.1 GCA_027050975.1 Thermodesulfovibrio sp.
GCCTTAAGGCCAACCGCCTTTTTATTTGAAATACAAAATAAATTTATGAAGGAAACCTCTTCTATGTTTCATCTTCGGGTAGTTTATTTTTTGAGGAAAGGAGCGGGATTTGTCTTTTTATCCGTGATTGATTATAATTAAATTGATGGGGATTCTAAAGAAACTTAATATTGACTACATACCAAGATATACCTACAGGGATTATGAGCAGTGGGAAGGCCGGTGGGAGTTGATTGACGGTATCCCCTATGCCATGTCTCCCCAGCCAGGGATTGAGCACCAGAGGGTTAGTAATAACATAGCAGTACAGCTCGGAGGGGTATTAGAAGATTGTGATAAGTGTTTTGCCCTTCTTCCCGTTGACTGGAAGATTGATGAAGACACTGTGCTACAGCCTGACAACCTGGTGGTTTGCGGAGAGACAGAGGGTAAATATCTTACCACTGCACCGAAGCTTATATTTGAAATTCTCTCTCCTTCTACCGTCTTCAAGGACAGAAATATAAAGTTCAAGATATACGAATCCCAGGGTGTGAAATACTATGTGATGGTTGACATAGAGGCAAAGGTGGCAGAGGTTTTTGAACTCATAGATGGCGAATACAGAAAGATAAAGGATGCCCAGGATTCAACCATCACCTTTGACCTTGGCGAATGCAAAATAGACTTTGACTTTTCAAAAATATGGTAGCGCCCTCCTTCAGGATCAAAAACAAAATTACACATGCCAGATTGCCGCAAGCCACACCTGTTTCATTTCTGGGAGGCTAATCCAGTAGAATAAAATATGAGTAGATTTATCCTTAAAACCGATTTTACCCCCCGTGGTGATCAACCCAGGGCAATAAAGGAACTCACAGAGGGTGTGGAACGGGGGATAAAACATCAGGTGCTCTTAGGTGTTACAGGCTCTGGAAAGACCTTTACCATTGCAAATGTAATCGCAAATCTGAACAAACCGACCCTCGTTATTGCCCATAACAAGACTCTGGCTGCACAGCTATATGGAGAGTTCAAAGAACTCTTTCCTGACAATGCTGTTGAGTTCTTTGTGAGTTATTATGACTATTACCAGCCAGAGGCTTACATTCCCCAGTCAGATACTTACATTGAGAAGGATGCACTTATCAATGATGATATAGACAGGTTAAGGCACTCTGCCACAAGGGCTGTACTGGAAAGACGTGACACCATTGTGGTAGCCTCTGTTTCCTGCATTTACGGTATAGGCTCACCTGAGGATTACATGGCAATGCATCTGATCGTAGAAGATGGTATGCGGACAGAGAGGGATGCAATCATCATGAAGCTTGTTGAGATGCTTTATGAACGTACTGAGAAGGAGTTTCGGAGAGGCAATATCAGAGTGAGAGGTGATATAGTTGAGGTCTATCCGTCTTTCTCTCTTGACAAGGCTATCAGAATAGAGTTTTTCGGAGATGAGATAGACAGGCTTTATGAATTCGACCCCCTTACGGGTGAGAAGATCAGGAGACTGGAAAAGGTGGCAATATATCCGAACAGCCACTGGATTACACCAAGAGACAGGCTTGAGGAGGCGATTGCATCAATAGAGAAGGAGCTTGAAGAGAGAATTGAATACTTCCTCAAGCAGGGTAGAACAGTTGAGGCACAGAGGATCGAGCAGAGAACCAGGTTCGATATGGAGATGCTCAGGGAGTTTGGCTACTGCCACGGAATTGAGAACTATTCACGCCACCTGAGCGGCCGGGCTCCCGGTGAACCACCTTATACACTATTAGACTACTTTCCGGAAGATTACCTTATGATAATAGATGAGTCTCATGTAACAGTTCCGCAGATCGGTGGCATGTACGAGGGTGACCGTTCCAGAAAACAGACTCTTGTGGAGTATGGTTTCAGGCTACCCTCTGCTCTGGACAATAGACCTCTAACATTCAAGGAATTCGAGCACAGAGTTAACCAGGTTATTTATGTTTCAGCCACTCCGGGGCCATATGAGATTGAGAAGTCTAAGGGAAGGGTAGTGGAGCAGATTATAAGACCAACCGGTCTTGTTGATCCCAAAATTATCGTGCGGCCTGTGGATGGACAGGTAGAGGACCTTCTGGGAGAGATCAGAAAGAGAACGGAAATAGGCGAGCGTGTACTTGTAACAACGCTGACCAAAAAGATGGCTGAAGACCTTACGGAGTATTATACAGACCTGGGCATTAAGGCACGTTACCTTCACTCTGATATCGATACCCTTGAGCGTGTGGAGATTATAAAAGACCTGAGGCTTGGAAAGTTTGATGTCTTAATAGGTGTGAATCTCCTGAGGGAGGGGCTTGATCTTCCCGAGGTCTCTCTGGTTGCGGTTTTCGATGCAGACAAGGAAGGTTTTCTCCGATCAGAAAGGGCGCTTATACAGACTGCAGGCAGAGCAGCACGAAATGTTAATGGTATGGTTATCCTTTATGCTGATAAGATTACAAAATCCATGGAGCGGGCAATTAAGGAAACGGAACGAAGGAGAAAGATCCAGATGGAGTATAACAAAAAGATGGGGATAACACCTGAAACAGTGAAATCCAATATAAAGGACATTCTCGGTTCCATTTACGAGGCAGACTACTGGACCGTACCATCTGTGGAAGAACCCCTTGAAGAGTATAAAGTCGATGATGAGACTATACAGCAGCTTGAGAAAGAGATGAAAAAGGCAGCAGCAGCCCTTGATTTTGAGCGAGCTGCTAAAATCAGAGACAGGATCAAAACATTGAAAGAGAGGATGTTAGAAGTTGGCTAAAAGAGTCTCTTTTTCCTTAAGCTGTTCCGTCAGTACCTCTCTCATGAGATTGCAGGCCTGAACCACCTTCTCGTTGGCAATACTATAGTAGATATTAACTCCTTCTCTTCGTGCCTTGAGAATGCCCTTGTTTTTCATTACCGACAGGTGTTGTGAAACATTGGCCTTTGGTATGCCGAGAATCTCTACCAACTCGCTCACATTCTTTTCTCCCTCCTTCAGAGCATGGATAATTTCCAGTCTCTTAGGGTTTGTGAGGGTCTTGCATACTTCAGCCTGGAGTTCAAAAATTCGTTTATTATTATTTTCCATGGAGATATTTTAAAATAAAGGGGAAAATTTGTCAAATTAAGGGAATCTACGAGATGCCAGAAAATATTAAAATAGGCTGCTGCGGTTTTCCCGTGGGAAGAAAGAAGTACTTCAAACGCTTTGGCCTCGTAGAGGT
>JALUAR010000141.1:0-2033 GCA_027050975.1 Thermodesulfovibrio sp.
TAAAAAACAGGGGCGAGGTAAGAAAGCAAAGCATATTTTGCTTGGTAAACAACAAGTTACAGGGCAAATTACTCAGATAGATGATGAATTTGTCCATATCAAAGTAATTGAAGCTACTCTGATTGAAAAAGCAGGAGCAAGTAATAGAAATTTAAGGAAAGCAGGCGATATTATCCGCAAAAAGCCCGAAACTCTTGTTAAATCTGGGGTAGAGCGTCTTGCTTGGAGTGATGAGGCAGCAAGAGCTGATATTATTACTGAAAAAAATTCAAAATAATTTAAAGCAAGTATAATATTTTGGATTAATAAAGTGGCAAAACCCATTCGAATCACTATATTTTTGCTCTATTCCTATTTAACGCAAGATGTGTATTGTAGTACAATGATTAACGAAACGTTAACATTGACCACCACAATACTAATCTTGATAAGGGAGAAAATTGCTGCCCGCATTCTCCCGTTATAATCCCTCTTTAGGCTACTAAACTGATGTCAGTTTAATCACAAGTTAAGGAGATTTATATCTCCCTAACAACCCATATATTCAGAGAGCCTTCGTGCTCCTAAAAACCATGATAATTTCATTAAGACCAAAAGGAGACTTCGCTCTACCTTCTGAACTACCATCGATCAACCGTATGCCGATTGAATACGCACAATTTCATTGAGATAACTTCGTTAAGACAATATCCATTGAGACCAAAGCGGTTCGTGCTCTGGACAACGATTTATTTTAAGTGTATTAAATGATAGAGGGGTGGCCAATAATATGGATAAAAAAACTTTCAAATATTTGTTAAAATATTACTTATCCTGTATTGATGCGGATGAGGCAGTTAACCTTCAATTGAGGAAAAATCAGGAGAATAAAAGCTATTGCTTTCTACCAAGCAGCGAGGAAGAAAGTTTATTTTCACAAGATTTGCCTCGGTTAGAGATTGCCATTAAAAATCAGGCGCAAAGAAGGTTTATTGAACGCAAATCTCCTAATTCGGAAACGCTGATTGATCTTTATTATGGCTTTCCAGTTTCTGTTGATAAAAAAGATATGCTTTCTCCTCTTTTCTTCGTCGAGGTCGAGGCAAAGTATTCTGAAGACGGCTTGCTTAATGTTTTGCCACAAATCAAAAGTTTTTCTGTGAATCGGATGCACTTTGTAAAAAATTATGGTGCAGAGGAGACCCAACGTATATGTGAAGAGTTGGAAGGGGAGTTTGGAAGCTTTGAAGCTCGTATGAAGGCTGTAGAAACTTATATTCCATCACTTTCTCAAAATATGCCTGATTGTAAGTGGATTTCCCGGCCTATTCTTTTTCGTTCAAACTATGGAGGAGCTCGTAAAGGGGTGCGTTATGACCTTGGATGCTTGCTGAAGGATGAAAAAGTAATTTTTCAAGATACTGCTTTAAAGTATTTCCTTCAAGGGGAGGGCAATGAAAAAGCATATGGAATAAACCAGCTTCCTGTTTTGGAAGTTGGCAGTCTTAATGTCCAACAAGAAGAAGCGGTTATGAAAGGGCTGGTTGAGCCGCTCTCTGTTGTTACAGGACCGCCAGGTACAGGCAAAACACAAGTTGTTACAGCCTTACTCGCAAGCGCTGTTTATAATAACGAAACAGTACTGTTTGCAAGCAATAATAATATGCCTGTTGATGGTGTGTATGAGCGCTTGGGGCAGAGTACTGGAGCTGTAGGAAATTGGCTTATCCGATTGGGCAATCAAAGCAAAAGACAAATTTGTTATGGAACAATATCTGCATTATTAGAAAGAGTCAGAACATATGATTTTTCGAATATTGTTTTGGATGAAGATCGGGCTGCATTTGACGATATAGAAAATGAAATCAGAAAAGTACATGCTTCACTGCAAAAGGCTCAGGTTTTGCAGGAAGAAATTTCAAACCTGCACAATAAAGAAAAAACCATTGAACAAACTCTTCCCGATAGTTGGGTTGATCAATTTTCTGATATTGATCCCATAGCTTTAGATCACACAGCGTTGAAAAAACTTGAGGCTCATAGCCGTTTAGGTT
>JALUAR010000141.1:2043-3199 GCA_027050975.1 Thermodesulfovibrio sp.
CGCCGTAAGTTATTCGGTCTAGAAAAGTTTGCAAACCGACAAAATGCATTGCTTACGAAGTTGTGTGGGGAAGATACTTGTTTATCGGAATATGAAAACTGGCTACTTTCTATTGAGGGTTGGGATGAGGCTCTAGAAAAATCGCAACAAGCGGTGGAGTATTTATTACAGCACCAAACATGGGCTTTGTGTATTCAGAAACGTCGGGGATTGGAAGAAAAGCTGTCGCAACATGCTTCAACCGCCGATCTTTTTGATTTGAAAAATCAGAAATCCAAAATTTCTCAGAAGCTGTTTCAAAACTGGTGGCTAGATAATATTCAGGATCATACAAAAGATGCTGTAGAGGGTTTTAATAACTATTTCAAAGATGCTGATAACTTTGATGCAGGCCGTCATAAACGGCTTGCGAAGTCTTTGAGTGCACTCAAAAGATATTTTCCTGTTTGGATCACAACGAATCAATCAGCAAGTGCTATTATGCCGCCACAGGCAGGCATATTTGATTTAGTTGTGATTGACGAAGCGGGGCAGTGTGATATTCCTTCTATTATTCCGCTTCTTCATCGTGCAAAACGCGCAGTTATTATTGGAGACCCACATCAATTTAAACATATTACATCGTTGCAAGACCGCATAGAACATGAGATTGCACAAGAGACAGGTATAGAAGAAATTGTTGATGAATGGTCTTTTACACGAAGATCTGCTTTTGATCGTGCTTTTGCATCTACAAACTCTACATCATTTTTAAAACAGCACTACCGATGTCACCCAGATATTATTGAATTTTCAAATCTTAATTTTTATGACGGTAAACTTATTAAGCAAGTGTCTTTATCGCGGTTGCAAAATCAACTTCCTATTAAGGAGCACGGGCTTATCTGGCATAACACAATAGGTAAAGCACACAAGGCCAAAACGGGTGCTTGGAATCCAGAAGAGGTTAAGAAAACTGCTGATATATTTGATGCTTGGGCTCAACAAGGCTTGTTTTCTAATTCTAAAATCACTTATGGTGTCGTAACCCCTTTCCGTAGGCAGGTTACAGAGATGCGAAAAGTACTATCAAAGTATCCATGGTTTAATTCTGCAGAGGAGCGTTTTACAATCGGGACAGCACATAGTTTTCAGGGAAGTGAATGTGATGTTTTGA
>JALUAR010000142.1 GCA_027050975.1 Thermodesulfovibrio sp.
GAAACTCAAGGGCCTGACCTTTTCTGAAGACAAAGGTGTGTTTGAGCCAGTTCTCGTCATCCCTTTTGGGATAATCCTCTCTGTAATGTGCTCCTCTGCTTTCTGTCCTCTGCAGAGCAGAGTGGGGCTATAGCCTCTGCAAGGTTGATCAGGTGCCTGAGTTCCACTGCTTCAAGTAGTTCGGTGTTGAATCTTTTTGAACGGTCAGCCAGACCGATATCCTGGGCGCGGTCCTTCAGTTCATTAAGGGTTTTGATTAGTCCACTCAGGTGCTCTTCTGTCCTGAATACTGAGCAGTGTTCCATCATCTGGCGCTGCATTGATGCTCTTAAATTCCCGATGCGTTCTTTCCCTTTACTATTTAGCAGAGAGTCTATTTCTTCGGTAACCTTATCAATAACATCGGAAGGGATTCTTCCAGGTTCTCCTCCCCTTGTATCCACTCCGATTGCCTTTCCGGCTCTTCTGCCAAAGACCACTGTGTCAAGGAGGGAGTTACATCCGAGTCTGTTTGCTCCGTGTATGGATACGCAGGCACACTCTCCGGCAGCATAAAGCCCTTCTACGGTATCTCCCTTTTCATTCCTCAGAACCCTTCCATCCACATCAGTAGGTATACCTCCCATTGCATAATGGGCTGTCGGAAGCACGGGAATAGGCTCTTCGGAAGGGTCTATCCCTATATATATCTTACAGAATGTGGATATTTCGGGAAGACGTTCCTCTATGATCTTTCGTGGTATATGGGTGAGATCGAGATGAACATAATCTTTTCCGTCGATGCCTCTGCCCTCTCTTACCTCCATCAGAATAGCGCGTGAGACCATATCCCTTGGGGCCAGATCCTTAATAGTAGGGGCATAATGTTCCATAAACCTTTCACCCTTGCCATTAATTAAAATCCCTCCCTCACCCCTTGCACCTTCGGTGATAAGGATTCCAAGGCCGTAAAGCCCTGTTGGATGAAACTGAAAGAATTCCATATCCTCAAGGGGAATACCCCTGTTAAGAAGGATGCTAAGGCAGTCTCCTGTGCTTGCATGGGCATTGGATGTGGTCTTGAAGACTCTTCCGTATCCGCCGCTTGCCACAAGGGTAGCCCTGGCTGAGAAGGCATGTATGCGGCCTGTTTCAATCTCCATGGCAACGACACCGTGACATCTTCCGCTGTCTATTACGATATCAAAAACATGGAACTCGGGAAAAAACTCCACCTTCTGGAGCATACATTGCTCATAGAGGGCAAAGACAATGGCATGACCTGTGCGATCTGCAGAATAACAGGCTCTTCTTACCGGCGCTCTACCAAACTCCCTGGTGTGGCCTCCGAACCGTCTCTGTGCTATCTTGCCTTCCCGGGTGCGTGAGAAGGGTACACCCATATGTTCAAGCTCAACAACTGTCCTGATGGCATCCTCACACATAACCTCAATGGCGTCCTGATCACCAAGGAAGTCACCTCCCTTTGCTGTGTCATAGAAATGCCATTCAGGGTTGTCAGGCTCCTCGTTGCCAAGTGAAGCGGCAATGCCTCCCTGGGCAGCAGTGGAGTGGCAGCGGGTGGGGTAGAGCTTTGCAAGCACTGCCACAGAGCCATGCCTTGAGGCCTCAAGAGCTGCCCTGAGCCCTGCCAGACCAGAGCCGATGATTACCGTATCGTATTTATGAAAAACAGCACTCATTTCTTAAAAAAGATATGCTTTCATAAAGGGTTTATTGCTATTTCCTTGCAAGGCCCACCTTGCGTGCCGTCTTTGCCACGGCATGAGCTACTGAGGAGGTAACCTTTTTGTCGAAAATACTCGGAATTATATAATCTTCATGAAGCTCGTTCTCTTTTACTGAGTAGGCAATGGCTTTTGCTGCTTCAAACTTAACCTCATCATTAATGCCCTTTGCCCGCACATCAAGAAGCCCGCGGAAGATACCAGGGAAGCTGAGCATATTGTTTATCTGGTTCGGGTAATCGGACCTTCCAGTGGCAAGCACCCTTACCAGTGGAAGGGCATCCTCCGGAGAAATCTCAGGCTCTGGATTGGCAAGGGCAAAAACCACGGCATCCTTGGACATCTTTCTTATGTCCTTGGGCTTCAGGATATTCGGCGCCGAAAGGCCGATAAAAACATTTGCTCCTTCTATCACTTCAGAAATGCTTCCTTTTATTCTATTCGGATTCGTTATTTTTGCAAGTTCTCGCTTGTAGATATCCATATCCTTTCTTCTGCCCTTGTAGATGGCACCCATTCTATCGCATACAATAATGTTCTCTATACCGTATGCGGCAAGAAGCCTGGCAGTGGCAGCACCGGCTGCTCCTGCTCCTGCCATCACTACCCTGAACTTTCTCAGGTTCTTTCCGAAGAGCCTTGACACATTTATAAGAGCAGCAAGCACCACCACGGCCGTGCCGTGCTGATCATCATGTACAACGGGTATATCCAGCCGCTGTCTCAGAATACGTTCGATGTAAAAACATCGCGGTGCAGCAATATCCTCAAGGTTGATTCCACCAAAGGTAGGGGATAGATACTCTACTGTCTTAATAATCTCGTCAGGGTCCTTTGTGTTCAACACAATAGGGAAGGCATCGATGGAGGCGAACTCCTTGAAGATCATGGCCTTACCCTCCATAACAGGCAGAGCTGCCTCCGGCCCGATATCGCCGAGACCAAGCACGGCAGTGCCGTCTGTTACAATGGCAACTGAATTCCCCTTTATGGTATAACGGTATGCATGCTCACGGTGACTCTGAATATCCCGACAGACCCTTGCCACCCCGGGAGTGTATACCTTTGAAAGATCGTTTCTGTCTCTTATGGGATACCTGTTTCTGATCTCAATCTTTCCACCTGTATGGGCTGAAAATGTTCTGTCAAAGACCCTCAGTACCTGTACTCCATCTAACCGCTTAATAGCCTTAACTATCTTTTTCTCATGATCTTCATCCCTGGCATTTACAGTGATGTCACGAACGATCTTTCCTTTTTCTACCCTTACAATATCTACAGCACCAAGGTCGCCTCCTGAGGCACCTATGGCTGTGGCAATTCGGGCAAACATCCCTATACGGTTGTCGATGGCAACCCGTATGGTAATGCTATAACTTGGGCTCGGTTTACTATACATAATTTTTATTTAAAGTAAATGATTTATAATATGGTAT
>JALUAR010000143.1 GCA_027050975.1 Thermodesulfovibrio sp.
GCTTTTTTTTTTTTTTTTAACAGAGTTTTTAAAGAAAGAGCAGGGTTAAAAAAATAAAATATAAACCCTTATTACCAAATCCGGCGGGCATGTATAGGCCTTTGGCCAAACTGTCTGCCTGTAAAAATTTGCCTCCAAGGTAACACCTGGGAGGTACAGGAGGTGTCTTATGAGACGTTTTTTTGCAGTACTGGTCGCAGCGCTCCTTCTTCTACCTGCCAGCTCATTTGCTCTCTCACAGGAAGAACTCCTTCAGAAGATTGAGGACCTCACTCGACAGCTTGAGCAGCTAAAGCAGCAGATGAATGAGATGCAGATGGAGCAAAAGATGCAGGAGTCAAGAGTTGAGGCCATGGAGGAGTCAACAAAGGAGGTTTCCGAGAAGTTTTCCTGGCTTGAAATCGGAGGCGATTACAGGTTCAGGCTCGACTCTCTTAAGGGAAGTGTTCATGAGTACATGCAGTATGACACATCTACAAATTACGGCCCACTACCTTCACCCTACCCTGGCATAAACATGTATACTTACTCAAGGGCTACCGATAGCTATGATACAAAGAATGACTCTGTTTATTTCAATCGCTTCGGGCTGAACATAAAGGCTCGTGCTACAGAAAACATTCAGGTTAAAGCCCGCCTGGTAATGTACAAGGTCTGGGGCCATAATGATTCAGACCCCATCACAAGCCAGTACTACTCTCCGGAAAAGTCCGGAATATTTGACGGTAATGTTTCCCATGTTCCTCAGGACAATGTACTCAGAGTAGACTATGCCTATGCAACCTGGAGTAACATCTTTGATCTGCCTGTCTGGTTCTCCGTGGGTAGAAGACCATCAACCGGTGGTATTCCTACAAACATCAGGCAGAACAAAGAGAAGATTGGCACTGCAGGTGTGCCAGGTCTGTTAATTGATTATGCCTTTGACGGTATGACCTTTGGTATTGCTCCTGACATTGAGTTCCTTCCTGGATTCTATGCAAAGATATGCTATGGTAGGGGCTTTGACAGTGGCTTCAGGCCTGGTAACAACAGCCTGAAGGACACTGATATGATAGGTGTCAATGTTGTTCCTTACGACACCGACATGCTGCATGTCGAACTGCAGTGGAACAGGGCATTCAATATGATGAGTAATCCTCCGATTGATGCCTGGGGTGATGTTCAGGCTAACATAGGTGACATCGATCAGTATGGTATCACCGTAACAAGCCTGCTCGAGAATGTAGGCCTGGGTGACCTCAATCTTTTTGCAGCTGCAGCAATCAGCAAAACCCATCCAAATGACAACACATATTCACTGCCCTTTGGATGGATGGATATGAACGGAAATGGCCAGTATGATTCTGGCACAGATGTAACATTCAATGGTAATTACGGACTTCTCTATGACGGCAGTGATAAAAAGAAACATACCGGTACAGCCTTCTATGTTGGTGCCAGGTATGACATTAAGAGCACCGGAACCAAGATTGGTGTGGAGTACAATCATGGTTCCAAGTACTGGATAGCCTTTGCTCCTGCCAGTGATGATCTCTGGGCAAGCAAGCTCGGCACCCGTGGTGATGTGTATGAGGCTTATGTAATTCAGGAAATCCCTGATCTTCCACTGGCAAAAAATGGAAAGGCATTCTTCAGGCTTGGCTACCAGTACTATAAATTTAAATACACCGGCAGCAATGGCTGGCTTGGTGAGCCAAAGAAGATCTCAGAGCTGGATACAACAGATCCTAACAAGACCCAGATGTATCCACCTCTGAAGAATGCTCATGACATCTATCTGACATTTGATGTTACATTCTAAACCCTCCTTCTAAATTAAAAGGGGAAGGGAGTTTTTCTCCCTTCCCCTTTTCTTGTTTCCAAAACAGGTAGCAAAAAAACTCTTAAATACTCATATGGTGCTTTTTCATAACAGGTAGTGGATATTGCCTTGAAGCGGTTTTGGAAAATCAATAAAGGTTCACGACCTGGTTTTCCCCTTGGAGCAAGGGCCCCAGAAAAGTCGAAGACTTTTCTGGGCAGAAGCCCTGGATGGCTTCCCTCTTTAAATTGGGGGTCCCTGAAAATTGCAGATTTTCTGGGGTGTAAAATGAGTCGACAAGGCAATACAATGCATGCCTGCTTTCTCAGGCAAATTTAATTAAAATATTTTCTTCCTTGCATTGGCAGGCCATAGTTGGCCTGACCCATTGCCTGATTGATGAGCCAATCGGCAAATTTAGATAAAAGGCTAAATTTGACAAAGCCAAGAGATAAATTTTATCATATAAGACGGCAAATTTCTGCCTACTTAAACAGCTATAATTGCAGTGCAGGTTCCCTATTAAATAAGCGACTTTGGGGCCTTGCCTCAAAGTCTTATTTAATCATTGCTGAAACACAAAAGATATTATTTTTCCGGAAATATAGCGAGGGTTAAATGTGCAGATTGTCAGCCATAACATCTAAGGATTACATCTCTCCAATGGAGAATATCCTGGCCCTTGAGACTATGAAGGAAGGGCATGATGGCTCCGGGATGGGGCTGATACTGAAGAACCTTGGCGGTGAGTTTGAAGAGTTTAAAGAGTATCCTATCCTTTCGGGTATATGCTCAAAGGAGGGGATGCATGCCCTTGATGACTACATGAATGATCTTGGCTTCAAGCTCCAGTATACATGGACTCCCAAGATTAAGCCCCAGAAAGGCATAGAACGTAGAGATTATTATTTTGCCCGTGTGTACGACTATCCAGATGAATACAAGGACAAATCAATGGAGGAAAAGGAAGACCTTCTTTTAAAAACAAGGCTTACTTTGAGAAGAATGGGAGAGGCTGATGAATCGATAATCGTCTTCTCCTTTTATCCTGATATACTTACACTGAAAGAGGTAGGGGACCCCCTTACCCTTGGTGAATTCTTTGGTCTTGACAACTCAACCCTCAAGGCAAAGATCATATTTGCCCAGGGAAGACAGAACACAAACTATGCCATTAATCTTTATGCCTGCCATCCCTTCTTCATTCAGGGGTATGGCTCGATGACCAATGGTGAAAATACCGCCTTTGTTCCCATCAGGGAGTTTCTGATGAGCAGAGGATTTCCCGGCTACATTGGTTACAACAGTGATAGCGAGGTCTTTACACACATTC
>JALUAR010000144.1 GCA_027050975.1 Thermodesulfovibrio sp.
ATATAAATCAATAAAAAGATCATAAAATGACACTTTTTGTCATAAAATTGACAATTGTTGTTTCTTATCTCCAGTATTGCCAAAATTCAAATGATTTAAAATGTCCAGCCTCTTAAGTTATACTGTAAGAAGCAAGGATTTTTTGGGGGAGTATTAATATGAGTCGTCTTTTAGACCTCCTTTCAAGAGTTGGGCACAAAAGAAAGAGAAAGGCTGTATCTCCTCAATTAGAAGAAGTTTATAAACAAAGGGATACTGGAAATAAAAGATATTCTGTTGTAATCCTGGTAGCCGCTTTTCTGGTCTTCTCAGGTGTTGCACTTGTTTATATAACAAAGAAGTTAGATCTGGGGGAAAACGTGTCAACTCATAAAACAGCTCAACCTTCAAGAATTGTCCAGAAAAACTCCCAGAGCCTAAAGCTCGTTTCTCGGAACTCTCATGATGTTAGCCAGATATCAATAAAGAAAGCCCCTTCACCTGCCTCACCTGTAAAGCAGATAGAAAAACAAATAGAGGCAACAGATTCTAATCGTGCTGAGAATGGAAACAGAAAAAAATTAAAGAAGCTCACAGAAGCATCAAAGAATCCTTCCCCACCTGCATCCCCGTCAGTTGATGTAGAAAAACAGACAATCCTTCATAAGCGTAATGTCCTTATGAAAAACGACACTGAAAAAACAGGCAGTTATATAAGGGATCATAACCTGAAGTATCTTTACAATAGGGCGCACTACTTAGAAAGGGAGGGAAGGTTTCAGGATGCTATAGATGTATATCTCCAGATACTTAAAAGAAGCAGAGGGGATTACAGGGTGTTGAACAACCTTGCCTATCTTTACATCCGTATTGGAGGTTATGGGGAAGCCGAGACATTTGCCCGAAAGGCCCTCTCCAGCAATAAGAAATATGTGCCAGCTATTCTTAATCTGGCAATTGTACTTTCAGAAAAGGGTAACAAAAAAGAGGCAGAGGCACTGCTTAAGGAGGCATTGAGTATTGAGCCACGAAACAGAGGTGTACTTTACAATCTTGCCCTTCTTTATGAAAAAGAAGGACTTTACGATCAGGCACTGAGCATATATAGCAGGCTTAACCAGGGCAATTCGGAGTATAAATGGTATGCCATTATGGGCAAAGCAAGGATTGAGGAGATTAGAGGTCACCCAAAGCTGGCTATAAAGTATTACCGAAAAGTGACGAGTAGTACCTCTGCTCCTGAATCATTAAAAGACTCTGCCAGGGGCCGGATTATTGAGCTGGTAGAGGTTCTTCCTCGGAAAGAGTAACTACTGCTTCAGACAGCCAGCCATGGTTTTCTTCTCCCAGGGTTATCCTGTACCACTTTCTGTTCTCGGTATCTCTCTTTACCTCTCGAATCCTGAATCTCTGTCCTGAGGATACAGTGGCAATTATTCTGTAATTCAGACCTGGCCCCAGCCTTACATTGGCTGTTGGAACATTTACTGTGGCGTATTCTGTTTTTAAAGATGTTTGGGTATCAGCAGAAAGATTTGACACAGTCTTCAAAGTCTTTATCTCATTTCTTGAGAAAAGAAAACTGTATGCAAAGACAGCAGTGACTATCAGTATGATAATAGCTCCTGCATGGAGTAAATAGCGAGGTCTCTCTGTTTTTGAGTGACCTTCCTTGGAGATACTTTTATCAGCATTCTGGATATGAGACTTTGTAATCTGGCTTGTATCCTCGAGATAGCCAGCCATGAGAGCTCTCTTTGCATAGATATTGATCAGTCGGGGATTTCCTCTGGTTAAACGATGTAAGCTTTTAATTGCAGAATCTGTGAATCTCAGACTCTTTTTTCCAGCCTTGAGAAGGCGAAAATTCAGGTAGTCACGGGTCTCTTCAGGATCAAGCAGGCTGAGGCGTACCCTTGTGACGATTCTCTGGTCCAGCTGTCTTAACTGCTGACTCTTCAGCAGTGTTTCAAGTTCAGGTTGTCCCACAAGGATTATCTGAAGGAGTTTCTCTTTGTCTGTCTCAAGGTTACTCAACAGCCGCAGTTCCTCTATGGTCTGTATGGGGAGGTTTTGTGCTTCATCAACAATAATGATCACCTTTCTGCCTTCCTGCTGCTTGTTAATAAGAAAATCCCTGAACTCCTTGATTAGTTCGTTTTTTGTGGCTGCCTCTGTTTTTATGCCAAGGTCCTCCATAACAGCATGGAGAAACTCTTCCGGCATCAGCTGGGGTGTCAGAATCAGGGCTATCTCGGCCCTGTCCTTCCAGTTTCTTATGAAGACATTAAGGAGCGTGGTTTTTCCAGTGCCAGGTTCACCTGTAATAACGCAAAAGCCCTCTTGCTGGTCAATACAGTAGTTAAGGGCACGGATGCCTAGGTCATGGCTATGAGACGGATAAAAATATTCCGGATCAGGCGTAAGCCTGAAAGGGTCATCTTTAAGTCCAAAATATTCCAGATAGTCCATGTCCTTACCGTACCTTGGATATAAGATCGTAAACAGGGAAGAGAAGTCCCAGTAGTATCAAAACAAAAAACAGACCAATAAGACCGATGATTATGGGCTCAAGCATCTTACCGATTTTCTGGGTTATGTCATCCAATCTCTCCATGTAGTGATCTGCCAGAAAACTGAATTGTTCATCAAGATTTCCTGTCTGCTCTCCTACATGTACCATCCTGATGAGCATGGAGGGGAATACGGTATGTTTTCTTAGAGAGTCCGCGATCGATGCGCCAGCCATGATGTCCTCTTTTGTCGTGCTAATAGCCTTCTTCATAACCTCATTTCCCATCACACCTTCAATAAGTTCAAATATCCTGTCTATTGTCAGGCCTGCAACAAAGAGTATCCTCATCTGTTCTGAAAATAGACTAAGGAGCTTGTTATGAAGTATGATCTTTAGTATGGGTATTTTTAGTTTTAGAGTGTCTTGGATATACCTTATTTTCTGATTCTGTCTAAGCATTTTGCAGAGTATTATAATGCCCACGGGAAGTATAACCAGGACATACCAGTAGTTAATAGTAAAGTCACTCATTTTCATAAGGAGCCTCGTGGTAAAGGGCAGAGAGATCTTCATCTCCTTGAACAGCGATGTGATCTTCGGAAGAACATAGATAAGCCAGAAAAGCATTGCACCGATTGTGGATACTATTGCAAAGATAGGATAAATAAGAGCTCTCTTTATTGAGGAGGCAAGATTTTCTATCCTTTCGAGGTGCTCAGCAATATGCTTCAGGCTCTGGTCAAGTCTGCCTGTCTCTTCTCCCACAGAAACGAGTCGGATGAATATGTCAGGAAACACGTCCTTGTGAAGCGATATGGCATCTGAGAAGGTGGAGCCCATCTGGATCAGATTGTGAAGGGTCTGAATTTTCTCTTTAAAATACCTGTTCTCTGTAGTGGAAGACAGGTCCTCCAGACAACTCAGTAGCGGTATGCCTGCCTTTAACATTACAGAGAGGTTATTGGCAAACTCTATCAGGTCTTTCCGCTTTATCTTTTTTGCCGACAGTCTTTTCAGTAGCAGTGCTATGCCAGGATTTGTCTTCTTGATAGAAATTGGATAGAGACCCGAGGTGGTGATGAAACCCTCAACAGTATGGTAAGTAGCAGACTCCATCAGGCCGCTTACTACCTCACCGTCAGGATTTATGGCCTTGTATCTATAATAGGGCATTAACCTGTAACCCTCAGTACCTCTTCAATGGTTGTTATGCCTGAGCGAACCTTGCTCATACCATCCATGATGAGGCTCTTCATGCCTCTGTTCAGGGCAACATCCTTAATGGTATATGTAGCCTCCCTATGGACGATAAGTTTCTTTATTTCATCATCAATTATAAGGATTTCACCAATTGCTGTTCTGCCTATATAGCCTGTATAGCTGCATACCTTGCATCCCTGTCCCTTGTAAACCGTCTCCGGATAATCGGATATCTTGGAAAACTCCAGGAACTCCCGCTCCTTCTCCGTAATTTGGTAGGATTCTTTACAATGGGGACATATTTTCCTTACCAGTCTCTGTGCAATAATGGCGAGAAGCGATGATGACAGAAGGAAGCCGTCCACACCCAGGTCAAAGAGCCTTGGGATAGCGGTAACAGCATCATTTGTATGGAGTGTGCTGAGAACGAGATGGCCAGTAATGGATGCCCTTATCGCGATTGATGCAGTCTCCTCATCTCTTATCTCTCCAAGGAGCATTACATCCGGGTCCTGACGCATAAAGTTCCGTCCTGCAAGGGCAAAGTCATAACCAGCCTTCAGGTTGACCTCTGTCTGTTTTACAAGGCTGAGGCGGTATTCAACAGGGTCTTCCACAGTGAGGACATTCTTCTCGAGAAGATTTATCTCCCTCAGGGCTGCATATAAAGTGGTTGTCTTACCGCTACCAGTAGGACCTGTTATAAGAATGATACCATAGGGCTTGTTGAAGAGCAATCTCAGTTTCTTTGTCTCCTCCGGATCGAAGCCGAGGGACTCAATGCGCGTAAGGGGGCCGCTTCCACCCAGTATCCTGATAACGATATTCTCTCCATATATCGTAGGAATGGTGGATACCCTCATATCATAGTTTTTGCCAAGAAAGGAGAAACTGAAAGAGCCATCCTGGGGAAGGCGCTGTTCAGCAATATCAAGTTCTGACATAACTTTTACCTTGGATATAACCCCTGATTGTGCGCCTTTGGGAAAACAGAATCCATGCTGGAGTATACCATCTATCCTGTAAAATACATGGACTGTTTCCTCTGAAGGTGTTATATGGATATCAGTGGCTTTTTTCCTTATGCCATCCATTATGATCAGTTCTGTAAGACGGGATATCTGGCTGGCAATGAGTTCTCTTTTAAGTATCTCTACGGTCTCCTCTATCTGTCTCTTAATAGGATTTTCGAGGAAGAAGTATGCCTTCTCAAGGGTATCATAATACGCCTCGGAATCCACTATGTATATGACGGGCTGTAGTTTTGTATACTTTGATACCGTATCAATGGCGAGTATATTGTTTGGGTCTAGTACTCCGATAACGATTCTGCCCTCTTGCACGTCAATAGGCATGAATTGGCCCCTTTCAGCTATATCTTTTGGTATGAGTCTAAGGGCATCCTCTGAGACTGGATACTCTCTAAGGTCAATGTATTTGATTCCAGACTGCTCTGCAAGACATTCGCTTATCTCCTTTGATGATACAAAACCTAGTTTGATAAGGGTTTCGCCCAAAAAGGTCCCTGTAATCTTCTGTTGTTCTATGGCAACGTTAATCTGAGCCTCGTTTATGAGACCCTTTTCTTTTAGGAGTTCACCTATCTTCTTTTTGCTCATCTCTCCATGCCAAAAGGTAATTTTTTAATTTGGGTTTAGGCTGTGCAAATTAAAAAATGCTGTTTAAATACAGAAATAGTGCTAATTGAACAGATGATTGTCAATCATTTATTACAGTGGGTTTCAGCATGATTATTAATTCCTGCCTCTCCTTTGTCTCGTCGTGTCTTCTGAAGAGATAGCCAATTAAAGGTATTCTGGCAAGAAAGGGAACCTCATCCTCTGTAACACTCTCTTTTGTGGTGATAAGCCCTCCAAGGACAATCATGTCTCCATCCTTGACCTTTACAGTGGTACTCATCTCTTTAAGATCGATTGTTGGTAAAGAGACGATAATGTTGTTCTGTCCCACCTGTCCCACCTGACGTTCTTCCAGTGTTACAAGGTCAGAAACAATTGGGGTTATGGTAAGGGAGACCTCGTTTTTATCATTAATATAAGGGACCATACCTATTATAATTCCCGAAAGTATATTGCTTGTTTCTACTGAAAAGGTTGTCTGTCCAGAAGTGTCTGTTCCTGTGGATGTTGTGCTCTCTACACGTGATATGATGTCAATGCTTCTGCCAACGCTTAAAAGAGCAGTCTGTCCATTCATTAAGTTTACCCTTGGATTTGAGAGGATCTTGACCTCGCCCTGAGACTGAAGTGCCTCTAAGAGACTTGTAAAATTAACCCCGGTAATTCCCAACTGGAATACAGGTGTGCCCGTCTGACGGGAGGGATTGAACTCCTGTGTTCCAATGGTTATATTTCCCACACCCTTCCAATCATCCAGGAAGGACCAGTCAATTCCGTATTTTGAGCCTTCTGAGAGCTTCACCTCCACCACCCGTGCCTCAATCATAACCTGTCTGGAAAGAACGCTCTTTACTCGCTCCAGATACTCCTGTACCCTTTTCAGTGCTGACCGCCCTGCCGTTACAACAATAGTGCCTGTCAAACGGTTAAGTGTATACGATGGTTTTAGCTCTGGCAACTGACTGGTTGCCTCCATCTCCAGAATACTCTTTATTCCCTCTTCAAGGGCATCCCAGAAATTAAAGCTCTTCTGATCTGACTTTTTGCTCAGAACAATGCTGCCTCTGATCTTGCCTATTGTTTCTTGAGAGCTTGCCCCAAGAATATCTCCTCCTATATCAACACCGTAGCTCTGAACAATAGAGGGATGACCAAAATCAAACATTCTGGTCTTCATTGCTTTGATATAAAGTATGTTGTCTTTGATCTCGTAAAAATAGTCAGTTGAGGATAATATTATGTTGAGTGCATCTGCAGCAGTCACATGTTTAAGTGTTACTGTAACAGGTGTATCCGGTCTTACACCTTTTTCCATAACCACATTGAGCCCAACTGTTTCTGCAATTGAGTGAATCACCTCTCTGAGGGAAGCTCCACTTACAGATATAGAGACAGGCTCATTAAGTGGTGAGAACCTTTCAGCTACTGGAATGAACTCAGGAGGCTCAGGTGGAGAATAGGTAGGGTTAAGAGACTTGTTGATTGATTCTGTATGGATAGCTTCAGGCTTTGAAGGGTTAGTCTGTATACTATCAATATGCCGGTTTCCTTGCTCTGAAGAACTCACTGTTGTGGTTCTATCGGATATCCTTTCTTCTGACAGAGAGGTATCCTTAGAGGTGTGGGGTTTTTGTTGAGCAGTTGTGCAGGAGCAGAAAAGCACAGAGGCGATGATGAGTGTTAGAGAGAGCTTAATGCCTTTTTGAAAAAAATTCTTATTTATTATCCCATTCATCTTTTGTTATGTAATAGCCTTATTGGAATCTGTGACTATTTTGCCATTTTTAAACTGATTCTTTCGCCTTTTTTTGAAAGTATAACATATCCTGACGATATCTTCTCTATGGTATACCCCTGAATCCTGTCACCCTCTGCAAGAAACCTCTGATTAATTATTGCGAAACGTTTTGTTTTGCCTATAACTGTTAAAGTTAGGTTCCATTGTATATGCTCTTTCTTGGCTTTTAAGTCTTGGGGCTTAGAAATTGGCTGAATAGCTCTGGTTTTTACTTCTAAGCTAATGGGACTTTTTAGAATTCCAGAGAAATATCTTCTTGAAATCCTGTAAAGATGGGGAACGCTACGGCTATATGAGAGTACAGCCCGCTCAGTAGCTGACAGTTTTTGTGGTGCATAAAAATCAGAAGGCAAGAAGAGTGACAATAGTATAAGAAACACAGGTGCTATCAGCATAATTGTTACTGTTCTGTCATTCATCATTGGTGAGTGTAAATACCTCTCCATAAATATTGCACTCAATTAAATTTCTTTTATCAATCTGGTCTCCATATTCCGCCTTTCTTAGTGTTACATCTCGAAATCGGAACAGAGGAAATCTCTCGAAGTTCAGCTCTTGAAGAAATATTACAATATCTTGATATGAAGATGTTCTGAAATTTATATAGACCGGCAATAGAAGGAACGGGCCCTTTTGGTAAAATCTGTCGAGTTTTATAACAATATCTTTTCTGTATGATTTTATCTCATCCAGTCTCTCAAAAATTGCTGATTTGGTTGTTGCATCCGGTGGTAGTATGTTGTTGGCTTCACGCAGAAGAGATCTTATTCTCTCTGTATCATCTACAATCGCCCTCTTTTTTATGGAAATTGTGGTCAATTGTGAGAGCCTCTCTGAGGCTACAGAGTTGTAGGATGTGATGACTCTGTTAGAGAAGATAAGAATAGAAATGGCAATCCCCGTTACCAGATAAATGTAGAGCTTTTTCTTTATCAATTCATAATACATATTCACTTCACTTCTGTGAGGCTTTTCCGTTGTTTCTTATATGACTCTGTCCATTTATTATAAACGATTTATTCTCTATGTTCATCATTTCTGAGGTAATGGTTATTGTCTTGTCTGATCTGAGGGAGTCAAGGAAGAGATTATAGTTTCTCAGAATTTTACTGTATCCATTTCCAGAGACAGTGCCTTCTATTTTAAAAGAGACAGAGATTTCCCCATGCTGTAGCTTAGAATTGCCCTGCTTTTCCAGTCCCTGGTTTGGATTAATAACCTTGATCGAATTTATTGAAACTTCGGGTGTCTTAATTCTTGACAGAAGCACAAGAAAATCCTCTGGAGTTTGCATCGCCATGGAATGGAAGACTCCCCTGTTAATTATTTCTATCTTTTTTGCCATCTTCTCCGCTTCCCTGTAATTCTGATACACAGAACCGAGATTTGTTAGTTCTGCTTCTAGGTTCTTTATCCGTTTGAGTTTATCTGATATATCTCGGAGGGAAAGAATTATAATTAATGGAAGAACTAACAGTGTTATAACCATCAAGGGCATGGATATTTTTAGGTAGCTCTTTATCGCCTTGAATCTTTTGTAAGCAGGAGGAAGAAAGTCCCCGATCCTGGGTTTTAGAATGGCTGAGGCCGGAAGAATGGCCTCTGTCTGCATTGTGGTGGAGGCCTGGTCTGTTCCCTCCATCGCTGATACTGACTCTCCAGGAAAGGATACTGAAGGAGTAAACAGAGAGACTATGGGGACAGAAGGTATTGTTGTGAGTTCTCCAGAGATGTTCGGTCTTCCTATAATAAAGAGTCTTACAGGTTCTGTCTTGAGATGCTGTCTGCAATAGTTTACCGTCATATTAATATTCTGGATATCCAGATCATCTATCTCGTTGGAGATACCATTTAAGAATCTGACCATGAGGATTTTGTTGTTGTGGATGAAAAAGATGAATCTCTTCGTCTTCTTAATATAGAAAGCAAGGGATGGCTCATCAAGCTGGGGTAGGAGGTTGAAAAGGGAGAGATAATCTGGCTGAAGGTTTTCGATCTCCTTGCCATGTTTTATAAAAGGTGAGATAATGTTTCTGACAGCTTGCTCTCCGAGAGCAAAAACAGATACCTCCCTGTATCTTCTGCCTTCTATTGAGCGATCACCTATTATTTCATATCGGAAAATAAAGCCTTCCTGTTCAGGATACAACCGCTTTAACTCGTTTCTGATAAGTGTATTAAGATGTCGTTTCCCCACTGGTGGGAGTGTAAGTATTTCATGAGATGAGTCAGGTAGAGAGACTGCAAGGTGAAACTTCCTGGCCTTTTCCTTCTTTAAAAAGTCTTCTATGGAGGCCGGATCAAGAAGCAGGTAGTCTCTGATACGGATGGTAGAGCCCTTTCTAGTGGCGTAAACAACTTTAACCTCGTTACCATCAAGACTGACCCCAATCCTTTCCATGATGATAATATAACAAAGAAAAAGAAAAATTTGCTATAATTGGAAATTATGAATCCTGTTGCACTCCTTGGTAAATTGATTATTAACTTCACCAGTGAGCTGGGAAGGCTGATGCTGCTTTTATGTACCACTTTAAAGCAACTTGCCTTTCCTCCATATGAGATACGCAGTATATTCAAGCAGATGCAGGAGATAGGCTTAAAATCCCTTCCTGTAGTACTGATTACAGCTGTCTTTACAGGCATGGTTCTGGCCCTTCAGACCTATACCGGATTTAAAAGATTCGGTGCCGAAAGTCTTGTTGGTACGGTGGTGGCCATGTCCATGACTCGAGAGCTTGGTCCTGTTCTTACAGGTTTGATTGTTGCTGGAAGAGCGGGGGCTGCCATGGCTGCAGAGCTTGGTACTATGCGGGTTACTGAGCAGATTGATGCCCTTGAGACCCTTGCCACGAATCCTGTCAAGTATCTTATTGTACCGAGATTTGTTTCCGGTTTCGTAATGCTTCCGTCCCTTGCCATTGTTACGGATATCATAGGAATCATAGGAGGATATGTGATATCCGTAGGCCTTTTCGGAGCCAGTTCCATCTCTTATTGGAACAGGACATGGAACTATCTCCGGATGGAGGATATATACAACGGTCTGATTAAGGCTGCATTTTTCGGTGTATCCATTGCCCTGATAAGCTGTTATAAAGGCTTCTATGCACAGGGGGGTGCCGAGGGAGTGGGTAAGGCAACAACCGGAGCTGTGGTGCTTTCATCTATGACCATTCTAATCTCTGACTACTTTCTTTCCGCATGGCTGTTCAAGTAATCAGATTCGATTGGCTGTATTCAATATCTCAGCCGGATATAAAATTCAATGTTCCGTTCAGATATGAAGATTTCAATAGTTGTTCCTGTTTTGAATGAGGAGAGGATACTTGACAGGACCCTCTCGCACATTCCGACAAAGGATGAAGTGGAATTAATAGTTGTTGATGGCGGAAGTACGGACAGTACCATACATATAGCAAAAAGATATACCGACAAGGTCTTTGTATCAGAAAGAGGCAGGGCACATCAGATGAATTACGGAGCAGAAAGGGCAGAGGGGGATATATTACTTTTTCTTCATGCCGACTGCCTGCTACCGGAGAACGCATTCCAGTCAATAAGAGAGACATTAAAAATACCAGGAGTTGTTGCAGGAGCTTTTGACCTCTCAATAGAGCATCCGTCATTCTGTTTCAGGATAATAGAGTTTGGTGCGAATATCCGTTCGCACATTACCAGGGTGCCTTACGGTGATCAGGCGCTCTTCATACGTAAGGAGTTGTTTCAGGAGATAGGGGGATTTGCAAAAATTCCCCTTATGGAGGATATAGAGATTGGCAGGAGATTAAAGAGGCTCGGTAAGATTGTATTCGTGAGGCCGCCGGTGAAGGCATCACCAAGGAGGTGGCTTGCCGAAGGACTGTTATACACAACCTTAAGAGACTGGTATATAGCACTTTTGTATACCCTTTTGGGTGTTACTCCCGAAAGGCTCAGGGCCCGTTACAGGGATGTAAGATGAAGAACTCTTCAAAGAGAGGATTGATCATATTTGCCAAGGTTCCTGATGTAAAAAACGTGAAAACACGACTGAGGGGACATCTGTCCGATGAAGAGAGGGTAAGACTCTATACTTTTTTGCTGGAGAGAACAATCCAGCAGATGAAGGGGCTTGATAAGATAGATGTTTTCATAGCCTACACCCCTCGGGACGGTGCCGACTTTTTCAAAAGATACGGACTTAGAATCTTTCCGCAAAAGGGAAATGATATCGGAGAACGAATGTTTGAAGCGATGAATATCCTCTTCCGCGAGGGGTTCAAGAAGGTTGTTTTGATAGGGGTGGATATACCCGAACTTTCCGCTGAAATCGTTTCCAATGCCTTCGAATTGTTAGAGGACAGCGATATTGTTTTTGGGCCTGCAAATGATGGTGGTTATTATCTTGTCGGACTCAGACAGCCTGATGACCTGCTCTTCAGAGAAATCCCCTGGTCAACGTCTGAAACCCTTCAAAGAAGTATTCACCAGGCCATGCTGAGAGGATATACCATTTCGTTTACAGAGGAGCTTGTGGATATCGATACAATAGAGGATATCAGGAAGACAAAAATAGAGTTTTAAGTATACGGAACCCTTGACTATACCAAAGAAGATATTGTAATTCCATCCGTATGATCATGAGAGGGTTATGTCGAGTATCATCATGGTGATGAATCCCAGAATAACACCTGCTGTTGCCTCTTTTTCAAAACCCTTTCGGTGAGACTCCGGGATAATCTCATCACTGATGACAAAGAGCATTGCCCCTGCTGCAAAGGCAAGTCCCCAGGGTAGCAGGGGTCTTGAAAGTGAAACTAATCCAATACCTATAAGACCACCCACTGGCTCGACAAGGCCGGTAAAGAGGGCTATCATGAGTGCCTTCAGAGGTGTATATTTTTCCGTTATCAGGGCAAGGGCAACAACAAGCCCTTCCGGCATGTTCTGCAATCCTATCCCCATGGCAAGAGTAAGACCATTTTTAATGTTACCGCCGCCGAAGCCCACACCGACGGAGAGTCCTTCGGGAAAGTTGTGAAGGGTTATGGCAATCACAAAAAGCCATATCTTTCTGAGATTCTTTGCATCGGCTCCCTCTGGCCCATTAATAAAATGCTCATGAGGAGAATACCTGTCACTGAGAAAAAGGAAAATGGCTCCGAGCAAAATGCCACTGGCCACAATGAAGGCGGATATAACTCCTTCTCCGGATGCCTCTACTGCTGGTATTATGAGAGAAAAAGATGTGGCAGCGAGCATAACACCTGCACCAAAGCCCATCATTATGTCCTGTACCCTCTGCGAGACTCTTCTGAAAAAAAGCACAGGTAGAGCTCCCACTCCGGTAGCCACTCCAGCGGCTAAGCTTGCAAGAAATCCCAGCAATAAGAGGTTTGGTTTGTCCATGATTTATTATACCCGAAATATTGCCAGATCCTGATTTCTGCGGTTTTAAAAGTTAATCTGGAGGTCCTCTTGTAGATTTTTCAAATTCATACCTTGAACTCGGAATTTTTCTGATTAATTGAGTTAATCTTTTATAATAAAATAATACCCAAATCCAGCGTTAAGGATTTAGAGGAGCGCTATGGAACTGAGATTAGGTTTTTCAACATGTCCGAATGATACCTTTATCTTTTATGCTCTGGTTCATGGAAAGGTCTCTGACAGGGGACTACGCTTTGTGCCTGTTCTGAAGGATGTGGAGGAGTTGAATCACCTTGCTCTGAAGGGAGAGCTTGATATCTCAAAGGTCTCCTACCATGCTGTTGGATATTTGCTTAAAGAGTACTGTCTGCTCCGCTCCGGCGGAGCCCTTGGTCGGGGCTGTGGCCCTCTGGTTGTTGCAAAGGAGAGTGTTAAGATGGCCTCCCTGAAAGGGAAAAGGATTGCCATTCCTGGCAGGTATACAACCGCCTATCTTCTGCTAAGCCTTTATGAGCCTGCTCTGAGAGAGAATGTTGTTTCCATGCCCTTTTTCCGGATAATGGAGGCTGTAAGAGCCGGAGATGCTGATGCAGGACTCATTATTCACGAAGGCAGATTTACCTATCCCCTTTACGGACTTAAAATGATAAAGGATCTTGGTGAATGGTGGGAAGAGGAGACATCCCTGCCCATCCCTCTCGGAGGAATAGTTGCACGGAGAGGGCTCGGAGGTACGCTTCTGAGAAATGTTGAGGAGATGATAGCAGAAAGTATCAGATATGCCTATGAGCACCCTGATGAGGTTGCCGGTTATATAAAAAGGCATGCCCAGGAGATGGATGATGCTGTTATAAGGCAGCATATTGATCTTTATGTGAATGAGTTCAGTATGGATTTAGGGCTCGATGGAGCAAAGGCTGTAGAGTATCTTATTATCAAGGCCCGGGATAGGGGAGTTCTGCCAGAAGTCAGGGAAACACTCTTTTGCACCCGAAAAATCTACACTTCGTAAGTGTAAATTTTTCGGTGGTTCAGACCTTCTGTTTATAACGAGACAATTTCTTATGCTATAATATTTTGTATATCAAGACTCTGAAAGGTATGTTAAAATGTATGGAGTTAAGAAATGCAGCAGCAAGTCCTCTACTAAAAGACGCAAACCAAACGGTAAGGGTATTGAGATAGCACTTGAGTTACTTGCCTTGAGTCTTGCTCTCAAAACAGCCGTAAAACGATCCACCAAGTCATGCAAGTAACTGAAATAGTCAATTCCTTTACAAAGACAATAGATATTATTCATTCACTCATAGAGAAAGATGTCATAAAGGACTATGCTCTTATAGGGGGGCTGGCCTTATCTGCGTGGATAAAACCAAGGACAACTCAGAACATAGATATAATTGTATTGATTTCTGAAGATTATAAGTGGAAAGACTTTATAGATA
>JALUAR010000145.1 GCA_027050975.1 Thermodesulfovibrio sp.
GGGAGAGACTGATACAGGGCAGGTGGAGAAATCCTGTGCCGATACTCAAGGCTAATGCCTATGAGCTTAGACAGATATTTAACAGAAAATTCTATAGCCAGACACAAGATTCTTGATATGTGCCCCATTCAGGAAAGAGTTTCACATAGGCCAGCTTCTCAACAGGCCTGTCGGAGCCCAGTCTCCGCCACCAGTATGAATAATATCCCTCTCCATTCTTTCTGGCTATCTCTACCATTGGAGGCACTATCAGTTTTCCATTGACATCCCTCACTCTGGAGTAGTCTTTACCATGAAGCCTTGGGTCAGGATGTGAGATTAGTACTGAGTTGTAATCAGACACCCATATGTAGTCGTTATTGCCGAATCTATAAGACCTTAACTCCTCAAGGATTCTTTTCTTTGCAGTCGCTTCATCAAGCAGTCCCTGTTTTACACGTTCGTATACCTTCCGTATGGCTGCTTCCTGGAGTGTTATTATGTCTTTCAGATGCTTCTTGTGGAGTTCAAGGGATGATTTTCTGTAGTAGAGGAGGTCATTATACTCATTCTCTATCTGGAGCATTACAAGCTTCAGGACATTTCTTGCTGACTCCTCCTCTGCATTGAACATTGCATTTATAACCTCTTTTCTGGAAAGAAACATGAAGGTGGCAGAGGTGAAGACTACCGTTGTAACAATTAATAAAAGCATCCTTGCCTTTAATGACCTGAACACTTATCCCACCTCATGTAACATATTGTTCACATCCGGCTTGTATGCAAATTCAGTGTAGACAATTATAGCAAAAGACCAGTCTATCTCTCCATTGCAAGATACTACAGACTATAGAGACAAGGGCTGTATATAAATTTATTGTGTTGAATAGTTGAGTGTTTCCCCATAAAAGGCAAACAAAATTATTTATTTATTCTTTCTGAATGTTTTATAATATCCAGATTAAATTTACCAGAAAGGCAATTTCCGGTGAAAAAAGAGATCAAAAAAATATTGGTTGCTAACAGGGGTGTGCCCGCTGTCAGGGTAATGATCACATGCCGTGACAGGAAGATTCCCTCGGTAGCCGTCTACAGTACCCCTGACCGACTTGCCCATCACGTCTTCATGGCTGACGAAGCTATTCACATAGGAGACGCTCCTCCCCTTGAATCATATCTCAACATGGAAAAGGTGATAGAGGCTGCAAAGATATGCGGAGCTGATGCATTACATCCTGGGTGGGGCTTTCTTGCCGAAAATCCCGATTTTGCCCAGATGGTAATGGATGCCGGGCTTGTATGGATCGGCCCACCACCTTCTGTTATAAGAACCATGGGTGATAAGATCGAGGCAAAACGCCTTGCCAAAAGGGCAAATGTTCCCACCATTCCTGGCATAGAAAAAGTCGATGACATAAAAAAGATAAAAAGATGGATCAGGGAAGAACAGATAACCTATCCTATCATGATAAAAGCCGCAGCTGGTGGCGGTGGCAAGGGTATGGTGAAGGTAAATAGCGAAGACGAACTGAAGACCGCCCTTTCGCAGGCAATGTCCGAGGCCAGGAAATCCTTTGGTGACGATACAGTGCTCGTTGAAAAGTACATAGAACGGGGCAGACATATAGAGGTACAGATTGTGGCAGATGAGTTCGACAATGTCGTACACCTTCACGAAAGGGAATGTACCATACAGAGAAGGAACCAAAAAATAATAGAGGAGGCACCCTCACCAACTCTTGATGAAAACCTCAGGGAAGAGATTTGCTTTACCGCTGTAAGGCTTATGCGCGAGATAGGTTATCGATCAGCAGGCACGGTAGAGTTTCTTTTCGATGCCGATACAAGAAAATTTTACTTCCTTGAGGTAAATACCCGACTGCAGGTTGAACATGGTATTACCGAACTTATTACAGGCCTTGATATAGTAAGTGTAATGCTTGATATAGCAATGGGCAAACCTCTCCCATTTAAACAACCGCAGATACATCCTAACCGCTGGGCGCTTGAGGTAAGGTTGAATGCAGAGGATCCAAAAAACTTCAGCCCATCTTTCGGAAGAATCACACGGTTGCAACTGCCTCATGGCCCGAATGTACGACTCTCTATCGGTGTAAACGAAGGGGACGTAATACCACCTTACTATGACTCACTTTTTATGCTTCTTATGACAGCAGGTACAAACAGGCTTGACGCTATAAGGGTTATGGACAGGGCTCTGGGAAGAGGATTAAGAATAGAGGGTATAAAAACCATACAGCCCCTTCTTTTGAGTATCATCAGACATCCTAAATTCATTGCCGGTGAGTTCTCAACAAGGTTCATCGAAGAACATATGGATGAACTGATCTCCATGTTCAGGGAAAGAGATAGCGACGAAGAGGTTTTAAAAATCGGTAAATTCGTGGCAGAAATCTCTGCCCTCGGACCAAGGGATTGGATGTAATGAAGATAAGGAGCCAGAAGAAAAAGGGCATAATCCAGAAAGAACCATCTCCTGAATATATTTATGTAAGGCCGGGAATGTCACCTTCTGAAATTGTTAAAAAGGTGCGTACCCTTGACGGTGTCGGCATCACATCTACCGGGATGCGTGATGCAGGGCAGTCTGACTACAAGAACCGTCACAGGATATTTGATCTTCGTACCCTTGCTCCTTATTACAACAGGATGGGGCTTTTCAGTGCAGAGTGCCATGGTGGAGCACGCTGGCATGTAGGAATAATGAACCGGAAGGAAAGCCCATTTGAAGAGATTGAGATCCTCCGTGAAGAGATGCCAAACGTACTGCTTCAAACCCTTATACGAGAGACGAATCTCTGGGGTTACAGGCCCTATCCAAAGAATGTAATCGAGTATGTGGTAGAACGTGTAGATATTGACGTCTGGCGTTGCTTTTCCTTCCTTAATGACATCCGCAATATGCGTGCAGTGGCTGAAGTAGTAATGAAGAGAGGCAGACTTTTTGAGCCTGCCATATCTTTTACACAGGCTGACTGGGCAACAAATGAGTACTATCTTGGAGTTGTGGACGAGATCGTAAGCCTCTGTGGTGGAGTAGATGAGATCATACTCTGCATAAAAGATATGGCCGGTGTTGGAAGCCCGGAGAGGATAAGAAGCCTCATTGACGCCATAAAACAGAAATATCCGGACATGGTAATACAGTATCACCGTCACTCCACAGATGGGCTCGCAATGCCAGCCCTGCTGGCTGCTGCAGAGGCAGGAGCCAAGCTTCTTGATGCGCAGGAAGACTCACTTACAAGGTTTTACGGACAGGCACCTATTCTTGCTCTTCAGGCATATCTTGAGGAGGCAGGCGTAAGGGTTCACCTTAACAGAGAGGCTACGGAAGGAGCCGTACAGAAGGTAAGGGAATGGATAGGCTTTTATGAATGGGCTGAATCTCCTTTCAGGGGCTTCGACCATAACGTAACAAAGCACAGAATGCCAGGTGGTGCCTTTCCGAGTTCCTTTGAGCAGGCAGAAAAGGGCGGTTTTCTACATTTGATGCCAGATATACTGAAGGTTATGTCGCTTTACAATCAGATTGTAAAATACTTTGATGTTACCCCGGGCTCACAGATAACATGGGTTACCTGCAGTGGAATGGTAAACAAATACGCAAAGGAGCACGGAAAAACAGGCGTCAACAACCTGATAAGACTTCTTGATAAATTTGTTGTCGAAAAAAAGCAGAACTTCTCCAGGATGACAAAAAAGGAGCAGGAAGAGCTCCTGCAGCTTTTCAGAACCGCACCCGGTGATTTCAAGAACCTTCTGCTTGGCGGTTACGGCAAACTGCCTGTGGGCTGGCCTGACAATTGGGTCTATCAGAGTGCATTCGGAGAGGAATGGAAGGAGAAGATCAAAGAGAGAAAAGAACTCTCCCCCCTTGATTCACTTAAAGACGAAGATCTGGAAGCCCAGAGAAACGATCTAAGTGAAAAAATAGGTCGTCCACCTACAGAAGAGGAGTTCATCCTTTATCTCATGCATCCTAAGGATGCCCTGGAGTATATCAACTTCAAAGAAAAATACGGTGAGACACCTCTTGTAATCCCAACCAACATATGGAGAGAGGGCCTTAAAAAACCGGGTGACGTGGTTGAGTTTGAACTGTGGGGCAAACCATACAGCATCGAACTCGTTTCCATTGGTGACGAACATGAAGGTCTTATCCACGTTGTTCTGAGGATCAACAACAGAACCATTGTGTATACTGTTGAGACACCCAGACTGAAAAAAGCAGAAATCAGAATGGCCAAGGCCCCGAATGAAATAGGGGCTCCAATCTCAGGAAATATCTGGAGAATCGGCAATCCTGAAAGAGGCACGATACACGTGGGAGATATCGTTCACAAGGGTGAAGAGATAGCAAACCTTGAGGCCATGAAAATGGAAAATGCCATTATTGCTCCTTTTGATGCCAGGATAAAGGAGATATGTGTCAAACTCAATGACTCCGTGGTTGAGGGCCAGCTCCTTTTTGTTCTGGAAAACCTGTAGGATCCCCCAATTTGTAATTAACAAAACAGAATCAAATCCCTTTACAGAGTTGCTCCATAAGCTCTCTTAGCTTGACAACCGATACCTGGCCGGGAGCCTTTGCCTCTCCTACAGAAGCAAAGGTAAAGAGCGAACCGATTACAGGGAAAAAGACTCTTGTAATCAGCCCACTTTCACCCATGCATATTGTCACGATATTGTCTTTACTGTGCTGAAGGGTAAGCCTCGTCATAACCTCTATATCCTCGCTGTTTCGGGGCATTGTAGCAATCTTTACAATATCTGCTCCCTTCTTCTTGACAGAAAAGACCATCTCGGAGAGTTCATTGTATGAGGGTGTCTTCTCAAAGTCATGGAAGGATGCAATCAGAACAGAGCCTCTCTCTCTGGCCATATCTATCACATCGGAAAGTATCTCTGACTTTGCCTCAACATCAATAATATCAGCATACTCAATGATTATTCCGAAAAGAGATAGTCTTTCCTGTTCCGAAAAGTGATGCTTCCCGCCCTCTTTTTCGGAACGTATGGTACCAATAAGGGGTTTTCCATATTTTCCTGCCTTCCGAAAGGTTTCACTTAAATGTTTGTCTGAAAAGGAGCCAAAAAGGTCCACTCTTAACTCCAGAAGGTCTGCGGCAGCCAGGACTCCGGTATCAAGCATACCAAGATCCATGTCTGAGACCGAGGCAGCAATCAGAGGTCTGGACCTATCTCTCAGCAGTTTCAAAACCTTCTCTTTCATTGCCAAAGAAATCCTCCTTTACCCCGTAACTATGAAGAATTGTCCCTTTTGTTTTCTCCAACTCCGTAAGGGCAAGAAGATAGTCATAAACCGCCTTCTTTTCCTCCAGAAGTGATTCCGTATACTCCTGCTGAAACTTCAGCACATCTATCAATGTGGCCAGTCCCTCTGAAAACCTACCCTGCTCAGCCTGCAACCTCTTCTCAGCAGCCACTCTTGTCTTTGTCATGGCATCTATTCTCTTTCTGGCAAGAATCACCTTTCTCCAGGCTCTTCTCACCTCCAAGACTGCCTTTCTCCTTGCCTCCTCTAAACTGGCCTGCGCCCTCTCCTGTTCGTATCTAGCCTTCATATACCTGGCCTTTTCAGCCCTTAGAAAGAGAGGTATCTGGAGGCTTAAACCGATTGTCCAGTTTCTGCTGTCCGTATCATCAAGCCTGTCAAATGCCTCGGAGGTAGAATCTCCCAGACCGCTTATGCCAACGGTACTGAATAGCTCCAGATCGGGCAGGGCCTGGTTCTTGTAAAATCTACTCAGCAACTCCATCTTCTTTATCTCCTCCCTGGCCTCCTTCAGGTCCGTACGGTTTAAAAGAGCCAGTTCTACCGACTCATCAAGAGAGGGATAACGGTCCGTATCAACAGAGGGTTCAGTGATTCGTATCTCTTTCTGCCAGTCAATATTAAGTATCATCTTCAGGGCATCAATCTGATCTTTAAGGTTATTTTCGGCTTTTAGCAGGGCCTCCTCCCTGAGGGCAAGTTCAGCCTCTGCCTTGTATATCTCGACCCTTGGCAGCACGCCGGCCTCAATCTTTGCCTTTACCTCTTTTAATGTCTCCTTTGCAAGCCGTAAAGACAACCGGGCGTCACGAACAGCCTCCCTGGCTATCAGTACATTCAGATAAGCCCTGACAGACTTCTCGGCAAGCTCCTCGGCCGTCTTCTTGAGGCCATATCCGGCTATCGCCCTGTTATGCTTTGAAACCTCTATCATTGTAGTCTGTATGGCTCTGCCGAAATTCTTAAGCAGAGGCTGGGATACTGTAAGGGAAAGCTCTGTAAGATGGTACGGATTCAGGGTAAGAAAACCTGAGTTGCCTCGAAATCTCTGGTAGTCACCCTTAAGGGTATATTCCGTACCTGTGGTCACCTTGCCGGTAAGGGTTAGATTAATATCAAGGGTTCTTTGTTCGGAGCTCGTCAGTACAGACGGCGACAGCGCCTTCTCATAAGACTCACTCAGGTTCAGGGATGCCACGGGATCAAACACAGCCTTCTCAATGGCTATCTCCTGTTCCACAATCTTCGGGTTGTAACGTTCTACTTTCAGTCCCAGATTATTCTCAATGGCCATCCTTACGGCGTCCTGAAGAGTCAGTTCTATCCCTTCATCAGCAGATACAATGCTGATAAGAAGGAGTACCAGAATAACAGATTGAAGCACCTGTCTTAAAATCAGGAACTTCCGGATGCGTAATATAAGTCTTTTCTGTTTCATTTCTCTCTAATCGTAAGATATCCAGAGACAAGAATCAGGGCACCACCAATGTATGCTCTCATTGGTGGTGCCTCTGCAAGAAATATCATACCAAAAATTATAGCACCAACAGGCTCAAGATATCCAAGCACGGCGGTCCTTGTGGCCAGCACTGACCTGAGTCCCCAATAATAAAGATAGGGAGCCAGAGTTGAATGCAAAAGCCCCATAATAACAAATATCCAGATCTTTTCATAAGGCAGGACATTTACAAATGGAAGCAGCATTAAAGCCATAAACAGGTTCTGAAAAAAGACCACAACATAAGGATTCATTCTCTGCATAAACACCCTGATTAGCACTATAAGAATGGCATAAAAGAACCCTGAAAGCAGTCCTGAAATGATGCCAAGAAGGTCTGGCGTAAGATGGAATCCCTCCCGAAAGACATTTCTGAAGCACTCTATAATGGTTGCACCATCAAGCATTATCCAGAGCCCTGCAGAAGCGATGATTATGGAAAGAACCACCCTCACAGTCACTCTCTCACCAAGAAATATCGTTCCAAGAAAGGCCACAATAACAGGTGCTGTGTAGTGGGTCAGAACGGCATTGGCAATGCTTGTTTTTGAATATGCAAATAGAAAGGTGAAGGAATTAAGAAGAAGACAGAGGCTTAGGAGAAAGATAAGGGGAAAGACCTTGGGCTTTGGGATGGCCTCTCTGAAACGTTTCTGTGTAAAGATAAGGGATTGAAATAGAAGAGAGAAAAGGGTTGAGTAAAACAACAGGACATGGACTGGCACTCCTGCAAGCCTGACGAATATCCCCAGTGAACTCCATATCAGTATTGCTACTACAATTAACAGAGAAGCCATCAGTTAAGTGGAAGTCTCTCTGTATTCTTTAAGACCCGCTCTCTTATCTCTGAAGGGGACTCCCTTTTTATAAAGTATTTCCCGCTGTCAAGCACCGGGATAAGGAGATCCTCATACCTGCCACCGCATTCACATGAAAGGGAATCTTCTGAGTATGGCACTGTCCTTCTTGAGCCACAGGCCTCACACCGCAGAACACGTTTTCTGCCTGACCATTTCCCACGCTTTGCTATGGGTCTGCCTTCCACCTCCACGATGTCCATTGAATAGTCAATTATTGGAGCATTACTGATGGCTGTACCAATACCATAGGCATCAACAATTGGATTCAGCACAGGGATATCCTCTTCCTTGATTCCACCACTTACAAAAATCTTTACATTCCTGTATCCTCTAAGGTCAAGCTCCCATCTCACCTCTTCGAGTATTCTGTAAAAATCTCCTCTCCTTGAAGAAGGTGTATCCAGTCTTACTGCAAAGAGCTTTTCTCCAAGGGCCTCTGCCACATTCAGGGCCTCAAATTTCTCGTCAAAAAAGGTATCAATCAAGGCAACCCTCTTGAATTTCGGCTCCAACACCTCATCATAGGCCTTCAAAGCCTCCACAGTTGAGCCCATGCAGATTATCAGGGCATGAGGCATCGTACCCATGGGATCCTCACCTATTATCTCACCGCTCTTTATAACAGCCACTCCATCACATCCGCCTATGTAAGCATTCCTCTCAATCATAGGTGCAAGAACAGGATGCATCCGTCTTGCACCGAAACTTACCACAAGGCGACCGTCAGCCAGATTTTTGAAACGTGCTGCCTTTGTCGCTATCCCCGACGCCTGACAGATCAGGCCAAGGATTGCTGTTTCATACACACAGAAGTCCTGGTAACGGCCCTCGATCTCCATAATAGGTTCGTAGGGATAAAAAACAGAGCCTTCTCTCATTGCCCTCAGTTTTATGGGAAGCCGCTCCAGGAGGTAGAGCACCTCCTCAAGGCCTGCAAAAATCCCCCAGGGCCATCTCTCAGGAAGGCTTTTGGCGATAAACTCAGCCCTCACAAGGGGATTTACCCCCTTTGCCCTGAGAATCCTAAGGGTGCGCTCGAAATAGACATCCGTTATCTTTCCTTTGAGGATATCCTCAGGCTCTGCTGTATGAAACATCATTGCCTCCTTAAGGATTTGTTTGTTCGTTTTCGGTTCCTTTGCCTATTATCCATATCTGGCCAAATTCCGCCTCTTGGTACGCCCTTGCAATACCAAGCCGCAGCAATTCAAGAAGGGCAAGAAAGGTAACTATAAGTTCCTGCCGATTTACATCATCCTCAAAAAGTGCCTCAAACCTGATAGTTTTCTCCCTCTCCAACCTCTCTATTATAAGATTCATCTTGTCCTTAACCGTCAGGGTCTCTCTGGTGACAGCCACAACCTCTGGAGGTGCTTTCTGTAATACCTGCTTGAAGGCATTTATCAGGTCAAAGATATTGACATCAAAAAGATAGGGCTGTGGCTCTCCGGTATCCATATCATCTTCAAAGGATGGTTCGCGCCAGAAATAGTCGGACCACCACTGCTGCCTCTCCTGCAGACCAAGGGCTGCATCCTTAATGGCCTGATACTCAAGGAGCCTCTCCACAAGCTCTATCCTGGGATCCTCCCGCTCCTCCGGAGGCAGATCCTCATCAACAGGCAGTAACATCCTCGTCTTTATCTGAATCAGGGTGGCTGCCATCACAAGAAACTCTCCAGCTATCTCTAAATTCATCTCTTTCATAAGCTCAAGGTATTCAAGGTACTGTCTGGTAATCTCCGCAATGGGGATATCGTAGATATCGATCTTATTCTCCCTTATAAGATGGAGGAGAAGGTCTAGTGGACCCTCGAAATGGGGAAGTTTTATGCTGTATGCCTCTGCTGCCATTTGAATGATAATTATAGCATATATGGGGATTGTGTTATCATATCATTGATTTCTACCAGAAGCAGCAACATCAAAAAACACAAAATATGCGTGAAGTCGCAACAATTGTAATAATATTTGGCTGTTTTGCCCTAATACACAGCATATGCGTCAGGGAGCGGACAAAAAGGATGGTCTCTGCCGTGTTAGGGGAGACCTTTGTGAAGGTATTTTACAGATTTTTCTACACCCTCTTCAGCATAATCACCGCTTCGGCTGCATTTTATCTTATTAACTCCCTCCCGGACCAGGTGCTTTTCCAGGGCCCGCAGTGGTTTCGGTGGTTGATGCATGCCATACAGGCAGGAGGGCTCGTATTCGGTCTACTGACATTTCGCGAACTTGATGCCAGGGAGTTTATGGGCATTAGACAGATCCAGAGATTCATCTCCAACAGAGAGGTAACGGGAGATACAGAAGGAATGACCATAAACAGGCTGGTTACAGGCGGCACATACGGGATAGTGAGACACCCCCTTTATCTTGCAGGAATAATAATCTTCACCTTTGAGCCGAATATTACAAGAAATTGGCTTACCGTAAGCATTCTTGCCGACCTGTATTTCATCTACGGTGCCCTTGCAGAGGAAAAGAGGCTAAAGGAGCGTTTCGGTTCCGAGTATGAGGAATACATGAAACGTGTGCCACGCTTTATTCCCTGTTCAAAATAAAAAAATATTTAGTAGGGGTAGGGTATCGGACCTTAACATCATTCTCAGCAGGCATCCTGCCTGCTTCCGAGGGGAAAATCACGCCTCACCATCCAGGTGAGGCTAATGTGATTTTCCAAAGCCGTTCAGGTCCGATACCTTACCCCTACTCCTCAATATTCTACTGGCATTTCCTGCTCAAACTCTCCAGGCTGCGATATCTGGTATAATACATAGTTATGTCACTGCCAGTGGTTGCCATAATCGGAAGGCCCAATGTGGGCAAGTCCACACTTTTTAACAGGATTCTCCGCTCCAGGGTGGCCATAGTTGAGGATGTGCCTGGAGTTACAAGGGATCGTCTGTACAGAGAGGTCACCTGGGAGGACAGAAAATTCATCCTTGTAGACACAGGTGGGCTTTTTACTGAGAAAGAGGATCAGATCCTGGCTCAGACACGCCAGCAGAGCCTCTTTGCCGTGGAAGAGGCCGATGTTATAATCCTCCTGTTTGACGGCAAGACCGGCCTTACAGAGGCAGACAGAGAGGTTGTGGAGCTTCTGAGAGGGGTTAAAAAACCCGTCCTTTACGTGGTCAACAAAATAGACGGCCCAAGCAAGGAGATCAATCTCGTAGACTTTTATGAGCTTGGTCTTGAGGAGATTCTTCCCCTTTCGGCTGTCTCGGGATATGGATTTCAGGAACTGATGGATCGCCTCATAGAGATTCTTCCACAGAAGGCATCCACTGAAGAGGGACCCTCAGAGATGCCCCGAGTAGCCATAGTAGGCAGACCTAATGTGGGTAAGTCCACTCTGGTTAATGCACTTCTTGCAAAGGAGAGGATGATCGTAAGTCCCATACCCGGAACAACAAGGGATTCTGTTGACAGTATATGTACATACTACGGGAAAAAGTACCTTATCATTGATACCGCCGGACTCAGAAGAAAGTCCCGAATAACCTACTCTGTTGAAAAATACATGTCCGTCAGGGCCATCAATACAATAGAACGCTCGGATGTGGTTCTACTAATTATCGATGCCCGTGAGGGAGTCACAGAGCAGGATCAAAAGATTGCCTCTCTGATCGACAGATACGGAAAAGGCGTAATAGTGCTTTTCAACAAATGGGACCTTGTCGATGACCCTGACGAACGCTACGAAATGCTGAAAAAGGAGATGGCCTGGAAGCTACATTTCATCCATTACGCACCATTCCTCACCATTTCTGCAACAACCAAAAAGAGGATAACAAAGGTCTTTCCTTTAATAGACGAGATAATGGATGCCAGAAAGATGCGTATACCTACCTCAAAGCTGAACAGATTTATCCGCGAGGTAGAACCGAACCTGCCATCTGTAAAGGGCAAACAGACAAAAATCTATTATATCACCCAGACCGGCATCGAGCCTCCCACCTTTGTACTCTTTACAAATCACATAGAGGTCTTCCGTCCCGAGGCACTGAGATACATAGAGCGAATTATCAGGGAAAAGTATACCTTCAAAGGCACACCCATTCGTATTCAGGCAAGACTGAGGAGATAGTATTTCACTCTAACTAAGGGCATAAACAATTGTGGCATCAGGATGCCTGAGAACTATCCTGCCGGGACATTCTTTTGCTTCTGTATCCTCATTAAGCAGCTTTTTTAATGCAACTTCCTTCTCACAACCTGAAACAATCAGGATAACCTTCTTTGCCCTCATTATTACAGGTACTGTTATGGTTACCCTATCTGCAATAGGAGTATTCCTTACTGCTACTGCCCAGCGCTGTGTCTCTTTCAATGTTTCAGACAGGGGAAATAGTGAGGCTATGTGGCAGTCAGAGCCAAGGCCAAGCAGGATGAGATCAAAAACGCCATCCGGTAGGACTTTTCTTAGCAGAACATCATACTCACTTGCTGCCTCCTCTGCTTTAAGTTCTCCTCTTATTCTGTGAACATTTCCCCCGGGAATGGATATCCTGTCAAGCAGAAGCGAGCTTGCAAGGGCATAATTGCTATCCGTACTTTCAGGCGGCACCATTCTTTCATCAGTGAAAAAGATATGAATCTTTTCCCAGGACAAAGTGGCATCAGCCATTCTGCTGAAAAGCCCCCGGGGGGAACGGCCTCCTGGAATGGCCATACAGAAGGTCTCTTTCTCTTTTAAAGTGGTTGTAATAGAGGCTTCGACCAGGTCGAAGGTGGTATCGGACAGTTCGTCGTAACTGCCGCACCGTATTACCTTACCCACCACTGCCTTCCGTCTTTCCGGATAAACTCCTCTGCCTCCCATGGCCCCCAAGAGCCTGCTTTGTAATCATGGATATGGAAGAGAAGCTTCTTTCCCCTCTGGAGAAACTCCAGTATGGGAGTGAAGAACTCCCATGCTATCTCTACCCCTTCCTGCCCAACAAATATCAACTGGTCTCCTCTCAGACAATCAAGCAGTACCCGTTCGTAAGCCTCGGGCAGGGAACCGGAGTAGTCCTTGTAGGAGAAGTTCATTGTAACCTCTCTGAAACAGAGTTGTGTGCCGGGAATCTTGGTCTGGAATGTGAGTTTTATTGCCTCATCCGGTTGTATTCTGAACACAAGAACATTGGGTTTTATCTGTGATAATATAACATCCTTGAATATTGAGTGAGGTACGGTTTTGAAATGTACCGACACCTCGGTTATCCGTTTTTTAAGACGCTTGCCAGAACGAAGATAAAATGGCACACCCTGCCACCGCCAGTTGTCTATGAACACCTTCAATACAGCAAAGGTTGGAGTATTTGAGTCTCTCCTTATACCCTGTTCATCTCTGTAGCCTATCACAGCCTCACTGTCGATCTCTCCTGCAATATATTGACCGAAAACAGTATATTCGGGTATCTCAGAACGCTTAATCTGTCTTAAAGACCTGAAAACCTTAACCTTCTCCTCCCGTATCCTTTCCGGTCTGAATAGTGAGGGCGGCTCCATTGCTATCAGACTTAGCAACTGCAAAATATGGTTCTGGAACATATCTCTTATTATACCGGCCTTGTCGTAATAGCCGGCTCTTCCGGCAACACCTATTGATTCGGCAGCTGTTATCTGGATATGGTCTATATGATTTCTGTTCCATATGGGCTCAAAAATGGAGTTGGCAAACCTGAAGAGCAAAATATCCTGTACCGTCTCCTTACCCAGATAATGATCTATCCTGAAAATGTCCTCTTCCTTAAAGTACTTGTGGAGCGTACGGTTTAGCAAAACAGCAGAGTTGTAATCCCAGCCAAAAGGCTTTTCTATAACTATCTTGTTCCACTGTTCAGCGGAATTAAGTCCCACACAACCAATGGATTCCACAATCCCCTCGCAGATAGACGGAGGTACAGCCAGATAAAACAGTCTTCGTCCCTGTGTAGAGTATCTCTTTTCAAACCTTGTAATCTTCCGCTTCAGTTCCCTGAAGGTTTCAAGCCTTGAATAATCTATCTGCTTGTAATAAAGATGCTTGCAGAACTCTTTCCAGTTATCCGACGACCGATCCTCTATTGACTCGGAGAGGAAATCCCTGAACTCGTTATCCGTGTAAGGAGAGCGGGCAGCTCCGACTACAAAAAAACTTTCGGGGAAGAGATTATTTTTGTAAAGATTGAAAAGCGCCGGAAGGAGTTTCTTCTTAGTGAGGTCTCCAGAGGCTCCGAAAATTATGAGGCCGAAAGGCTCTCTTGCAGGTTCGATAATAC
>JALUAR010000146.1 GCA_027050975.1 Thermodesulfovibrio sp.
CAAATCTTAAATCTGAGATTCTCAAAAGCCTTGACCCCGATGAAAGCACCTTTTACAGGGCCATCCTCCAGAACCTCTTTTTCGCAACCCTTAACACCCCGCAGGAAAGAAGAAATTTCCGTGATCCAAGGCGATTTAGAAAGGGCTACAACAAGGACTTTGGCAATCCCTATGTCTACCGCTATCACGATTGCTTTAAACATCCTGAAAAGATAGAAGAATACTTCGTACAGATACCCTTCCTTAACGGTGGACTCTTTGAATGCCTTGACGACGGCAGAAAAGATTTTTACAAGGATGGTTTTACTGAGAGGTCAAAAAAGTATCAGCCTGTTGTGCCGAATTTTCTCTTCTTTTCAGAGGAAAGGACAGAAGACCTCAGCAAGGATTACGGTGAGGCAAGGTATAAAAAGGCCAGAGTTAGAGGACTTATAAACATTCTCAAATCCTACAACTTCACCATTGACGAAAACACCCCTGTGGACGAAGAAGTAGCCCTTGACCCGGAACTCCTTGGTAAGGTCTTTGAAAACCTCCTTGCCTCCTACAACCCGGAGACCGCCACTTCTGCCCGTAAGGCAACAGGCTCTTACTACACCCCAAGAGAGATCGTTGACTACATGGTTGAAGAATCCCTCAAAGAGTATTTTAAATCACAGATCTCAAACTTAGACCCTGCTTCACTTGACAAACTCTTCTCTTATGAAGATGATGAAAACCCCTTTGATGACAGGACCACAGACCTTCTGATCAACGCTATCCACAACCTCAGGGTCATTGGACCCTGCGGTTGGCTCAGGTGCCTTTCCTATGGGAGTCCTCCACAAACTGGTCCATATACTTCATAAACTTGACCCTCACAACGAGAAGTGGAAGGCTGAGCAGATAAGGGCGGTCAGTGAGAATGTAAAAGACCCCGTCCTCAGGGAGGTTCTTATAAACAAGATAGAGGAAGAGTTCAGGACAAACGAACTGGACTACGGCAGAAAACTCTATCTCATCAAAAACTGTCTCTTTGGGGTGGACATCCAGCCTATAGCAATCCAGATATGCAAACTCAGGTTTTTCATCTCCCTTCTTGTGGATGTTCCAGTTGATAAAAGCAAAGAAAACTTTGGCATTGAGCCCCTTCCAAACCTGGAGACGAAGTTCGTAACAGCCAATACCCTGATAGGTCTGAATTCAAGGCTACACCTTTTGCCAGAGAAATTAGGCCCACTGCATGACCTTTACGAGAGACTCTTTCATCTACGGCAGGAATACTTCCAGACCGCAGACAATGAGGAAAAAAGAGAAATTAGGGACCAGGACAAAGCGATAAGGCAACAGATGGAGAGAGTTATCAGAGATTACATAGAGGGTGTTGCCCAGAGGATTGGTCCATTGAAAGAACAATTAAACTCCATCCCGGAGGAACCACACCTCGTAACCGTTGAGGAAAAAGACCTCTTTGAGACCCGCGAGGTTCAGATTGACCTTAATGAACAGAAAAGACAAGAAATCCTTGATAGGATTCGCAGTATACGCTCCGAGGTTGAGTCATATAAGAGAATGCTTGAGGCTTTTAATAAAGTGATCAACTGGGACCCTTATGATACAGAAAACCCTGCTGACTGGTTTGACCCTGAGTGGATGTTCGGGGTAAAAACCCCCTCTCCCTCCGAGGGAGAGGGCAGGGGTGAGGGAGGGTTTGATATAGTGATTGGAAACCCGCCACATGGTGCAGATCTGTCAGATTATCTTGATAAAATTACACCCTATTATGATTACTACGATTCAAGAAAAAACTCAGCTTCCTTTTTCATGTTTCTTGTAAACAAATTTCTGAAGAAGGACGGAGTGTGTGCCTATATTATTCCAAAGTCCTTAAGTTTTGTAGAGGGCTGGCATCCTCCGAGAAACTTCATAGTTAATAAAAATTTTCTCCTTGTAACACTTGATATAAGCAAATCATTTGAAAATGTCCGCCTTGAACAAGTGGTTGTTATTTATAAAAACGCGATTCCCTCAAATAACTACAGAATAAAAATAGGCTGTGGATGGAGCAAATCCATTAAAGTAATTGGCTATGTAGAAAAAAGTCTTGTAGAACAATTGGACATTATTCCATGCTATCTGGATGAACAAAAATTGCGTATTTTTGAGAAACTGCAGAAAGATAGCATCCTTCTGTCTCATATATCCAGAACTTTTAGAGGATTACCGTGGCAGAGAAAGGTAAGTAGTAAAGGTGCCTCTGTCTTAAGAGGAAAGAATATAACAAGATATGGCATTAAAGACAGTATAGACAAAATTGCACTCTCTCTGAAGGATAAAAGAAACAAAAAGGTTCTGGCATTAAAACATAAAAAGATAGTCTCTCAGAATATTGTGGCACATGTAATGAACCCATATGACCACATAATCGTCATGGCAACTCTTGATAAGGAAGGTTTATTAACCCTTGATACATGCATGAACACAATCCTAACAGACTCCAATTTTACCTATGAATATATACTTGCCCTTTTAAACTCAACTCTTGCTTCATGGTTTTACTACTGGTTTGTCTATAACCGTGCAATAAGGACAATGCACTTTGATGAGTATTATCTTGGTAAATTGCCTGTTAAAAAGATACCATTAAAGGAGCAGGAAGATTTTGCTTCACTGGTAAATGAAATCTTATCTATTAAGTCCAAAAATCCAGAATCTGACACAAGTTCAATTGAAAAAGAAATTGACCAGAGAATTTATCAATTATATGGTTTAAACGAAGACGAGATATATTTAATAGAAAACCGAGGATGAGAAAAAATCTTTTTGGAAAAGTTATTCAAGAATTTGTAGAAGTGAATATCTATGCGGATGAAATACAGCCTATAAAGTGTTCTATAACTGGAGATGATTGGTTCTATATTGGACTTATCGTTGAAAATATAAACAAACCTATTTTAGAAGAAATTATAACAATTAGATACTGTAATAATTTTGATCCCCCCTCACCTTATTTTCCTAAAAATAACCGAGTAATTCATTGGCCAGAGATATGTGATGTTGATACAAAAAATATAGCAAAAAGATGGATTGAATATATAATTCATCCAGAAAATAAAGATAA
>JALUAR010000147.1 GCA_027050975.1 Thermodesulfovibrio sp.
GCATAAAGCTTATGTTTAGAAAGTCTCCAATAACACTCCATGTTGTTGATGTGATCTCCTTCATCAGAGACAAATTCGTTATTATGGTTGATTATCTTATGGTTAAACCCCTCTTTATCAAGGCCACAATAGCCTCGCCAGTTATCCGTGTAGATAATACTGCCTTTCTTAACATTTTGTCTGATAATCCTTTGAAGTGTGCTACTCTTAACATTAGGAACGGCTATAGTTCGTACAGCCCCATTCCTCTGTATTATTCCAACAACAGGCTGTTTACCAGAGGCTCCTCTGCCTCTTTTGCCTTTTCTCCTGCCTCCATAATAAGTTTCATCTACCTCTACACGACCAGACAGTTTGTTAGTGACAGGGTCTTCTTTTATAGCTGTCCTTATTTTGTTAAGCATCTGCCAAACAACCTTATAGGTTACTTTAATTTCATCCTTCAGTTGATTTGCAGATATTCCCACTTTAAAAAGCCCTATCGCCAAAATCCATTTAGAAATAGGTGTTCTGGTCTTCTCAAATATAGTACCAGAGGTTTCTGTGAATTTGTACTTGCATTTAGAACACTTATATTTAAAATTGTTCGCCTCACCAAGTTTCCATATCTTCTTCTCTTTACATTTAGGACATTCAACTCCATCTGGCCATCGAATTTCTCGAAGAAGCTCACTACAAGCTTCTTCGTTAGCAATATATTCACGGTAATCGTAAAGTCCCATAGAGGCTTCCTGTATCTGGATTCATTTCCATCCAGTATACAGCAAGTACCTCTAAGGGGATAATTACCTTATAATTTTATTGGTTGAATAAGGGAGATGAGTAGTGCCTGAAAAGTACAAAAACCAACTTTTATCCCTCACCACGCAGGATATCGCAAACTGAGGTCCTATCATATTGCTGAGATTTTCTATGATGCTACGGTGATATTCTGTGATCGTTTTATTGATAAGCGTTCAAGAACACATGACCAGATGATGCAGGCAGCAAGGAGTGGAGAGGAAGAAAAGGGAAATAAATGGTAATCACTGAAGACAAAATTGAACAGATGGCTCTGGAGGAACTCCAGGCGCTTGGCTACAGCATTGCCTTTGGCCCTGATATTGCCTTTGATGGTCCGAGGCCAGAGCGGGATCCGCAGGCCAACTATGGTGATGTAGTGTTGTTGGACAGGCTGAGGAATGCCCTTTACAGAATCAATCCTGACCTCAGTGATGAGGCCATTGAGGAGGCAATCCGCAAGGTGCTTACACTGGAGAGCCCGGCACTGATTGAAAACAATCGGCGGTTTCACAAGATGCTCACTGATGGTGTGGATGTCTCCTGGATGGGACCCGAGGGCGAGCGTTATGACAAGGTGTGGTTACTGGATGTGGAAAACCCTGCCAACAACGATTACCTGGCTGTCAACCAGTTTACCGTAATAGAAAATAAACATCAGCGCCGGCCTGATATTGTACTTTTTGTCAACGGGTTGCCCTTTGTGGTTATAGAACTGAAGAACCCCGCGGATGAAAAGGCTACTCTCAGGCAGGCATTTCAGCAACTTCAGACCTACAAGGACGAAATACCAACTCTTTTTGCCTACACTGCAGTGCTGGTTGTCTCTGATGGGATGCAGGCCCGATTTGGAACGATAACATCAGGCTGGGACAGGTTTATGCCCTGGCGTACTATAGATGGTACAGATCTCTACCGTGAGCCAGGTAATGAGAAGCAGACAGAGGGCATCATCCAGCCAGGACTTAAGACCCTTATCAGGGGAATCTTTGAGCCAGAGAGGTTTATTGACTATGTTGTCAACTTCATCACCTTTGAGGAAGAGGGCGAGGGCACCAAGGGAATAGTAAAAAAGGCAGCAGGCTATCATCAATACCATGCGGTAAATATTGCCCTTGAGTGCACCTTGTTTGCCTGTGGAATCAAGACAGACTCACCCTTTATTTACGCAGGCTTTACTGAGGCAGCAGAAAGAGACCCTTTTAAAGTAGAAGAACTACAGGAGTCCTACGGTAGACAGGCAGGAGACAGAAGGATCGGTGTAGTCTGGCATACCCAGGGCTCTGGAAAGAGCCTGTCTATGGTCTTTTATGCAAGTAAGGTAATCCGCCATCCTGCGATGGAAAATCCCACCATTGTAGTCATCACCGACCGCAACGACCTTGACAACCAGTTGTATGCCACCTTTTCTGGAAACTGGCAGATACTCCGGCAAAGACCCGTGCAGGCGGAAAGTCGGGCACATCTTCGTGAATTGCTTCAGGTGGCCTCTGGTGGGGTCATATTCACTACAATCCAGAAGTTCTTTCCTGACAAAAAGGGCGACACCTATCCAACACTTTCTGAGAGACGAAACATCGTGGTTATTGCTGACGAAGCACACAGGAGCCAGTATGACTTTATTGATGGCTTTGCCAGACACATCCGTGATGCCCTTCCGAATGCCTCATTTATAGGTTTTACAGGCACACCCATTGAAAAGGAGGACAGAAACACCCGAGCGGTCTTTGGAGACTACATCTCTATCTATGACATCCAGCGAGCAGTGGAAGATGGCGCCACGGTGCCCATTTACTATGAAAGCAGACTGGCAAAGATAGAACTTGATGAGTCTGAAAAGCCCAGGCTTGATGAGGAATTTGAGGAAATAACAGAGGCAGAGGAAGAAGAACTGAACAAGCAAAAACTCAAGAGTAAATGGGCATCCCTGGAGGCGCTGGTTGGAGCAGAAAAACGTATCAATCTGGTGGCAAAGGACCTGGTTGAACACTTTGAGCGCAGGCAGGAAGCACTTTTTGGTAAAGCAATGATTGTTTGCATGAGCCGCCGTATCTGTGTGGAGATGTACAAGGCCATAACGCGGCTTTGTCCTGAATGGCACAGCGATGACGATATGAAGGGAAAGATTAAGGTAGTGATGACAGGTTCGGCGTCAGACCCAAAGGAGTGGCAGCCACATATCCGAAACAAAGCAGCCCGGGACGCTTTAGCCAGGCGGTTTAAAGATCCAAATGATGAACTACAAATCGTTATTGTGCGTGATATGTGGCTTACGGGTTTTGATGTGCCCTGTTTACATA
>JALUAR010000148.1:0-2508 GCA_027050975.1 Thermodesulfovibrio sp.
TTGTGTGATGAGAGGGTGAGTTAGAGAGGATGGATAGGTTTTTTGGACGGTAGTAAAAGTAAGCTTTAAGAGGTGTTCTTATAGAAAGTAAATATTCGCTTTTCCTGTCTGTTTATTAATCATAATCAATTTTAAGGAGGTTGACCGTGAAGTCTAATGTCAAAAGACTGACGTTTATTCTCTTTGTAGTGTTGGTTACCCTGCAGATTATAATCAGTTCCTGTGCATCCGTTCCAGTAGCTCCTAATGAGGCTGTTGTTGAAGGAGAGGTTTCGGAATACTCCATTGTCTCATCAAGGCTTGTGGGAATAAAGCCTGAGCAAACCCTCTATCGGATAAAGATCAGACTATTCAAAACAAAAGGCACAGGTTTTGCTTACAATCGTCTCAAAGATAAAATCGGCAGGGATATACCTTTCTACTCCAAAAGGCCACTCTCTCCCGAACTCTTCGGGAGGATGGTCAGGGTAAGGGTATCCTACAGAGGCGATGAAAGAGGAGGAAAATTCTGGATAAAAAACATTACATTAAATAATTCCGGAGGATAGTAATGAAAAGACCTGTTTTTTTTGTTCTCTTTCTGTTTCTGAGTCTGTCACTCTTTGTTCCCCGTCATGCCACGGCTGTGCCGGCAGCCCCTACGGAACGCATACTGAAACAACCTGATGGAACAGAGTTCAGGGCCAGACTATGGGGTGATGAGTCAGCTCACGGATGGGAGACTACGGATGGATATCCAATTGCTTATGACGAATTGACAGGAACATGGAGATATTTAACCGTTGACCTGTTCGGTAAGTTGGCTGTCTCAGAACGTATGGTTGGTATCGATCCGCCTCCTGATAAAATTATTCTCCAGAAAACAAAAAAACTACTAAAAGACCAAAGGATAGCCAGCCCGTTTCGGATAATTCAGACCCAGCCCCAGAGGGCGGTAGCCCCCTTGGGCTCAGCCAAGCTTCCTGTAATCCTGATTAACTTCAGCGGCGCCACAACCACATATTCACCAAGTGAGTTTGCCACATTAATCTTTGGCACAAACAACAACAGCATGAAAGACTACTATGAAGAGGTCTCATACGGAAGTTTTAGTATTAGCGGAATCGTAGACGGATGGTATCAGGCTAAAAATAATCATGACTATTATGGACAAAACGATATAAGCGGTAATGATATGTATGCAGCTGAACTGGTACAGGAAGCTGTCCAGCTTGCTGATTCAAGCATTGACTTTTCTCAATACGACACCGACGGAGACTGTTATGTTGATGTAGTGGCAGTAATCCATCAGGGTGCCGGAGAGGAGGTAAGTGGAAACAGCACAGACATCTGGTCCCACAGGTGGAGCCTCTCAAGTGCCGGTATCGGAGAGTATACAACAAACGATGCCTGCTCCTCCAACAATACTGTTAATGTCAAGGTTGACGACTACATCATTCAGCCTGAAAGGTTTCCTCAGGAGCAACCTTACAACGGAGCCATTCAGACCATAGGTGTAATAACCCACGAATTCGCCCATAGCTTAGGATTGCCTGACCTCTATGATACGGATTACTCCTCCGTGGGAATCGGCAAGTTCGGTCTGATGGGAAGTGGCGCATGGAACTATACCACACTTTTAGGAGACACACCAGCACATCTGTCAGCCTGGAGCAAATACTTCCTTGGCTGGGTCAGTCCACAGCAGGTAACAGGAACTCTAACTGATGAGGTTATTGAACCTGCTGCTGCTACAGCACCTGATGTCTACCAGTTTCTGAACGGAAGTCCCTCAACTGGAGGGGAGTATTTTCTGGTCGAGTACAGACAGAAGAGCGGATTCGATGCAGGACTGCCAGGAGAGGGGCTTGCTATCTGGCATATAGACGAAGCCATGAAGACCTCAAATAATACGGATAATACAAACGAGTGTTATCCGCCTCAGGACTGTTCTTCAACACATTACAGGGTGGCACTGGTTCAGGCAGACGGCAACTGGGATCTGGAAAAGAACAACAATAGCGGTGACAGTGGTGACCTTTTTACTGAGAACACTTCCTTTACCCCTCTTACAACACCTGACAGCAGCCTGTATGACGGAACCCCAAGCGGTGTGAGGGTGACATCCATTACATTCTCAGCATCCAACGCCACAGCAACTCTGAGCATAACCCCTCAGCCCGCAATCAAGGTATCACCTGAGAGTATGGACTTCGGAAGCATTCTTATAGGCACAACCTCAGACTCCTCAACATTGACCGTCTACAACAAAGGCACTGCAGACCTCATAATAGATTCGTTACAGATCAACGGCACAAATGCCTCCGACTTTACTATACAGACAGATTCTTGCTCGGGTTCTGCTGTCTCATCTGGAGCATCATGTACAGCAACCATTACCTTTACACCCGGCAGCGAAGGAAGCAAATCCGCCACATTAACAATCAATTCAAATGATCCCGACAGTTCAACCACAAGTGTATCACTCACCGGAACAGGCTACGCCAGTTCTGGTGGAGGCGGTGGAGG
>JALUAR010000148.1:2518-13734 GCA_027050975.1 Thermodesulfovibrio sp.
TACCGCAGCCTATGGAAGTTATCTTGCAGATGAGGTGGTATTGCTAAAAAAGTTCAGAGACAGGTATCTTCTGACAAACGGTCCTGGCAGAGCATTTGTCAGGTTATATTACAGATACTCTCCACCTTTTGCCAAATACATCTCGGAACACGACTCACTGAGGCTTTTGACAAGAATGGCTCTGACTCCTCTGGTCTATTCCGTAAAGTATCCCTCGATTACAATTATCATGGTTGTGGCGGGAGGCATTGTAGTTGTGAGGAGGAAATTCAAAAAAAGATAAAAACAGGGAGGCGGGATAGAGCCCGCCTCCCTGAAGGCTGTTACTGAACCACTCCACCTATCACTGCAGGAGGGCCGGTTACAGTAGGAGCACTACCTATGTTCGGATCCTCCCAGTCATTTATGTCAGGCAACTGATTAGTATAATCCACTGTGCTCAGCCCTGCCGAAGTACATGCGGTTATATCGGAAGAGTCATTAGGATTGGAGAGCCTCATCCTCTGCTCCTTCTCAAGTGCCTTTACAAGATAGCTGTTGTTGCCGCTGGTAACTTCAGAACCGTCAGGTATGTTGAAATCAGGCACCCATCTGCTTGTGGCGTCACAGCTTTCCTCTTCACCGGTATCCCAGTCAACACATGTGCCAGGAATTCCATGAAGCTCGCCAAAACCGCTGTACTCGAGATAGAATTTTGATGTAGTTCCATTACCCCAGTTATGAATGTACTCAACCTGTAGAGGTGGATCAAAGGTCAGGAAGTTGTTATTTGAATCCTTCAGCGCTGTAAACTTGTTCCAGTCATTCGGTCCTGTCTCCCAGGTATAGAAGACATCAAGTTCACTCCAGGCCTGCCAGCCACAGGTGGAGTTTGGATCCCAGTCACAGGCGAGGGCATTAAGGTTTGTCTGGTTCGGCTCAAAGAGGGGGCCGCTCATAATACCCCATTCATAGTTCTGATTCTCGGTGCTCAGGACCACATTCTGGCCGTTTTCCTGAAGCACCATGTTTGAGCTGTCAAAAGTATAGGAGATATATTGAGCCTGTGACGGAGGAACATTCTGAAACTGGTAAGTGCTGGTATCATGATATGGATTCTGTCCTGTAAGTGCAGCAGGATCAGGACACTGATCCAGACAGGCAAGCTGCGTTGGAATCGTATCAGTAGGATAGACAATGTCTTCTGAGTATATGACAACCTCTCGTAAATCCGATGCATTCTGGGAACAGTCAAATGTTCCATTCTGCTGGTCATAATTACAGAAAATACTATTTGCAGGGTCTTCAAGTCTGACCCGGACGCTTCCTCCAAGGGCTGGTGACCAGAAGTTGAGATCCGTCCACTGCAGTGCCGTTAAATCAATGGTCTGCCCCTGTGAGCTTATGTCTGTCCATGTCCAGTTACTCGTATCAGTAACAACAGCAATCTTCTTGAATTGAGCCCCATCCCACACCACTCGGTATGGAGTACCACTATCCCACCAATCCAGGGGGACATTTTTTATGTCACCCAGCTGGAGGGTCTTCCTGGAGTGTTTCACGAGTTTTCCACCGGAGATGAAAACTGTATAGGGAGTTCCTGTCTCTCCTCCCGGGCCAAAGGAGAGCTTGTAGACTGTATCACCGTTCTGGAGAGTAACATCCTCAGGGAACCAGAGACCCCAGTAGCCGATCCAGCCATAATAGTCTTTTCCATTCTGCGTCGTCTTAATCGGGAAGCCGGAGTTACGGACCACCCTGTTGCCCTGTGAGTCATAAAGACCATATCTCCAGACCGTCTCATCAAAACTTGTCCTGCTGAGACAGATCTGATTATTATTAAGGGCGTCTTCTCTCAGGAAGTAATTGGAATTGAAGGCAATATTGAATTTTGATTCATCTGTCTGGGTACCGCCAGGGCCCGGGAAGCTTTCAAGAGAATATATGGTCCCTGAACCACTTGAACCATTTGCTGACCTGTCCAGTGTGACTTTTTGAGCGAAACTTATATCACCATTAGGAGTACTGAACCCACCATCAATAACAAATTTCAACAGGATTTTACCTGTTGCAGAATCCTCTTCTGTCTTTAAGAACCCTTTAAACATCACTGTAGAGGTGTCCACCTGACCGTTAACAATGGGATGCGCCTTGAAGTTCAAGGTAAACAGGCCATACGGGTTTGAAGCACTAACTCCTTCCGTTATGACTGTTTTAACAAAGATCATCTTTTCCGGTTCGAACTCCTCAGCAGCCTCATGAATCCATACCTTGACAATCTGGGGTGAATTGTTATCCGCCCTTGATGAGTTCACTATCCACATCTCATAATTCGGAGCTGTGGAACCGGAGGTCTGGTTCTGAGACTGTTGCCCTGCTGTAGATGTGCTGTCATTGCTGCTATTGCACTGCTTACTGTCGATCTGGGCCTTGTAGTCACCCTTGTTGAGCATCTCGTCATACTTTGTCTGCGCCATCATACAGAGTATCTCGTTCACAAGATCAAAGGCCTCGGTAGAACGCTCTTCCACAAACACAAAGGTTTCATCCTTGAAATAGTCCGAATCAGCGGGAAGATCAGAAGGACTGAGCTTAAACACACCTATTTTCATAGGAGCCACGCCGCTACTTCCAGAATCCTGGGCCTCCACCACACTTACCTTCTCTGCAACAGTCAACGCAGAGGTACTGTCCGATGTGGAAGAACTGGAACTACTGCCCCCTCCGCCTCCGCCACACCCTGTCAAGACAAAAGCAAGCATGGATAGCAGAAGGGTCGTTAACCTTAAACAATACTTAATCCCTCTCATAGAAACCTCCCAAATAATTAGTCAGGATTTCAGGGAAAGGAAAGGCCTGATTATCCCTTCTCCCTCCTCTCCAATGCCGGTCCAAAGAGAGAAGCCCTCTTGACCAGCACTTTGTATTAAATATTTTCGGACAGTTTCGGAAAAACTTTAATCGGCCCACCATCCTGATTTGCAACACCCTTTACATTTCAGTTATATTTAAGAATCACCTTTTTCAGTCTGATAAATAATGCAGGATTATATAGTCATCAAGGGTGCCCGAGAGCACAATCTTAAGAATCTGGATCTGAGGCTTCCAAGGAACAGTATCATTGTTATCACCGGGCCTTCTGGCTCCGGCAAGTCATCTCTTGCCATTGACACCATCTATGCAGAGGGGCAGCGCCGGTATGTCCAGAGTCTCTCATCCTATGCAAGACAGTTTATAGGAGAACTCCAGAAGCCTGACGTGGATTACATAGAAGGACTGTCTCCCTCTGTGGCCATTGATCAGAAAACAGTATCATCCTCAGCACGTTCGACTCTCGGAACCATTACAGAGGTATATGATTACATGAGAGTCCTTTATACAAGGGTGGGGAAACCTTATTGTTACAACTGTGGAGCCCCCATAACCGTACAGGACTCTGAAAGAATACTTGACTCGGTACTGTCTTTGCCCGAGGGCACAAGGCTCCAGATTTTATCTCCCATCATTCGAGAACGAAAGGGTGAACACAAAAAGGAACTCCTCCAGATGAGAAGGGAGGGTTTTGTCCGGGCCCGTATCGACGGCCGGATGGTTGATCTCACCGGAGATATCCGGCTAAAGAAACAGGCCAGACACACAATAGAGATTGTCATTGACAGATTAATCGTAAAGCCCGGGATTCAGAGACAACTAAAGATAGCAATTGATAATGCCCTTAAATACTCTGATACCGTAATTATCAATCTAATTGACAGAGACGAGGATATCCTCTTCAGCAGGACTCTGGCATGTACCAGATGCGGAATCAGTTACCCTGAGGTTACTCCTCTTTCCTTTTCATTTAACAGCCGTCTCGGTGCCTGCCCTCGCTGCAGAGGGCTCGGTTATGAGAATATATCTGAGGATGATACAGAGGTAGAGGAACTCACTCCCTGCAAGGAGTGTGAAGGCATGAGGCTCAGAAAAGAGTCCCTCGGGTTTAAAATAAACGGTTTAAACATAGGAGAATTCTCAAAGCTTTCTGTGAAAGCTGCCTATGAATTTATCACTAATCTCACACTCTCGGAGCGTGAATCTCTTATAGCCAGAAGAATCTTGAAAGAGGTTAAAGACAGGCTTACCTTTCTAGGTGAGGTAGGGCTTGATTACTTAACTCTGGACAGACCTGCTATCACACTCTCCGGAGGAGAGGCACAACGTGTCAGACTCGCCACACAGTTAGGTTCATCCCTCACTGGCGTATTGTACATACTGGATGAACCAAGCATAGGACTACATCCAAGAGACTGTCGCAGGCTTCTCAAAACATTGGCTGAGGTCAGAGACGCTGAAAACACCGTAATAGTGGTAGAACATGATGAAGACACGATCCGTTCGGCAGACTATGTGGTTGATCTTGGCCCTGGTGGAGGCCATTCAGGTGGGTGGATTGTTGCAGAAGGCCCCCCGGAAAAGATACAAAAAAATAGCCGATCCCTTACAGGCAGATATCTTTCAGGTAGTCTCAGAATTCCCGTACCTGTTCAAAGAAGGCAGCCCAGGGATTTCATCCAATTAATAGGGGTCACAGAGCATAATCTTAAAAACCTGGATGTTAATATTCCCCTTGGCGTCTTTCTTTGCATTACTGGTGTCTCCGGTTCAGGCAAAAGCACCCTTGTCCTGGATGTGTTGTATAAGGCACTTCTGAGAAAACTCCACGGAAGCAACGTACGTCCGGGCCATTTCAGAAAGCTCCTTGGAGCAGAGAACTTATCAAGGGTTATTGCGGTCGATCAGAGGCCCCTGGGGAGGACTCCCAGATCAAATCCCGCAACTTACACCGGTATTTTTACAGCAATAAGGGAACTCTTCTCCAGAACTCCCGAGGCTCGTCTAAGGGGGTACGGCCCTTCTCGATTCAGCTTCAACATAAAGGGCGGCAGATGTGAGACCTGTGGCGGAGAAGGCTACAGAAAGGTGGTAATGCATTTTCTTCCTGATGTCTACGTCCCCTGTGATGAATGTAAAGGCCAACGATACAACCGAGAAACCCTGCAGATACGATTTAAAGATAAAAACATTGCCGATGTTCTGGACATGACAATTACAGAGGCATATGAGTTCTTCTCCAGTATACCACCTGTAAGAGACCGCCTTCAGGTACTTGTTGATGTTGGACTCGGGTATGTAAAGCTCGGGCAGTCTGCAACCACCCTTTCAGGAGGCGAGGCCCAACGAATCAGACTTGCCAAAGAGCTTGGCAGAAGACAGAGAGGTAATACTCTCTATATACTGGATGAGCCAACAACGGGTCTCCACTTTTCAGATATAGAAAGGCTACTGAGGATACTCCACAGCCTCGTGGACAGAGGGAACACTGTTGTCGTAATAGAGCATAATCTGGATGTAATAAAGGTGGCTGACTATATAATCGACCTGGGCCCTGAAGGTGGTGACGAAGGAGGATATATAATTGCACAGGGCACACCGGAGGATGTGGCAGCCTCTGATGTATCCTACACAGGAAGGTTTCTCAGAGAAAAACTTTTGGAAAAGGGAGCACCAATAAATGAAGAAAGTCCTGCATATTCTGTTTAGTCTAACCCTGGCTTTTTTACTCCTGTCCTGTCACAAGGAGAGTGACCGGATCTTCAAACGATCGGAGTTTCTTATGGATACCATTGTAACCGTCACAGTTGTAAGCAGTTCCGCCGAGGATGCTGACAGGGCAATGAACCGGGTTTTCCAGGAACTGAAACAGATGGAATCGCTTTTAAATTTCTTCTCTACCACCAGTGAAATATCTGTCATTAACAACGCAGCAGGAAAACATCCTGTTAGAGTATCTGACACAACCTACAACCTTCTGTCACTGGCCAGAGAGATTTCAGAAAAAACAGAAGGCAACTTTGACATTACCGTAGGAGTCATATCCCACCTTTATGACTTCCTTAAAAAAAGCCATCCTTCAGATTCGGATATAAACAGACTTCTGCCGTTAGTTGGATACAAAAAAATGGAATTGAACTCTGATAAAAAGGATGTTTTTCTCCAGTTAAAAGGTATGATGATTGACCCTGGCGGAATAACCAAAGGTTATGCTGCGGACAGGGCTGTGGAGATCCTGAAGGCAGAGGGAATTAAGGCAGCCCTTGTTGCCGTTGCCGGAGATATAAGAGGATATGGCTTAAAGCCTGATGGTAAGGGCTGGATTGTGGGCATTAAGGATCCAAGGGATAGCTCAGAAGAGGGAGTGTTTGCTATTCTGGAACTACGGGATATGGCAATATCCACTTCCGGAGATTATCAACGCTTCTTCATAGAAAACGGTACCCTTTATCATCACATTATTGATCCCAAAACAGGAAAACCGGCAAAGGGACTTATCAGTGTAAGTGTTGTCGGTCCAAAGGCAGCCTATACCGATGCCCTGGCAACAGCTCTTTTTGTAAAAGGCTCAGTCAAGGGAATCAAAATGGTGGAGGCTCTTGGATATTCAGCGATCATCGTTGATAACAAAGGCGAGATCCACTTCAGTGAACACCTTAAAAAGATGTTAAAGCTTTTGAAGCATAGAATATCTGGATCTCTGGAGGATTAGTTGCACAGGAAAGATAGAGGGTTGATAAAAGAACTCCTCAAGCAGACCACTCCTTATGACTGGCTACTTCTGTTCTTTTTGATTATAGTCAGCCTTAGCGGCCTGATATCCATGAAAAAATTTCTTCCTTCAGGCTCACTGGTTACTATCGAGGTTGAAGGCAGAGAGGTTTACAAACTCTCTCTCTTTCAGGATCGAACCGTAGAGATAAAAGGCCCCATTGGTACCACAGTGGTGGAGATAAAAGGACAGCGGGTAAGAATTGTTGAATCCCCCTGTCCTAACAAAATATGCATAAAACAGGGCTGGATCAGTAGGGGGGCAATCGTATGTCTCCCAAACAGGGTGGTCGTGACCGTGGGATCGGGTGAGACAACAGGAGGCATTGATGCAATCACAAGATAGAGTACGAATCGCCCTCCTTGCTGGATATGCTATAGGTCTTCATATGCTTGAAAGACTGATTCCCACCCCCATTCCCTGGCTTCGTTTTGGTCTGGCAAATATTATTACACTTATAGCAATCATGCTTTATGGCTTCAGAATCGGAATGATGATCACCCTTATCCGTGTCTTTTTGGGCTCGCTTTTTGTGGGAACCTTTCTGGGGCCTGCCTTCGCAATGAGTCTTGGAGGAGGTATTGTAAGCACCTGTGCGATGGCAGTTGTATACAGGACCTTACCTTTATTATTCAGCCCCTTCGGCCTCAGTCTTATAGGTGCCTTTTTTCACAATGTTACCCAACTTGCCCTTGCCTATCTGCTTTTTGTCAGAAGGATTGAGGTCATACTCTATCTGTCACCTATCATACTGTTTCTTGGTATAATAACTGGAGGAATAAACGGCCTGATCTGCGGTTTCATTATTAAGAGATTGGAGCCGGAAATAACTCATATCAGTTAGTGGCAATAACCGCTATTGTCAAGGATTAGTGTAGAGCAGTTAATAAGTAACAGATGAAGATCACCTGTCCCATATGTAAGAGTATCACAACATGGGAGGAAAATCCCTGGCGTCCCTTCTGTTCGGAAAGATGCAAGTTGATAGACCTGGGTGCATGGGCATCAGAGCAATACCGGATTCCGGGCGAGAAGGTTGGAGACGAAGAGCTACCAGAGTCAGATTCGATATCAAACAATTCTGCCTGACATCCAATGGATATTTTCAGGTACATAGCTGAGAGAAGGATACAGGAGGCAATAGAAAACGGCGAGTTTGATGATCTCCCAAATAGAGGAAAGCCTCTGGAACTTGATGATGACTCATGGCTTCCCGAGGACATCAGGGTTGCATATAGAATATTAAAAAATGCCGGTTGTATTCCTCCTGAGGTGGAGTTAAAAAAAGAGATATCTTCCCTGCGTGAGCTAATAGAGACTATTGATGACAATCAGGAACGACTGAGAAAGATCAGACAACTGAACTTCAAGATCATGAAGTTTAACATGATGAGAAAACGTCCTATTAATTTAGAAGAGTTGCCTGAATATGAAGAAAAAATACTGGGGAAATTTCTTGATTAAGACATCATGAATGAAGCTGTTTATAAAGAACCATATATTCGTTTTCCAGATCCTGAAGGGCCTTTCTAAGTCTCTCTATCTCTTTGTCCTTCTCTGATATTATAGCTTCCAGTTCCATTATGTTGTCCTGAGAGCCCTGACTTTCCGATATTTCACAGAGATTCATCACCTCTTCATGCATCCTCTCGAACTCCTCTTCGTAAGCCTTCAGTTTCTTCACAAGCCTTTCGTTTTCCTTCTCCAGTGTCTCAACACAGAGAGAGAGTTCCTTGTTCGTGCTCTCAAGCTCTCTTATTATAATCTCTATCTCTTCACCGAGTTGTGCACTCTCCTGAAGCTCCCTCAGCTTTTCCCGCAAGGCCTTATTCCGATCCTGGAAAAAGGAGAGACGCTTCTTCAGCTGCTCAGCCACCTCCTGTACCGAAAGAAGATCTGCCAGTCTTTGCTTCTGTCGTATAAATATCTTCTGCATACCCTCCAGAGATTTTGCTCTTTCATCAGCAAGGGAGTTGGCTTTTTTTATCATCCGGTCTTTACGATCTATAACCTCCTTAAACCACAGCAGGTTCCTGTTTGCAGCCTCCCTGAATCCCTTGGTTATAGACCGGGCGATTTCGTTTATATCCCCTTTACCTCCTTTGAGTGAGTCATACAGGGTTCTAAGAAAGTCTCTATTCATCTCAAAGATTCGTCGCTGTACAATCCCCTGGAAATCCTCTTTCTGGCTATCTGAAATATTTTCAATCCTTGTATGTAACTCAAGGATTTCTCCTTTGACCTTCTCCAGCAACGCATCCATATCAAAACCAACTTCGGTAGACTCTCTTCTATTCAGTGCCTTTGTTGCTGCTCTGTACTTGAAAAGGAAATAGCCCACAAGCGCCATGAGAAGAACTATCGCCTCTATCATAAACAGAACATATAAGAGATTAATCCTGATCATCCCTTTCTTCCTCTTCACTGTTATTCTCTTTTGATTTGTTCTTATCATCGGGTTCGGCAGATTCCGATTCAGCGTCAGTATTGTCTGTAACATCATGCTCTTTATCTTGCACTTTTTCCTTATCAGTACCGACATCCTCTGCTGTCTTGTCTTTCTTTTCTTCGGAAGAATCGGATTCCTCAGGCTGTTTCTCTGAACTATCGTCACCGTCTTCATCAATAATTTCCGGCTCATCGTCTTCTCGCTCCTCTTCTGTCACATCATCATCTTCAGAGGATGCTCTCTTTTTCTTCTTATAAAGAAAGATGCCACCACCAATTGCTCCCAATAACAGATTTACAAGTATAAATTTTATTACTATACCAGTCCACGAGAACTGTTCCACCTCTTCATTGTTTAATACCTCTTTCTTAGAAACTGATTCTGCAGCTGAGGTTACTTTCTGCTTTTCTTCAATTGATATCTCCTTCTTTACCGCTTCCTCGTGCTGATCTTTTTTCTGATTTATTTTTCGAACACTAAAAGTTTTTATCCGTTCCCTCTCAAAAGTCTTGCCAATTGCCCTCAGTCTCAATGTGAATATTCCTTCTTCAGTAAGGTGCAGAACACCTGTATAAACCCCGTCATTTGCTATTTTGTCTCCTTCCAATCCTTCGTCATTCAGTGATATCTCTTTGCCATTGTTTGAACTGTCCAAAAGCATTCCTTCAAAGACAACGTTTTTTAAAAGTAGCGGAATACTATCAAGCCTTTCTCCTTTGTCTTCGAGCCACACCTCTACTATCTGTTTAGAGCCAACTGGTAAGGTATTCCTTAAAGCTGTGCTTACAAGCTTGAGATCCGTCAGAATAAAGACACTGTTTCCTTCGTCAGCATTGTAAAGAATTCTCCACTGTCCGTTTCGCGGCTCTCTGATTGTAATCATCTCGAAAACCTTGGCATTGTACCATCTCATATAAGGAGGATGTTTCTTGTAAGAGTATCTTTTTTTGTCCGGTCCCATCAATACCACTGCCTTACGGCTCTTTTGTTTTGTCACGATGATATTAATTTCCTTTACTGAACGGTCAACACGGAAGGTTTTATTACGTATAGGCAAGGAATCAGGCCCTTCAAGATCAGTGAATATGTCGGTAAAGGCTCTGTGAATATCACTTGCTCCCTTTACAAGATAAAACTGCCCACCCGTTCTCTCCGCAATCTCTCTTAGCAGTTCACTATCCGAGGTCTCTGTAAAGGCTATTGTATAAACCTTCACACCCTGAGTTTCCATATCCGGAATAAGGACATTAAAAAGCCTTTCTTTCATCCGTCTGTCTTTTTCCGGATCTCCGAGATCCAACATCCCATCGCTCATAAGTATAATGCTCTTTTCTGCAGATTCTTTTTCTCTACTAAGGAGCAGATATCCAACCTCTATGGCGTGGTAAATATCCGTATAAGGCCCTGATGAGCCAACATACTTTAACTGCTTCTGTAAATACCGCTTTCCTTTTGAAAGAGAACTTAGAGGCACCCTCACACTGATTGACTGGTCAAAGGTGACAAGAGCCACCTTATAATCTTCTTTAAGAAGTCTTACAAATAGTGCAGCAGCTTCGATCCTGAGATTACCCGGATCGTTTTTTTTCATACTTCCGGAGGTATCAAGTGTGAGCACAACGGAAGACCGGTTATTTTGGCTCTGTGCAATAACAGTAGCAGGCATAAACACGAACAGAAAGAGAACCACAAAGACGGCAGCTCTAAATTTTCTCTGAAAATTCTTTGAAGGCATCTTCTAACTCCTCTCTTGATATCAGTCCTCTTTTAACCAGGATTTCACCCAGTCGTATTCTGGATTGTTCCACAGTTGCTTGCAAGAATTTTAGTTTCTTCTCGTTAAGGCTGCCCCTTTTTTCAACGGCTTCATAAAAGCTAAGGCCTTCCTCACGCTGCAGGGCAAGTATGGCTCTCAGTTCATCGGGACTAATCAAATCTTTCTCCACGGCTATCAATGCCGGCAGAGGTGTGAGTTCCTTCTGTATTTGAAGAGCCTTTTGAAGTTCCTGTATATCCAGAAACCGTTCCTTGGCTTCCCGATAGTAACGTTAAAATAATAAAATGGACACCAAATTACTTTATTTTAGAATTTCCAGAAGTTCCTTATGAAGTAGTTCTAAACCAAACTTACAATAAGCTATGGAA
>JALUAR010000149.1 GCA_027050975.1 Thermodesulfovibrio sp.
GAATTATGGTGTTCTTTTTGAATTTTTTGATTGTCAACATCTCTTCCAGTTCTTTCAGTTCTTCATCAGAGAGGTCAGAAAATATCTGTATTTTTCTTATTAGCTGGATTTCTTTGTTTTTCATATCCCTCTGCTCATATATTCAGAATTTTTGTTTCAGTTGCATCCAAAATGTATCGGCGAGAAGATTTTCGGTATGTGCTTTTGAAAAGACAGCCTCTCCATTGGAACCCCAAAGGAAAAGATATTCTATATTTCATTTTTTATCATCTTTTCAAAGACCTCGACAATATGCGGATCATACAGGGTTCCTGCTCCTTTTTTTAGCTCTTCAAGGGCCTTGTCATCAGAATAGGCCTCTCGGTACGGCCTGTCGGATATCATTGCGCAATAGGAATCAACTACAGCAAGCACGCGTGACAGGAAGGGAATCTCTTCACCTTTCAGACCGTCAGGATAGCCTGTTCCGTCATATCGTTCATGGTGATGAAGAATGGCCTTTTTGACCTCCTCAGAGTACTCGAAATCATCGAGAAGACTAATAGTTGTGAAAGGATGGATTTTCAATATACGTTCTTCAGAAGGCAAAAGCTTATTTTTCTTGAGTACCCGTTCATCAATTGTCATTAGCCCCATGTCATATAATATGGAGATATAGGTTCCTATTCTTCTTTCTTCCTCTCTGGCTCCAAGCTTTTCAAGTAGTGCCATCATTGTACCGGGAAGAATGGGCTTCTTCTTATGGTAACGCTTCTTGACAAAGACGAGATTTTCCAGGCTTGTGATGAAATGGACTATATCCTCCTCCATGTTGCTGTGATAGAGTCTTTCGAGAAAACGCGAAATTCTATTAGACAGTTCCGTTGCGATGTAGAGATCGGTTTTTGAGAAGGGTAGATTTGTCTTTTTATTGTTAAGGTTTATGACTCCTACAACAGAGTTATTAACCTTTAAAGGTACTGAAAGCAGGGATTTGGTAGAATATTGTGCGGTGTTTTTCCTCCCGAACCTGGGATCTGTCTCGATATCCTCGATAAGCAACGGTTTCCCTTCCACTGCAACCCATCCGGCGATTCGGTCACCGAATTTTATACGTGTTCTCTTGATTACATCCTCTGGAAGCCCTCTGGCGCTCTTGATAGTTAACTCGCCTGTTAGTTCATCGCTGAGCATGACCGAGCAGATATTCACGTCAAGTAATTCGGACATGAGATCAACAAATTTGTCCATGCATGATTCGATAACGGCTGCAATTTTGTTTCTGGCACTTTCTGGGATAGTGATTTTCAGGGAGAAGCCTTGCTCGGTGTTTTCTGCCCTTATATTCCATCTATGGATCTCTGCTATTTTACGTGCCAAATACAGTTTCAATCTTTCGTCCGGCTCATCCTGGTCATAAATTGATTGTGTCTCATTGAAAAAAGGTATGATTTCATCAGGGACTCTTCTGGATGTCTCTATTGTTACCTCTACGTAATCATTACTGTTTACTCTGATATCGATTGTGTCATTGAGTTCTATGTATCTTGCAATTGTTTCGATAATATTGATAAAAAACTGAACGATTCTGATCTTGTCTGCTACAATGTCGGAAACTCCTTTCGAAGTATGTACCCTGAGTTCAATATTTCGGGAGGAAAGCCGGTTTGTGATAATCTTTGATTTGGATACCTCCTGCAGGATATCACTTATGTTAAGAAGTCTCTTATCGAGCAGTTTTAACTCATCTTCTAATCTCAGGAAATTAAGCAGATTCTCCACTATGGATATCATTTTTCCTGTTTCACCGGCGATGATATCATAAAACTCCATCTGTTCTTCATGGCTAATGTTTGCACCTTGTTGAAGGTAATATATAGAGCCCTTAATCGAATTCAGAGGGGTTCTGAGTTCATGAGACAGTCGGGTTATAAACTCTGTTTTCACAACATCGCTGTCAATAAGTTTTTTGTTGATCTCTTCCAGTTCCATAGCCTTGGTCCTTAACTGGTTAAGAAGAAAAGCATTCTCCAGCGCGATGGCTGCATGGTTTGTAATAATCTTTATAAAAGAGAAGTCATCATCAGTGAATGACTGTCCGTTTCTTTTGTCATTGATATTGAGAACCCCCAATAACCTGTTCTTGTTTATAATAGGACAGGATATAAAAGATGTTGTCTTATAGCGGTCTCTTGACCTCTTCCTGAACCGTTCATCCTCTTCGATATTGTCTACTTTGACGGCTTCCATGTTTTTGGCAACATAACCTGCGATACCCTCTCCGATCTTTACTCTATAGCTTCGGATAAACTCAACATTCATGCCTTTGGCAGCGTATATATATAGTTCACCTATATTGTTAAGGAGCATTAAGGAGCCCTTTTCAGCATCAGTATAATTTATTGCCAGCTCTAACATTAGATTTACGATAGTGCTCAGGTTGTCGGTGAGAACATTAACAGAGGATATCTCACGGAGGATGGCCAGCTTCTTTTCAAAAAGATCGGCTTTTGATTGACCTATAGTGTCTTGCATATAGCGCTCCGTTGTTAAAATGGAAAAATTCCTTTCAGAAATCAGTTGAGTGTATCTAAAGTATACACTATAATATCTGATAAATTACCATATTTTAGAAGCAATAATCATACCTAAAAGACAGTGTGTGTGGCGATTGTTAGTTGCAATCTTTTTGAGAAAATAGACAATACCGCTGCAAACCAGTCTCTTATTGACTATTTTGTCTTCTTCCATGGCATTTTCGCTATCTTTGAGAAATCAAAAAACCTTTGTTTGTAACATCTCCAGCTGATTTACTAACTACAAAATGACCAGATGTGGTTCCAAAGGGTACTTCCTATAATCCAAAGCAATGACCAAATGGTTACAGCGCAAGAAAACCTGTTCCTTAAAGAACCAATTTATCCAATTGCAGAGACGTTCTTTTCGCATAAAGAGCTTTTAAAATCTCCTATGACAGTTTAAAGCAATGAGATTTTAATTTCAGCAAAAAATATACCAGGAATTTTCATTGCTGTTGAAAAATTTGACTTGTAAGAAAGGTATCAATTAT
>JALUAR010000150.1 GCA_027050975.1 Thermodesulfovibrio sp.
ACCATCCTCTGTGTGAGAAGGGACAACAGGGTGGCGATTGCTGGAGATGGGCAGGTCACGCTCGATAACACTGTGCTGAAGCACAATGCGAAAAAGATAAGGAAGATGTATGGTAACAGGGTGGTTGCCGGCTTTTCGGGTGCCACTGCAGATGCCCTGACACTTTTTGAGAAGTTTGAGGGCAAACTGGAGAGTTTTTCAGGTAACATTACAAGGGCCTCTGTGGAACTGGCGAAGGACTGGCGGACAGACAAGATCCTGAGGAGGCTGGAGGCCCTCCTGCTTGTGGCAGACAGGGAGCATACCTTTATCATCTCTGGCACAGGAGATGTAATAGAACCGGAAAATGGCCTTGCCGCTATTGGCTCGGGAGGGCCCTATGCCCTTGCTGCAGCCAAGGCCCTGCTTGACAACTCATCCCTGGATGCCAGATCAATTGTACAAAAGTCCCTTGAGATAGCATCTGATATTTGTATTTATACAAACAAAAAGATTCTTATAGAGGAGCTTGGAGATGAGGATAACTGACGTAGGACAAACGATAGAGGATACCCCCCGCAAAACCTCTGTTACACCTATCGAAGAATTGACACCACGTCGTATAGTTGAAGAACTGGATAAATTCATTATTGGTCAGAAGAACGCCAAAAAGGCTGTTGCTATAGCACTGAGAAACCGCTGGAGAAGGCAGAAGTTAAGCCCTGACCTGAGGGACGAGATTCTGCCCAAGAACATTATCATGATCGGTCCCACCGGTGTCGGTAAAACAGAAATCGCCCGCAGACTTGCCCGACTTGCAAGGGCGCCTTTTCTCAAGGTTGAGGCATCGAAGTTTACAGAGGTAGGATATGTAGGAAGAGATGTGGAATCCATGATCAGGGACCTTACGGAAATAGCCGTAAATATGGTACGGAGAGAACACTTTGAAACAGTACAGGAAAAGGCTAAGGCCCTTGCTGAGGAGAGAGTTCTAGACCTGCTGCTGCCCCGCCCCCATACAGGGTTCCGTACAGAAGACAGCGACAGCGATAGATACAATGAAACTCGGGAAAAACTCCGTCAACAGCTAAGGGAAGGGAAATTTGATAACCGATACGTCGAGATAGATGTGAAGGAAAAGGTGGTTCCTTTCGGCGTAATATCGAATGTGGGATTGGAAGAACTGGAGATCAATCTCAAAGAGATGCTCGGGAGCTTTTTCCCTGAAAGACCAAAGAGGAAAAAGGTTAAGGTCTCTGAGGCCCTTCAGATACTTACAAGGGAAGAGGCAGACCGACTGATTGATATGGACAGGGTGACCAAGGAGGCTATCCAGAGAACAGAGCAGACAGGGATTGTTTTTATCGATGAGATTGACAAGATTGCCTCAAAGGCTTCCGCAGGTCAGGGCCCTGATGTATCCCGCGAGGGTGTCCAGAGAGACCTTCTGCCTATTGTGGAGGGAACAACAGTAACCACAAAGCATGGCCCGGTACGGACAGAACATATCCTTTTCATTGCAGCAGGTGCCTTTCATGTGGCAAAACCGTCTGACCTTATTCCCGAACTTCAGGGCAGATTTCCTATAAGAGTGGAACTGGAAGCCCTGGGCAAGGAGGAGTTTATTCGGATTCTGAAAGAACCTGATAATGCCCTTATAAAACAGTATACAGCTTTGCTTGCTACAGAGGATGTAAAGATCGAGTTCACAGAAGATGCCATAGAGGAGATCGCCTCCATTGCTGCCACTGTTAATGACAAAACAGAAAATATCGGAGCCAGAAGACTTCATACCGTGCTGGAGAAACTTCTTGAAGAGATATCCTTTGAGGCTCCAGAAAGAAAAGGCACGGAACTCACAATTGACAGAAATTACGTAAGGGAAAAGCTGTCTGACATAGTAAAGGATGAGGATCTCAGCAGGTATATACTTTAAATCAAACTTCGGGCCTCTGAAGTCGAACTTTGAGAATATGAAGAGATATCACCTTCTGCTGCTTATACTACTTCTGCTTTCTTCCTGTTCCACAGGAAGGGTGGAGATTTCACCTCAGACATACCCTTCATATCCTCCTGGAAGCAGAACCATTATGGTTGCCTCCTGGTATGGAAAGAAGTTTCACGGAAGACCAACTGCATCAGGAGAGCGATTCAACATGTATGATCATACAGCTGCTCACAAAACACTACCCTTTGGAACTCTGCTGAAGGTCATAAATCCTAAAACCGGCAAGTCCGTAATTGTAAGAATTAACGACAGAGGTCCCTTTGTAAGTGGAAGGGATATCGATCTCTCTTACGGAGCTGCAAGGGCAATAGGAATGGTTCAGCAGGGAACAGGACGGGTTTACGTGGAATTCCTCGGAAGAGACAGGGGGTATATAAGAACAGTTAAGTACACGGCCACTTCAGGCCCGTTTACCCTCCAGGTAGCATCATTCACTGAACCTGACAATGCATATCGGCTGAAGAGGATTCTCCAGTACTCTTACAACGGTGTCTACATAATGAGAGTATGGGTAGGCGGGCGGACGTACTATCGCGTCAGAATTGGCAGGTTCTCCACCAGAGAAGAAGCAGACTCCCTTGCAAAAAGACTCTCCAGAGAGGGTTACGAAGTGATTGTCACACGGTATGAGGAGGTTTCATGATGGATTTCGAGGAGGTGGTGAAGTTTCATGGCCATGCCTGTCCCGGATTGGCCCTCGGATACAGGGTCTCTGACCTTATACTCCGAGAGTTTGGCAAACGCTCCGAAGATGAAGAGATAGTGGCTATTGTGGAGAACAACTCCTGTGCCGTCGATGCCATTCAGGTAATGACAGGCTGTACATTTGGTAAGGGGAATCTCATTTTCAGGGATTATGGCAAACAGGTTTATACCTTTGTCAGAAGACCCTCGGGCGATGCCATGAGGATTTCCGTAAAGTGGGTATCACCACCAGAGAGTGAAGAGGAGAAGGAGGCATGGAAAAGATACTCACAGGGCGATAGATCAGAGGAAGTCCTCAGACTGGTACACAACAGAAAGGCAAAAAAGATTAAGGCCATTATGG
>JALUAR010000151.1 GCA_027050975.1 Thermodesulfovibrio sp.
TTTGTATCGGATACATATAATCTCACAAAACTCCATATAGATACTTTTTATTACAATAATTTAACTCTTGATTTTGAATATAGTTATTTGAGAAACCTTATCCTTCTCGCCTCCCCATATTTATCACTCTACAATCAAGTAAATATAATAGCTACAAGAACATTATATCTCAGTGAGGGCGAGTATGAAGTTACGATCGGCTGTGAAGAAGGTTGTCGAGTTTACAAAAATGACGAACTCATTGCAGACTTATGGAATGGAAAAATACTACAAAGAAAAGACTTTAAAATTTTCTGCAAAAAATGATAATTACAAGATAAGAATTGAATGGTACGACACCTTGGTAGATTATATAGAACCAATAGCAGGTGCAGAAAGTAAATTAAAATTCGATATCAAGAAGGTAGAAAGGAATGGAGATATAATTTACATTGGGAATGCAAATCTTATTTATTCTGAAGTAGGTACAACTCAGCAGCTTTTGTCATACATAGAATATGAAAATAACACCAATTTAAGAGCGAGTTCCTGTTATATCTCACTAAAAACAATGGGATATTTTGCCGGTTTAGGAGGAGCATATGGATTTTGTATTTACAGAAATTTCTTTGACGTAACCTATAATGGCTTATATAGAATAACATATGACTATTCTTTTGAATCACAGAATGAATTTTTATCTGCAGAAGTGCTTGGTGAAGGTGGAAGTGCCACAATTTCCTTGGCAAAATTTCTCATCCATTCACAAACACAAAAATTCAATGATTCTCTGCTAATATACTCATATTCTGAACCTGAGGAGTTGGGAAAAGCCGTTTTAGATGCTGTAATTGGAACATTACTGGAAAAAGGCGTTGAAAAAGCTCTTGAGGAGGCTATAGGGGTAGCAGTTCCTGTCTCACTACCGAAATATCATAAGGGAGAGTACGAGAAGCAAATGTCATTTCAGCAGACATTAGAACTAAATAAGGGGAGATACATGTGGGCTTTCGCACCGGCTTTGGTTGTTGTAAGTAATAATGTGGGTGGTGGTGCAACAGCCACAAAAGCATACATGTACGTTAAACTTGAAGATGTAAGAATAGAACTAATCAAGCCGTATTCGTTACAACCTCAAATAAGTCTTGACAAATCGACATATAGAGTTTCAGAAATCGCCGTTTTGTCAATACATTTAGTAGATCAGGATGCAAATCCAGTTGTTGGTGCTCGAGTGAGATATAACATTGAAGACTCAAACGGAAATGTTGTAATGAGTGGAATTTGCAATGAAAAAGGTGGAGGAGAGTATGGAGCATCATTTAGCCTAAGTAATTCAGGGTCATATATCTTGGAAGTAACTGCGGAGAAAGATGGTTATAAAACTGGCATAGCATCGATAACTTTTGATGTTGTGAATCCTGCTCAAGGACATAATCTAAAAATTGGCTATTTTAGCCCGTCTGAAAACAACTGGTATAAACCTGGGAACACAGTCTCTTTCGATATTCAGGTTAACAATATAGGAGTTTATTCTGAGAATGTTGAAGTAACATTAACAGTATCAAATGATGCAGGATACAGTTTTTCTACATCCAAAAGTCTGGGTATTCTTAATCCAGGTCGTGATACAGGAATTTTTGAAATGAACTGGCAGATTCCTTCAAATGCTAAAGGATGTTACACTGTTGAAGCTAAGGCTACCAGTCCATCTGGAGATGAAGACTTTTCAGATAATAAAGCTTCAACTGTTGTTTGTATTGAAGAAGTACTCACGGGAATCAAGTACAAAGCTTATTACTTCAAACAGCTATTACTTTTACCAGAAGATAATTGGGTAGCAGAATGGAATGCGCCAAATGGACATAAATATAGAATCGAAATTAAAGCTTGGAATGATGAAGAATTCTGGATAAATGTCTACAAAGACGGGATAATTATATTCAAGGGTTGGGATGATGGGCTCAATCGACCAATATTTTCAAACGCTCTCAGTTACTCATATTCACACTACTTTGAAAACTACAACTTCCATATTTTTGATATAAACAAAGGTCTAACGATTTGTAGTGATGGTACATTTGGTTGTGACGGTTTTTTCTTTTATGTGGCCATCCCAACTCAAAATGTAGAGATTACGCCATATAGACAAAGCACCATGGTAGGAAAAAGTACAACCTTCACGGTTAAGCTACCTTACGGAAATTACGATATAGATGAATACGAGATTTGGAGGTGTAATGATAACGATCAACCAAACGTTCTTAAAGATGAATTGAACAGAGATTGGTTTGAATTCTCAGATTTGACGCCCAATGGTGATTTTACATTTACAGTAACCCCACGATCTGCTGGTACAATTAATTTTGCCTTTAAGATTTGGGATAGAGGGTCTGCTGAAACTGCAGATGGTTATCTCCTTTTTGGCTCGCTGGATGTTGAGCACTATTACGATGTTGCAGTTAAAAGCATAACTATAAATCCAAGCACCCCAAAGATTGGAGAAAGAGCCGTTATCATAAACAGCATAGAAAACGAAGGATCTGCTCCATTGGATAACATAGAAATCCATACTACTATATTCAATTCGGAAAGCAAGGTTATCAAAACGTTCAATACAACAACGAGGGCAGGAAATATAGAATTTGAATGGGATACTTTTGGGCTTTTACCTGGAACTTACACAATAAAGACATTAATATTCCATCCGAAAGATATGAACAGCAGCAATAATGAAATTATTAGGCAGATCGATCTGCTACCACCACCATCTCTTGAAGTTAAAGTATCTACAGATAAAGCAGAATATAATATAACTGATGCAGTCGATCTTTTTGTTGAAGTTTCCGCTGGAAGTAAAGTTGTAGAAGATGCTGATGTTATTGCAAACATTATTGGTCCAGATGGCTCTAAAGATGTTCTGAACTTGGAGTATAATACATCTTTAAACAAATACGCTGGTAAATATTATCCAAAAATTATTGGACAATATAAAATTGATGTTACAGCATCAAAAATTGGA
>JALUAR010000152.1:0-1580 GCA_027050975.1 Thermodesulfovibrio sp.
AATGGCTGGACTGCCTGCGGAAGTACTTGCTGAACCTTCCATTAAGTATGGTCGTTCACAATGCAGATTTTGTGGAACCGGATGTACTGTTCTTGTTGGTGTCAAAAACGGAAAGGTGGTGGCAGTGAAAGGTGATGCCGACAGTCCGATTAACTTCGGAAGACTCTGTATGAAAGGCTACTCACTTCCCCACATAATGTATGGTAAAGACAGACTTACCAAGCCCATGATAAGACAGTCTGACGGCAGCTGCAAAGAGGTAAGCTGGGATGAGGCGCTGGATTTCATAGCCGATAAATTTGCTTACTATATTAAAAAGTACGGATCTGACAGTGTGGCCTGGTATGGATCAGGGCAGAATACCACTCAGGAGGCATTTGCTGCAAACAAGCTCTTTAAGGGAATCATAGGAACGGCTAATGTGGAAGGTAATCCGAGGCTATGTATGGCATCAGCAGTGGGAGGGTATCTGAATACCTTTGGTGCGGATGAGCCTGCAGGCGCTTATGATGATTTTGATGTCACGGACTGCTTCTTTATCATAGGTTCCAATACAGCAGAAAACCATCCTATGCTTTTCAGGAGGGTAATAGACCGTAAAACAGCGTATCCGGACAGGGTGAAGGTAATTGTGGCAGACCCGCGCTATACCCCCACTGCCAGATACGCAGACCTGCATCTCAAGTTCAGGCCTGGATATGATATGTATCTTCTCAATTCAATGGCATATGTGATTATTGAAGAGGGACTGGTGGATGAGGAGCATCTCAAGTACTGTAGCTTCAGAAAGGGACTGAAAACAAAGGGAGACTTTGTTGATTTTGAGGCTTATAAAAAATTCATCCAGGACTATGCTCCTGAAAAGGTTGAGGCATTGGTGGGGGTACCCGCTGCTGATATCAGAAAGGCAGCACAGTGGTTCGGCAGAAAAGGGCATGCCACTCTCAGCATCTGGACCATGGGGTTAAATCAGAGGACAAAGGGTGTACACCTGAACTGTCAGATGCATAACCTCCATTTATTGACAGGAAAGATCGGAAAGCCAGGCTCTGACTCACTCTCTCTCACCGGCCAGCCGAATGCCTGTGGAGGAACAAGAGAGCAGGGCGGACTTACTCATATCCTGCCAGGACACCGTGCAGTGGCAAATCCCAAACACAGGAAAGAGATTGCCGAGATATGGGGTGTGCCGGTTCAGTGGCTTCCTACCAAGCCAACAGGTCCTGCAGTAAACATGTTTATGAGACTTGCCGAAGGAAAGATAAAGGCCATATGGATAAACACTACAAATCCTGGTCAGAGCCTTCCGAATGCAAGCAAATACAGAGAGGCCATGAAAAAGGCCTTTACAGTGGTAAGCGATATCTATCCCACGAGAACAACGGAGCTGGCAACAGTTATTCTGCCTTCAGCCATGTGGGTGGAAAAAGAGGGAGTAATGGGCCAGACGGACAGACGTTCCCAGTTCATTCCAAAGTTAATTGATCCTCCCGGTGAGGCAAAGCCTGATTTCTGGCAGATCAAGGAAATTGCCAAAAGAATAGCAAAGAAACTTGGCAGAAAGACCAGATACAGAGTCA
>JALUAR010000152.1:1590-13502 GCA_027050975.1 Thermodesulfovibrio sp.
GTCATAGATCCTATGACAGGAAAGGTCAAACGTGTCAAAGAGGTTTACGGTCTCGGCTTTGAGACCGAAGAGGAGGCCTGGAACGAGTATCGTCTCTGCACAAAGGGCCAGGATGTTGACCTCTGGGGTGCCACTTATGAGAAACTCAAGGCACACGCAGGTGGTATACAGTGGCCCTGTCCAAGTACGGAGTTTGACAACAGAGGTACTTCCAAGAGGTACATATCAAAGGATTATGCCGAGTCAGTTTTCGGCACATCTATAAGAAGATACAAGACAGGATACGTTACCCTTTATGACCAGCATATGGAGGAGAAAGGGTTGAAAGGTCCGATTAACTATTACGGTGAGCATCCCTTCCATAAAGGTTCAGAACACAAGGCAATTATCAGGGTTCTGAAGGCCGGACTGGATTATGAGATGCCCGATGCCGAGTATCCGTATGTATTGAATACGGGCAGGGTAATCGAACACTGGCACTCCGGAACAATGACCATGAGAGTGAGGCTCCTGAGAGAACTGAACCCACATGCCTATGTAGAGGTATCTCCAGAGGATGCCAAGAAGCTCGGTGTTCAGAGCGGAAGCAAACTGAAGCTCATCTCAAGAAGAGGAGAAATTGTTTTGCCCGTATGGGTTACGGACAGGGCCAGACCAGGAATGGTATTTGTTCCGTGGTTTGATGAAAACAAGCTCATCAATCTGTTGACTGTTGATGTGCCAAAGAGCTGGTCAGGTGCAGGTGAGCCTGATTTTAAGGTTTGTGCTGTAAAACTACAGAAGGTCGCCTAAGTTAAAAACAGTTTAATACAGTATCTGTCCTCCTCTGTCAAGGGGTTCAAAAAGATCCCTCCCCTTCCCTCCCCTTGATGGAGGAGGAAACAGACTACAGGAAAAAATGAAAAAAATAATTCTTTTAACCCTCATAGCAGGAATCTTGCTCGTGGGCTGTACAGAGAAGGAGAAACCTGTAGGCGAAAAAGCTTTAAAAGGGGATTCTCTGTCCGAAGAAACAGTAACGATAGAGAGCATTCTCAGAGATGTTCAGAAGTACAATGGCAAAACCGTTGTGGTCAAGGGTAGGGTGACACCTGGTCTTGCTTTTGAGTTTGTTAATGAACAGCCATACAGGTTAGATGACGGTACGGCTCAGATATGGGTGATAACAAGGGGAGTCATGCCACCAAAGGATGCATCGATCACCGTAAAGGGAGAAGTAGTCACACCATATCAGATTAAGGGCAGAAGATTTGAAGTAGCTATTATTGAGAAAGAACGGAAATGAAAACAGCTCAGATAAGCAGAAGATCTTTTATTAAAGAGCTGGGGTTTTTGGGGGCATTGCTCTTTCTGCCACTGAATTACAGGGATGCTGTTATACGTCCTCCTGGTGCAGGAAAGGACTTTCTTTCCAGATGCATAAGATGTGGTCAATGTATTGAGGCCTGTCCGTATGACAGTATTATGGCCCTTGATATAACAGCTGGTGCACTTGCACATACGCCTTATATAAATCCCTTAAAGACTCCATGTTATTTGTGTCAGCAAAGGGGCCCGGATGGGAAGGACAGGCCAATAAGCAAATACCTGAGATGCGGAGAGGCCTGTCCCACGGGAGCTATCAGGAAAATTCTTAACAACAAAGAGGTGCTTGCAAAGGTGCCCGAAGAGATGAAGATGGGAGTTTCAGTCCTTAACAGGGATATATGTCTTGCATGGAAATACGACTCCTGTGGGGAGTGTTACTATAACTGTCCACTTAAAGACAAGGCCCTCAGAGACAGACCTCCTGGAGAGCTTCTTGAAGATATTACGGGAATAAGGCCTTATGTTGATCAGAGATACTGTATTGGCTGCGGGATGTGTAACTATGTATGTCCTGTGAAACGACATATTGCAAAGTCTTATATGGATAGAACGATAAAGTTAACCTATTTTGAGGAGCGGTATGCTGCCATGGTTAGAAATCTGATAGGTGCTGCAGGTGAGAGTGTGAAATTACCGGCAATAAGGGTGGTGCTCAGGCCATAAAACGATGAAAGAGACGAAATCTGAACATAAGGCACATTCATTAAAGATCAGGTATCCAAGAAGGTTAATTCAGCTATCCGTACTATCAATCCTGATATGGATTCCTCTTGTAACAATGAACCCACATGATTGGTCACCTTCAAGGATTGTGCTTGGTCATCTGCCTCCTCCAACAGTGAGGGAGATAAGCGGAGATACCTGGTCATTTACTTTCTATGGCTTTAGGCTCACCCATCCTGTTGCGTTTTTTGAGGAGGTGTTGGCAGCAAAGGTTGTCTATATACCCTTTGCTGTTTCAGTAATTATTCCGCTGATGGTCACTCTGCTGCTTGGAAGAGTGTTCTGTTCATGGCTCTGTCCGGTGGGGTTTTTGCTAGAGCTGAACCAGAAACTAAATGCCACGCTGAAAAAGTTCGGACTTCACTATGAGTTGAAACTTAAAGATTTCAGATACATAATACTCACTCTATCTCTTCTGTTTAGTCTTCTTTTTGCCGTTCCCATTATTTCAGCCTTTGATCCTCCCCATGTTTTTGGTAGAGAGTTGATCTATATCTTTACTCATAAGGCAATAAGTCTCAGTGGAGTAGGATTGTTAGCGGCAATTTTTCTCTTTGAGAGTCTGTCTACCTCGAGGGCATGGTGCAATTATTTTTGTCCTTCTGGTGGTGCCCTCTCACTTTTGGGTGCCAAAAGAGCCTGGAGGATAAGAATGGAAAAGGACAGGTGTATTTATTGCGAGAAGTGTGACCGTGCATGTCCGTATTATCTTGAGCCTATGAGACTGGCTACGGGAGGGGATTTTAACTGGACAAAATGTGACAACTGTGGTTTGTGCAGAGATGCATGTCCCACAGGTGCTATAACTTTTAGATTTGGAAGGAGGCTTTAGTATGCCGATAGCAGGGGCGGTTGTGGTGCCTTTAAACAAAAAGGTAGAGGGTAGACTGGTTGAGAAATTGAAGGAGGTTCCTTATGTTGATGTCAAGGATATAGGTCCAAAAGGGATAGCCGTAGTTCTTGAGGCCGAGAGCGCCCAGAAACTTAAAGATATCTCCGAGGAAATCAATAGGTGGGAGGAGGTGATAGAGTTTGAATTAGTCTACCTCAACTGGGAGGACGAGGATGAAGAGAAGAGAGATACCACTTAAAAAACAATCATTATGAAGGAGGTGTTTATGAAGAGAGGTTATCCTTTGTTAATTGTTCTTGCAATAGTGGGATTGCTTTTTCCTGCAACAGTGGCTGCAAAGAGTGTTGATATTGATCCGTGCCTGAGCTGTCATGACACCGTGACCCCTGGTGTTGTCAAACAATGGCATGAGAGTAAACACAGTAAGGTTGGTGTGAAATGTTATGTCTGCCATAAGGCAAAGGATGACGATCCTGCAGGTTTCGAACACAACGGATACCGCGTTACCGCACTGGTAACCCCCAAGTACTGCGAGAGCTGTCATCCGAAACAGGTTAAAGAGTTCAGGGAGAGTATGCATGACGAGGCTGGTCTTTTCTCCCTCTCTGCCTATGGTATTGTTGAAGGAGAGAAGGTGGTAGACGGTGTTACCCTCGGACAGACATTGAACTACAAAACACACTTTTCAAGAGAGAGTGCCGAGGCAGGCTGTCTTGACTGTCACGGTACGGTAATCAAGGTAGGAAAGGATGGAAAGCTTATTAACTGGCCGAACAACGGTATCGGAAGATTCAATCCCGACGGCAGTGTCGGTTCCTGTACCGCATGCCATACAAGACATACCTTCAGCATAGCTCAGGCAAGAAAACCGGAAACATGCGGACAGTGTCATCTCGGTCCAGACCATCCACAGAGAGAGATTTATGAAGAAAGTAAACACGGTAATCTCTTCTCTGCAAACGGTGAGCATTGGAACTGGGATGTGCCTCCCGGGCAGTGGGGTCCTGAGGACATAGAGGCTCCTACATGTGCGACATGCCATATGAGTGGCTTTGGCGGAGCACTTGAAAGCACGCATAATGTTAGCGCAAGGCTCAAATGGGAGCTGGAGCCTGTTTTCTCCTGGCCCACTGATCCGAAGTATCTTGCCGGCAAAGAGAAATATCCCATCGACCCGGATATCGCAAAGAGATACGAAAAGATTCACAATCTGCCTCCGGGTTCGCTTAAAGAGGTGAAAACAGGAGCTCCCAATCCATTTGCCATTGCCAAGAAGTATGCTCCTGATATATACAAGGCCTATGTCGGACCCGGCAAGTGGTGGTCAAAGGGTGAGACAAGATTAGATGCCTTTGGCGGAGATGCACTTCGTTCTGCCAATGAAAAACGCGAAGATATGCTTAAGGTATGTACTCAGTGCCATGTCAGAAGCTGGGCAGAGGGTGATCTGAACAAGGCAGACAAGACAATAGATGTATACAATGCAGTGGTTCTTGCAATAAAGCTGAAATACTATGATCCGATCAAGAAGGAAAAACTGGATGAGGATATAAAATTCAATGGCAAGAGCGAGGCTGACAACCTCTGGCATGAGATCTGGCACCACGAGGGACGTATCTGGAGAATGGGTGCATTCATGCAGGGTCAGGACTGGCAGCACTGGGAAGGTGCATACGAGGTTGCTGATGACGGCTCCCATCTGGCCGACTGGCTGGAAAAATTACGTTTAAGAAAGGCAATCAAGGAGAAACTTAATCTGAAGTAATATTTTTTTCTATAGTGCTCACCTCCTGTACAACAGGAGGTGAGCACTACTTTTTACACTCTCCTTTTGAAGGCAATTGTTCCCAGTATAATAAAAACAACCGAAACAGCCAGAACTACAGTAACATCCAGTAACAGAGAAAAATCCGGGCCCATCTCACCAGACCTTCCAGATAGCAAGATATTCTTTAGTGCATCCACTCCATATGTGAGGGGATTGATTCGTGAAATTATCTCAAATACAGTCGGAAGTCGTTTAACAGGGTACATGGCTCCGGAAAGAAAAAACATGGGCATTACAATGAAGTTCATAATTACAGAAAAGCTCTCAAAGCTTTGATAAAATGTAGCAATCAGTATACCTATTGACGACATAGTAAAGGATAATAAAAACGAGACAACTATTGTTGCGGATATCTGTATAAAGTCAAGACTCAGTCCCACCACCGGAAAAAGTAGTAATATGATTAATGCCTGTAAAGTGGATACAATAGTACCACTTAATGCCTTGCCGACGACAATCGATGTCCGTGAGACAGGAGCAACAAGGATCTCCTTCATGTAGCCAAACTCCTTGTCCCAAATGATAGAAATCGCAGAAAAGATCGAACTGAAGAGAATGGTCATTCCGATAATTCCCGGAAAGAAGAACTGAAGATAGGTTATATCACCTCCTGAGGGAACCACTCTTGAGAGCCCGCCACCAACCAGAAAGAGCCATATAAGAGGTCTGGCAAGGGTTGAAAAGAGCCTGCTCCTTTCTCTGATAAACTTCTTGAACTCCCTTGCCGTTATTACATATACTACTCTACCCTCTATCAAATCTCCTCCTGTAAGCCCGTATGGCCTCCTTTAGTTCGTCAGAGGAATCGATTGTCTCCTCCCGTATCTCTTTGCCTGTCAGATGAAGAAATACATCGTTAAGAGTGGGTCTCTGTAACCTGACCGAAAGAACAGCTTCGCCAAGGGTCCTGATGATTTCGGGAATGCATGCCTCACCTTTTGTGACGGTGATAAAGAGTTCGTCACCTTTAATTTTGCCGACGAGAGAGAGCCTCTCCTTGAGTATTTTCAAGGCTTCTGCGTTGTTCGTGGTCTTGAGATAGACCACATCTCCGCCAATCAGTTTTTTCAGTTCCTCTGGAGAGCCTTCGGCAATAATTCTGCCTTTGTCAATAATGGCAATCCTGTCACAGACCTCAGCCTCATCCATGTAATGTGTTGTCATAAATATGGTTACGCCCTTCTGGACAGGCAGTTTTGTGATAAAATCCCAGAGGTTCGCCCTGCTTTGAGGGTCAAGCCCCAGGGTGGGTTCGTCAAGAAAGAGTACGCTGGGTTGGTGCACAACTGCTCTCGCAACCTCAAGCCTCCGCTTCATCCCGCCTGAAAAACGTTTTACCAGATCGTTTCGTCTTTCGTAAAGCCCCACAAACCTGAGGGCATCCAGTACAAGGGACTTTCTCTTTCCGCTTTCAACATCATAAAGAATTGCATGGTAAAGCAGGTTCTCAAAGGCTGTGAGATCCTTATCAAGAGTCATGTCCTGGAAGACAACGCCGATAGAGCTTCTTACTTTCGGGGCCTCTGTCATACAGTCAAAGCCATTCACAGTCGCCTTTCCAGAGGTTGGTTTAAGGAGGGTGCACAGTATATTGATGGTTGTTGTTTTTCCGGCCCCGTTAGGACCGAGAAAACCGAAAATACAGCCTCTTTCTACCTTAAAGGTTATTCCATCTACTGCCCTGATTTTACCGAAGTCCTTAGTGAGACCATTAACTGAGATGACGGGCATCTACACTTCTGTTGTATATTATTTCTTTGTTGGCTTTTCCTGAGGTGCCTTCTCAGGTGCAGTGGGCTGTATACCCTGTGGCTGAGGTGTAACACCCCCAAGGGGAACTTGCTCTTTCTTTTCCTCAGCAGGTATAACCGATGATTTCACAACAGAGGGCTGTTTGGCTGACAGAACTGTTAGTATCAAAGAAGTGATCATAAATATTACAGCCATTATGGTTGTTATTTTACTCAGCACTGTGGCAGCGCCGCGGGCTCCAAATAGAGTCTGGCTGGAGCCTCCTCCAAAGGCTGAACCAAGCTCGGCTCCCTTTCCTCCCTGAATCAGTACTATTCCTATCAGAAATAGACAGACTATTATATGAATCACAATGATTAGTGTACTCATGAATCTCCTCCCTGGAACTTGACTATAGCAGAAAAGCTATCGGGTTTAAGACTGGCTCCTCCAACGAGGGCACCATCTACATCATCCTTCACCATCAATGATGCAATATTGTCAGGCTTTACACTTCCGCCATACAGGATTCTTATATTATCAGCTTCATTGCCAAAGATGGCTTTCAGCTCTGTTCTAATGAATTGATGGGCTTCCTGGGCCTGCTCAGGGGTAGCTGTTTTTCCAGTGCCTATTGCCCATACTGGCTCGTATGCAACTACCAGTGCATCAGTGTTTATATCCTTTAGACCTTCTGTAATCTGTCTTTTAAGAACCTCGAAGGTTCTGTTTGATTCCCGCTCCTGAAGGGTTTCCCCGATACAAAGGATAACCCCGAGGCCTGCTTTGAGGGCAGCCTTTATCTTCCTGTTTACAGTCTGGTCTGTTTCACCGAAGTACTGTCGCCTCTCGGAATGCCCTATTATTACATATGAACATTCCACATCCTTAAGCATCAGAGGGGAAATCTCTCCAGTGAAGGCGCCTTTTTCTTCCCAGTAAACATCCTGAGCAGCTAATTTTACATTGCTTCCTTTCAGAAACTTGGCTGCTATAGCGAGGGAGGTGAATGGAGGCGCAAGCACTATCTCTACATCTGAGACATCTTTAACGAGGGGGAGAAACTCCGTAATATATTCTCGGGTCTCAGAAGTGGTTTTGTGCATCTTCCAGTTGGCTGCTATCATCGGTACTCGCATGGTATTAATTAAACAATAATAGGTCTGTCTGTGTCAACCTGATATAGTTTACAAATAATAAATACATTAGTTTTTACTGCCGGACTTTTCGTACCTTTACCCTGATTGACCCCCCATCAGGAGTGAACTTCGCGGCATTACTGAGTAGATTAACAAGGACCTGTTTGAGTCTTTTTCTGTCTGCCTCAATTGTGCCAATACCTTCTTCTATCACTGTCTCCACCTGTATTCCGTGTTTTAATGCCTTTTCCTTGATAAAGATGAGACTTTCATTAATTATAGTCTGGACATCAATATTTTCATACTCTAGGTCAATTCTTCCTGTTTCTATTTTGCTCAGGTCAAGGATATCGTTTATTAATGACAGGAGATGTTCACCACTTTCATAAATGTCTGTAAGATATCTCTTCTGTTTTTCGTTCAATTCACCACTCATACCCATAAGCATCATTTCTGAGAAACCAATGATTGCATTAAGGGGAGTTCTCAATTCATGAGACATGTTGGCAAGAAAATCACTCTTTGCTCTGTTTGCAGCCTCTGCCTCCTGCCGTCTCAGTTCAAGTTCTTTGTTTAATTGCTTGAGTTCTATGTTTGCTGTCTTGATTTCAGCGGTCCTCTTTCTTACCCTTTCTTCGAGTCCTTCTACAAGGCGGACATTTTCAATGGCTATGGCAGCCTGGTTGGCAAAAGCCTGGAAAACCCGGATTCTGTCTTTTGTAAAAAATCCTGCTACTGAACTGTACAGGTTTAAAGTGCCAATTAACTTATCCTTACCATAAAAAAGAGGCACTGCCATTGAAGATCTGAAGCCTTGTTTGAGTGCCTTTTCTCGCCATGGAGCATAATAAGGATCTTTTTCTATATCATTAACAACGACTGGCTTTTTCATTTTTATGGCCATCCCTGTCGGCCCCCGTCCATAGGATGAATCATTCCACCTTATTGTAGCTTCATCAAGGTATCCATCATCATGACCACAGACAGAGACAATCTTTATATCATAAGTTCCCTCCTGGATCAACCCTAACCATACCATCCTGAGCCTAAAGACATCTAATGCAATATCACATATTCTCTGATAAATATCCTCTCCTCTCTTTATATCTATTAGAGAGTTCGATGCTTCATTAAGAGCCAGAACTTCCTCTGACAACCTTCTCAGTTCTTCCAGAAGCCTCGAGTTATTGATCGCCACTGCTACAATGGATGAGAAGGCAGAGGCTATCTCCTCATCCTCCTCTGTAAAGGGCCTTCCATCCTGTCTGTCTGCAAAGTAGAACCTGCCAATAACCCTATCGTAAAGTTTTACAGGAACACCAAGAAATGTCTTCATTTGTGGGTGGCCTTCAGGAAACCCTAAAAAGGCTGGATGGGCTGATATGTTATCTACCCTTAAAGGCTCTCCTTCTCTGAGGAGATGCCCCAGGAGTCCCCTCCCGTGAGGAAGGCTGTATCTCTTTTTCAGGTCTTCGCAGGTCTTAGGGTCAATGCCTGAAGAGATGAAGGATTCATAACCACCTCTATCGTTCATGATGCTAAGGGCTGCATATCTTGACCCGATTAATGCTCTTGCTTTTTCAACAGTCTCATGGAGGATCTTTTTCGTGTCCAGTTCACTTATTACAGTCCTTGCAGTCTCAAAAAGTATTCTCTGCCTTTTTATAAGGGTGGATTTTTCCTTCATGGCCTCATTAATCTTCTCTGCCATATTGTTAAAGGCTATGGAGAGCCTTCCTATCTCATCTCTGTTTCTTATGTCAACACTTACGTCAAAATTTCCCTTCTCAATCTCTGAGGCAGCATTTTTCAATTTAAGAACAGGGATAACAACACTTTTTCTTGTATATAAAACAATGAAGACACTCATTAGAGCGAAAAGCAGAAGGGCATAAATCCTGAGAAGTTTGAATTCTCTTATCTCACTTTTATAATCCTCCTCAATAAATTTTACAAACATGTCTATCTCATATACATACCCATGAATCTTTGAGTCATATTTATCAAGTAATGCCTTGGTCTTCTCGTATGGAACCTCCGATAATATACTCAGGAGTATGGGTTTTAATTCATTATTGTATTTATCTGAGAGTCTGTTAAGCGCTATTATTGCTTTCTTATATTCAAGAGGCTTAATGTTAAGGGCTTCGTTTCCGTTCCTTAAATCAGTAATTATCTTTTCAAAGGTCTCCATTTCGTGACTGAGTTCTGTAAGAAATGGTTCCCTTTCCATAGATGAACTTTTTTCAATGATCATATGAATGAGCCATGCCATTTCGAAGGCACGAAACCTTAACTGACCTGCAAGATTAATTCTTGTGGCTTCACCCCTTATGTGATTGGTAAAGAGAAAACTTAAAACAATAACCACAGTAATGTATATAAGCAGTATTGTGCTTATAAAGATAAATTTTGTTGTAAGAGATTTAAATCTGTACATTACCTTGAGAGTCTCTGGATATTTTTATATTTCTTTCGACTTTATCGAGTGTCACTAAGTCAGCAGGATCCGGAGGTCTACCCCTTATGCTCTTCATATATCTCCTCAAACTTCTTATGTATCTTCTTGAAGGTATCAAGTATCTGAGGGGCAAAGTGCTCAGGCAAGGTCCGTCCGTCACCCTCTGTGATTATGCTAAATGCCTTTTCGTGGTCAAAGGGAGGCTTATAAGGCCTTTTGCTTCTGAGGGCATCGTACTGGTCAGCAATGTTCATTATTCTTCCTGATATGGGTATTTGATCACCTTTCAGTCCTCTGGGATAACCATTTCCATCCCATCTTTCATGGTGCGTTAGGGCTATCTCCTCTGCCATCTTCAGGTAAGTGGATTCAGATCCACTGAGGATTTTTGCTCCAATTATAGTGTGGTTTTTCATTATCTCCCATTCGTCTGGGGCTAATTTGCCAGGTTTGAGTAGAATATTATCAGGTATACCTACCTTTCCTACATCATGCATTGGAGATGCATAGAATATTGACTCCACAAACACCCTGTCCATACCAAGTTCTGATGCAAGTTCCCTTGTGTAAAAACTTATCCTTTTCAGATGCAGCCCTGTGTCTTCATCCTTGTATTCTGCAGCAAGGGTAAGGCGATAGATAGTCTCCATATAGCCGAATTTGACCTTTTTATGTGCCCTGTCCAGTTTTTCAAATGCCTCGCTCAGTTGTCTCGTCCTCTCTTCCACCTGTTCCTCAAGTATCGTGTTATAATCCTTCAGAAAGTCATGATACTCCTTGATCTTGATGTTGTTTCTGACCCTTAAGGATAATTCTTCTTGATCGATAGGCTTTGTTAAAAAATCGTCTGCACCCTTGGATATACCCCTAACCCTGTCTTCTCTTGAATCAAGAGAAGTAACGATTATAATTGGAATGTGCTGGGTCTTTTCGTCTGACTTGAGTCTCTCCGTTGCCTCAAATCCATTCATCTCTGGCATCATGACGTCCATAAGGATAAGATCAGGCATCTCCTGAAGAGTCTTTTCTACTGCTTCCCTACCATTGCTTGCCTCTGTGAAGTCATATCCTAACCCCTCACAGAGAGAGACGAGAAGTCGCCTGTTGACGTCTTCATCATCAACAATTAAAATCTTATGTTTTTTCTCTTTCTGTTTCATTTAAACATAGAGTCTCTTCTGTATTACATTAATCCCTGAAAGATCGCTCGATAAGGTTATAAATACTTTTTTATGACAGAAATTAATTCATTAACATGTATTGGCTTAGAAATATAATCTGTAAATCCTTCACGTATGAAGCTTTCTCTGTCGCCCTTCATGGCATAAGCAGTGAGGGCAATAATTTTGTCTATTTTTTGTGCTTCTCTGATTTTTTTCATTGCTGTAATTCCATCCATCTTAGGCATTTGGATATCCATAAGTATTAAATCAGGATGCTCCTGTTCTGCTTTCATTATAGCCTCAACACCATCTCTGGCCACTATAACATTGTAACCGTTCATTGTTAGTATTTCTACTATTAGGTTCAGATTTATCTCATTGTCTTCAACAATTAAAATTTTTTTCATTTCGGCTTTTTAGTTGGTATCCGAAAAATAAACCTGCTACCTTTTCCAACTTCACTTTCTACCCATATCTTTCCTCCGTGTGCTTTTATAATATTTTTACAGATAGCAAGACCGAGTCCCGTGCCTTTATGTAGCTTTTGGTAGGTAGGTTCAAGTTGAACAAAGGGTTCAAATATCCTCTCCAGGTCTTCAGGTCTGATGCCATGTCCAGTATCCTCTACAATAAACTCTATATATGC
>JALUAR010000153.1 GCA_027050975.1 Thermodesulfovibrio sp.
AATTTATTCCGTACTGTCTCATCTTCTCCCAGAGGGTTTTACGGCTGATACCAAGCACGGAGGCAGCACGGCTTCGGTTTCCTCCTGTCTGTTTGAGAACCCTAATTATGTACTGTCTTTCAGCCTCCTGAGCCACCTTTGTAAGTGGCTGGGCTGAAGACTCTTTTTTCCGACCCTTTTTAAGCACATGGGCAGGCAGGTCTTCCTTTTTTACCCTGTCTGATTCACAGAGGGTTACCACACGCTCCACGATGTTTTCCAGCTCCCTTACATTTCCCGGGAAAGGATACTCCATGAGTGCCTCTACTGCCTCCTTTGAAAATCTAATCTGTTTTCCAAGGCGGCTGTTGTAACGCTGAAGAAAATGCTCAATCAGAAGCGGGATATCCTCTCGTCTTTCCCTGAGAGGTGGCAGTGTAAGGGGTATTACTGCAAGACGATAATAGAGGTCTTCCCTGAAACTTCCTTCTCTGACCTCCCTTTCAAGGTCTCGATTGGTCGCAGCAATTACCCTGACATCCACCTTTATGGTCTCTGTGCCACCAAGTCGCTCAAAGGTTCCATCCTGAAGCACCCTCAGTAGCTTGACCTGAACCGATGGGGGTAACTCTCCAACCTCGTCAAGGAAAATAGTTCCACCATGGGCAAGCTCAAAACGGCCAGGTTTTCGTCTGGTGGCACCTGTAAAGGCCCCTTTTTCGTAACCAAAGAGCTCGCTTTCGATAAGGTTTTCAGGCAATGCCCCGCAGTTTACAATCACAAAGGGAGCATCCTTCCTTTTTCCCTGATAATGTATTGTGGATGCTATCAGTTCCTTTCCAGTTCCGCTTTCCCCAAGTATAAGAACCGTTGAGTCCGATTGCGAAAGCCTATCTATCATCCTGAATACTTCCTTCATAGCGTCGCTTTCACCAATTATGTTGGGGTAGCAGTAGCAACGGGAGATGGCCCTTTTTAGTCTGAGGTTTTCATCCTGCATTTGTTTTACCTCAGCCGCCCTACTGATTATCAGCGAAAGTTCATCAAGGCTGAAGGGCTTGGTAATGTAGTCAAAGGCCCCCATCTTCATTGCCTCAACAGCATCCTTTATGGTGCCAAAGGCGGTCATAAGGATAACCATGCATGTATCGTCTATCTCCCGTATCTTCTCGAGTATCTCCATTCCGTTTATGTCAGGCAATCTGACGTCGGTAAGCACTATGTCAAAAGGCTCTTCACTGTAAGCCTGAAGCCCATCCTGTCCTCTCTCAAAGGACTTCACAACGTAACCCTTTGCCTTGAGGGCGTCCTCAATGGTTATTCGCATTATTTTTTCATCTTCAATTACAAGTACAGATTTTTTGTCCACTACTACCTCCTGAACTTAAGGGTAAAGGTGGTTCCAACTCCCTTTTCGCTTTCCACAGTGATTTCGCCATTATAGTTTTTAACAATCTCGTAGGTCAACCAGAGCCCAAGCCCTGTGCCCTCACCAGGCTGTTTTGTGGTAAAGAAAGGGTCAAATATCTTTGGAAGTGTTTCCCTGTCAATTCCCTCTCCAGTGTCCGTAACAGTGATAATCTTGTAATCTCCCTGTCTGTAGCCCTTTATAGTGAGCTCTCCATTGTTTTTCATGGCATGCACTGCATTGATTATAAGATTAAGCATAATCTGTTGAAAATCGTGGGGGTCTATTATTATGGTCAGACCCTCTTCTATATCCACTTTGTATCTTATGTCTTTGCTCCTTAACCTATACTCAACGAACTTATAGATGTCCTGAAGCACGGCTTTTACATCAATCACCTCTGGATTACGGGTTCCCGTTCTTGACATCCAGAGGAGTTTGCCCACGATTGACTCTATCCTGTTTAGCCCGTCTTTAAGAAGATGGAGATACTTTTCTCTTAACTCTTCATTTTCTCCCATCAGTTCAAGCATATCCACACAGTTGAACATTCCGCCAAGGGGGTTGTTAATCTCGTGGGCAACGCCGGAGGCAAGGATACCAATGGATGCCAGCTTTTCTGATTGAAGGAGTTTCTCATGTGTCCTCTTTAGCTCAAGGTTTGCCTGCTTTATACGTTCTATCATGTTGTTAAAGCTCTGTCCTAAAAGGGCAAGCTCGTCATTACCCTTTATGTGAACCTTCACATCAAGGTCACCTGAACCAGCACGCTCCATGGTTCGTGCAAGATAGGTAATGGGTCTTATAAACCTTCTACTGAGAATTATGATTATAAAAAACCCCACCACCAGAACCACCAGTGTAAAAAAGAGTATCCTCTTTACCATGCTTGATATCTCATGTTCTACCTCTTCAAGAGAGATAGCAAACTTGAGGGTTCCCCATCGTTTTTTTCCTATCGACAGCGGTGTGGCAAAATCAAGGGCATCGTGGCCTGTCTTAATGCTGTGAAACTTCTGCACCACCGTGGTGTTTGCCCTGAGTGCCCTGAGGGTCAGGGGGTCTTTATATACCTTGCCGTACTGACTGAAGTCATTGTGAGAGATGACCCTGCCGTTTTCGTCAAGCACTGCAAGATACAAAAGGTTAAGCTCCTTTTTATTGAATATACCCCGAATGTAGTTATCAATAAGACCACCCTCCTCCACAAGCCCAAGCCGTTCGTAAATGAGGTCGTTGATTACAGGTATTGCAAGGGTCTCGGCAAAGGCCCTGCCCTGCCGCTCGATGTCTGCATACATTATCTGGCGCTCTCTCATGGTCACAAGGTATCCTATAATACTCATCAGCACCACAATGGCTACTGAAGTGATAAGGATAAACTTCTGCTGTAGTGGTATTCTGCTTAAAAAACCCGTAACTATAGTTTTATCTTTGGATGACATCCCATCCCGCAGGTCTTTGGCACATTGTTAATCATATCCCTTATTCCCTGATAATCAGAATCCCTTGCCTCAATAAAACCACCCCAGAACTCAGGGTCAAGTTTTTTAAGAACCTGCTGCCCCCTTTCAGTCTTGTTTATATTGATTAAGGCTGACTTTATCATCTCCCCTGTAACAAAGGATGTCCTGGGGCCTATTACCACAGGGCCGGTAGGGATAGGCGATGATCTTTTAATCACCTTTATGCCAAGGGGCATGTACTTATTGGCAACCGAATCCCTGACAGCACCTGCATCAAACTCGCCACTTAAGACCCTCTTTACAACTGTTTCATGATAATCAAAGTTTTTATACATTCCCAGGTCCTTGAGATGTATGCCTGCCTCAGCAAGCAGATATCGGGGTATCAGGTTTCCAGCGGTTGACTTAACAGCCGAAAAGGCAAAACTCTTACCTTTAAGCTCTGATAGGGATTTTAAGGGTTTGTCTTTTTTCGTGATAATCATGGAATAATAAAAAGGGTCTCCCTTAGAGTTTACAGACTTTAATATACAGACTGCCCCATATCTGGCATGTGCTTCAAGGTATGTAAGGGGGTCAAGTATTGCCACATCGGTCTCACCATTACCAAGAGAGACCACTGTTTCCTCATAACTCTTTTTAAGTTTCAGTTCAAAACGGTGACCTGTGGTCTCGGTCAGGTAATCTATCAGGGGTTGATACTTCTCGTAGGTTATACGGGGGTTGTCCCTCGGGATTACACCAAAGTATATGATGGAGTCATCCTTTCTTTGCTTTTTTGAGGGTAGGCTTAATTTGCTAACCACTCTTTCCATCTCCCTTATGGAGTCATAATTAGAGTCAGGAACCTCAACAAACCTGTCTATGTTCATTGCAGAAAGTATCCTTTTCCCCTCTGTGGTCCTGTGCATGTTTAGAAGTATCTCCTTTATCTTTTCCTTCACAAAAAGGGATACACCTGTTGATACAACCACTGGAGGGATACCAAAATCAGGGGATTTCTCTATGATTCTTGTCTCCTGCACATAGGGGGTTCCCTGTTTTTTCATATATTCATAAACCAGGCTTTCAACCGCAGCACCGTCAACTATCCTCTTTGCAACCAGTTCAACCGATTTATTGTGGCTGTAGCTGTATATGTACTTTTTGAAGAACTCCTCTGGCCTGAGACCCATTCTGGCAAGCCTGTAAACAGGATAAAGCCTGCCCGAGTTTGACTTGGGGTCAGTAAAGGCAAAGGTATGTCCCTTAAGGTCCTCAAACCTTTTAAAGGGGCTATCTTTATGAACGATGATGTAGGACTTGTAAAAGGGTCTGCCATTAACCTCAGGAGCCACCAGGAGTTCAACGCCAAACTCTCTGCGGTTTTTCACATAAGGTGCAGAGCAGATAAAGGCAATGTCCACTTTGCCCTTCTCAAGCAACTTATCCATTTCATCATAGGTCCTTCTTAAAACCATCTCCACAGGCATACCAAGCCTCTCACCCACATAATCAACAATCTCCTGATAGTATATAACTGCATCAACAGGCGTAATCATGGAGGCTATGCCTATGCGGACTGGTCTCTGTGCAGAATGGAGAGTGAGCTTGCCTATTAAAAGCACAGAGATGACAAGGACAGTAACGAGTATTAATCTCTTCTTTAATGAATTATTGGTCATTTTTACATTAAATATTATAATATAAAAAACACATCGAGTACTAATATAATTAGCTTTGTTTTTTTGTTGAGAATGTTAAGTCGGCAAAGAGTATAGCTCAAGGAGGCTTTATGGACATTCTGCAGAGAAAGGCAGACATATTGAAAGCCCTTGGACAGCCTACAAGGCTTAAGATAGTTGAACTTTTAAGAGATGGCGAACGATGCGTTTGCGAGATGCTTCCTGTATTGGGTGAAGAACAGGCAAATGTCTCAAAACACCTCTCACTGCTGAGGCAGACAGGTATAGTGGAGTTCAGAAAAGAAGGGGTAAGTTCCTATTATAAGATAAAAGACAGAGTGGTTTTCGAGATACTTGATAAAGTGGAAAAGATGGTTCAGAAAGAGATCCTTAAGTCTGCCAAACTTGCAAAGCAATTATCCAGTGGACCACTAAAAAGAAATAAACTATTTTAATAGGGTTAACCCTCTTTAACCCCCACTTAATAGAGTTTTTTAAACAAAAACACAACGCTTTGGCAAGTCGAATAATTCTTTGCATTAGTTCCCAGCAGTCTCTGTTGCAGGGAAAAAACCCCTCTTGACAATTACTACTCTATAACTATATAGTAATATATGGATAATTTAAGAAGTATTAATGAAAGGATGATTTCAGGATGCTCAAATGGATAGCAGACGTAGTGGTCTTTAAAGTTTTTGGACTGTCCTCTCAGACAAAATTAGGAGATGCTCTGCACTTTTTTGTCTACGACACTTTAAAGATATTTCTTTTTCTTGCGGTGGTGATATTTGTGGTCTCCTTTATAAGGAGCTACTTTCCACCTGAGAGGACAAAGAGGATATTGAGTCATAAAAGGCTTTTCATTGGTAACATACTGGCTGCCCTTCTTGGAATAGTAACACCTTTCTGTTCCTGCTCTGCAGTGCCTCTTTTTATCGGGTTTGTCGAGGCAGGTGTACCCCTTGGGGTGACATTCTCCTTTCTCATATCCTCTCCAATGGTCAATGAGATAGCAGTGGTGCTTCTGTACAGTCTTTTTGGCTGGAAGATTACTGCCATATATATCGGAGCAGGTCTTTCAGTGGCAATATTTGGTGGAATCATTATTGGCAAACTGGGTCTTGAGCACTGGGTTGAGGAGTATGTCTACAAGATAAGGACCGGCCAGGGCACAGAGGTGATAAAGCAGAGTTTTCGTGAAAGGCTTGATTATGCAAAGTGGAACACAAAGGATATCCTTCGAAGGGTGTGGCTCTTTATACTGATAGCCATTGGCATTGGTGGGTTTATTCACGGCTATGTGCCGGAGGAGTTTCTTACGAGGATTGCAGGGCCAGGTAATCCGCTGGCAGTGCCTGCAGCGGTTGTGCTTGGTGTGCCCCTTTATTCAAATGCCGCTGGCGTGATACCCATTGTTTATGCCCTTATGGAAAAGGGACTCAGCATGGGCACGGTGCTTGCGTTTATGATGGCAGTAACAGCGCTATCACTTCCAGAGATGATAATCCTGAGAAAGGTCCTCAAACCCCAGATGCTTGGTGTGTTTGCAGGAATTATGACCATTACAATAATCGGAGTAGGGTATCTGTTTAATGCAATACTTTGAGCGAGGGAAGGAGAGTGTTTAGTGTTTAGTGTTGAGTGTTGAATGATGAATGATGAGTGTTTAGTGGGAAGAATGCAATAAACCAAATGAACCAGACAAACCAAATAAACCAAATAAACCAAATAAACCAGATAAACCAGATAAACCAGACAAACTAAATAAACCAGATCAAGGAGGAAAGGATATGCAGATCAAAGTACTTGGGCCAGGTTGTCCAAACTGTGAGGAGATGACCCGCAGGGTAAAGCAGGCAGTGGATGAACTGGGGATTGAGGCAGAGATTGAAAAGGTAACAGACATGGCTGAGATCATGAAGCACACCATGAGCACGCCAGGGCTGGTGGTTGATGGAAAACTGGTTCATGCAGGAAAACCCCTTCCGCCAGTTGAAAAGATCAAGTCCATGATTGGTGGTTAAATCTTCAAGGAGGATTACGATGAAAAAGACACTTCTAACATTATTCGCCCTGCTAATTATTGCAGTACCTGCAATGGCTTCATCTGTTGATGAGATTGTAAAACAGGGAGACCTCTACTTCCAGCAAGCACAGTATGAAAAGGCAGTGGATACCTACCTGAGTGCCCTGACAAAGGCCCCTGAAAACCCTGCCCTAAGGATAAGGCTTGAAAAGGCCGTAGTTGCAAAAAACGCAGATGATCTTTTATCCCTCATGACCCGTGAGGTTCAGAAAAAGGGAGACATCAGGATATCGGCAAAGGCACTTGTTAAAAAGATGATGAAGGGAGAAAAACTCACACTTATCGATGTCCGCACACCAGAGGAGCAGGCCCTTACCCGTGTGCCAGGTGCGATGAGAATCCCCATGACCGATATAATGAAAAACCTTGACAGGATTCCCACAGATGGCACCGTGGTTATTATCTGTCACAGTAGCCCCAGGGCGATCATCGTTACCACAGCACTGAGGATACTGGGTTATAATAATGTGTATGCCCTTAAGGGTGGTATCATGGCCATAGCAGACCTTAATGCAAAGAAGGTACCTGATGGTCTTAAATCAGTCAATGAAGGCAGGTGATTTTAATGAGAATACTTTTAGTGGTCCTTCTTCTGCTTTTACCTTTTACATCAGGCGCCCTTGCAGGTGGCAACCTTTCACTATTTAACCAGACAAAAAAGACCATAGCAGAGCATCCATCCAGCGAAAAGGACACCTCCAAGATGAAGATAAAAAATCACCGGAGACTGAAGGTAGATGACCTTAAAAATGACAAGCCTGCAATCTCTGATGAAGAAGATGAAGAAGAGGATCCCTGGGATGATGGTGTGGATATGGGTTGCTGATACATCTGGAATCTAAAAATTTTTACTTTTATTATTACTATATTGTTATATAGTTAAAATAGAATAATATTGAAGAATTGCTGGTCATTGACCGCTAACAACAAAGAGCAGGAGGTCTACGATGAAAGAGTTTAAGGAATATCTTGATGTGGCAATGAAGTTTCATGGGCACAGGTGTCCTGCAATGCCCATGGGGCTCAGGGCAGGACTGAAGGCAATGGAGGTCCTTGGCGTGGAGAGGGCAAAGGACAAAGAGCTCTTTGTGCTTTCAGAGACCGGCAAGGGACATGCCGCAGGCTGTTTTCTTGATGGCATCATGACCGCCACGGGCTGTACATACGGTAAGTCCAATGTTCAGAAACTCTACTACAACAAACTTGCCTTTACCCTGATTGACCAGAAAACAGGCCGCTCGGTGAGGGTCTCGGTAAAGCCGGATTTCTTTGAAAAGGCCCTTAACTCACCCTTTGTGCAAAGGCGTAAGGAGGGAGTGCCACCACAGGAGATCCCGCCTGAGATTACTGATCCGCTGGTGGATAAGATATTGACTGTTCCGGTTGAGGAATTCCTTGAGATAGGAGAGATAAAGGAGGTGCCCGTTGAGAAGAAAGCAGGTATTTTTGAGGCAAAAAGGTGCGAAAGTTGTGGGGAGCTGACCTTTGTAAACAAACTCAGGCTCACTACAAATGGCAAACTGATCTGCATCCCCTGCTCAGGGTATGGAGAATAACTATGACTGTTGCAATTGTTTCACTGCTCGTCTTTGTCCTTGCCTTTGTCTTTTCTATGCTCGGCCTTGGCGGGGCCATGCTCTACATACCTGTGTTTCACTGGTTCGGATACGACTTCAAGACCGAGGCGATACCAACGGGGCTTTTACTTAACGGTATCACCGTGGTGTCTGCCTCGGTTGTCTATTTCCGTGCAAAGATGGTTGATGTAAAGGGCTCAATACCACTTGTGATGTCCTCTTTTTTAGGGGCACCTGTGGGGGCATACCTTACTGACATGATTCCAACAAGGATTCTGATACTCCTGTTTGCCATTGCCATGGGTTTTGCAGGTGGAAGGATGCTCCTTACAGCACACAAACCCGATACCGAGAAGGATGTCTCCACAGGCCTCAGGATGCTTCTGATGGGTGCAGGTGGATTCCTTATCGGCATGATTGCCGGACTTCTGGGTATTGGTGGTGGATTTCTCTTTGTCCCCCTGATGCTTGCCGTTGGATACCCGACGAAGAAGGCCGCAGCAACCAGTGCCTTTGTGGTGATATTTTCATCCTTTTCAGGGTTTGCAGGCCATATAGCAGAGGGTCACTTCAACTGGCCCCTCATGCTTTCAACCGCCCTTGCGGTGGCAGTGGGTGCAAATATCGGTGCCTATGTGATGAAAGAGAAGATGAAGGCAAAGTGGATAAAACAGATGTTTGCCCTGATACTCTTATTTGTGGCAGCAAAACTCCTCTGGAGCATTTTTATATAATATCATTAAGTGGCTTTCTGTTGGACTGGCAGAGGGGTTTATAAAATGAAGATACACTGCGCAAGACCGCAGAGTATCTCCGATATGTAAGGGCCTTCGCAGTCTATCACTTTCCACAAGAAAAATAAGGGCCTTCTGCTATTTGTAGCCGGGCTTTATCTTGGTTATAACAGGTTTTTCTGAATATTGATATTAATCACTATATCGTGATATTATAATTAAGCATGAGAGACTTTCTTTTACTGACAAAGGCACTCTCTGATGAGACAAGGGTGAGGATACTGAAACTCCTTGAACAGGGGGAACTCTGTGTATGTGAACTTATGGAGGTTCTTCAGATGGGGCAGTCCACGGTCTCAAAACACCTGGGGATACTTCACAATGCAGGGCTCCTTGAAAGAAGGAAAGTGGGCACATGGTCTTATTACAGACTTGCCGAGGAGGCAGTGAACAAATATAACCTCCTTTTTATAGAAATAACAAAACAGGTGCTTAATGATGAAAAACTGATAAAAACAGATTTGAAGAGACTGAATAAATTAAAAAGACTAAACAGAAAAGGAGGCACAAATGCTTGTATTAAGATGGCAAAGACTGGTAGATGAAGAGGGCCGAACCTGCCCTCGCTGTGGGACCACAGAGATGGAACTTCAAAGGACATATGAGTTACTTAAAGAGGCAATGAGGCCCCTTGGCATAGAGGTCAAACTCATAAAGGAGGCCCTTAAGGCCGAAGACTTCAAGGACGACCCATTGAAGTCAAACCTGATATGGATTAACGAGAGAACTCTTGAGGACTGGCTTGGTGCAACCACGGGAAGCAGCCTCTGCTGTGATGTCTGCGGAGACAGTGAGTGCAGGACCGTTATCGTCGGCGGCACTACTTATGAGTCAATACCAGCGGCTCTTATAATAAAGGCAGCCCTCAAGGCAGCGGCAGAGGTTCTTCCGGTTAAACCGATTCAGGAAATTCCAGGGTTTCAGGTTCTAAACAGATGTTGTGGTTAAACCTTGAATAAGAGAGTTATGAGAAAGATGAGTTTTTCTTTTGTGATGCCTGCCTTTTTCAGTATTGAATGCAGAGTGCCCTTTTTAAGGGGTCTGCTGGAGTGCACAGGCACGGGGATTGTTACCTTTCCTTCATCTGTTTCTTTCTGGTATATACAATGGCTTCCGGTCTGGCGAACAAGGACAAAACCTTCCTTTTCTAAAACCTTGCAGAGGTCTTTGCCTGAAAGGGAGGGAAGTTTATTCATTCACCACAAGTTCAAGTCTCTCTTTGATGGATTTACCAGAAAGGGCAGGTATGTTTTCAATCCCTACCACCTCAATATAACCCTGAGCCGCATCCTTAATCATCTCAATGGCCTCTTCAATGGTCTCCCCCTCGGTGGTAATATCAAGTTCAGGGCAATAGACTATATATCCACCCTCTTCTGCTGGGACAATCTCCGCTGTAATCTCAACCCGTCTCATAGAAATATTATATCACAGAGGAGGCATTATGCTTAAGGTGATGTTTCTATGCACAGGAAACTCCTGCCGTAGCCAGATGGCAGAAGGGCTGGCAAGGCATTACGGTAAAGGTATAATTGAGCCCTACAGTGCAGGTCTTATGCCTGTAGGGATAAACCCCAATGCAGTAAAGGTAATGAAGGAAATAGGCATTGACATCTCAGGGCAAACCTCTGACCCTATTGATGAAGATTTGCTCAGACAGATGGATGTGATTATCACCCTCTGTGGAAACGCCGAGGCGGCATGTCCTGCCACACCTCCTGAGATAAGACGCCTTCACTGGCCCATTGATGACCCTGTAAGTGTAGTGGGCACTGATGAGGAAGTCCTTAATGCCTTCCGCAGGGCACGGGATGAGATAAAGGAACGGATACTTGAATTTATAAAAGAAATTAAAGGAGGAGATAAATAATGGCACGAGTTAAGGGACTATCTTTTGTTGAGAGGTTTTTAACGCTATGGATCTTCCTTGCAATGGCCTTTGGTGTGGGGCTTGGCTATTTTGTCCCGGGTGTGGAGGGGTTTCTTAATAAATTCAGTGTGGGCACCACAAACATACCCATCGCAATCGGACTGATACTGATGATGTATCCACCCCTTGCAAAGGTCAGGTATGAGGAGTTGCCAAAGGTCTTCAGTAACAAACGAATCCTTGCCATCAGCCTGATACAGAACTGGATTGTAGGGCCTGTGGTGATGTTCTTCCTTGCCATTACCCTTCTCAGGGACATGCCTGATTACATGGTTGGAATAATACTGGTTGGGCTTGCCCGTTGCATCGCAATGGTACTTGTCTGGAACGACCTTGCCTGTGGTGATCCTGACTACGTAGCTGGCCTTGTTGCCTTTAATGCCCTGTTTCAGGTCTTTACATACTCCATATATGCCTACATATTTATAACCCTGCTTCCTCCACTATTTGGCCTTAAGGGTGCTGTGGTTGATGTGAAAATGGCGGAGATCGCAAAGAGTGTCTTTATCTACCTTGGCATACCCTTCATTGCCGGTGTGATTACCAGATTCAGCCTTATCAAACTTAAAGACAAAAAGTGGTATCACGAAAGGTTTATACCTAGGATAAGCCCCATCACACTGATTGCACTACTTTTTACTATTGTGGTGATGTTTTCTCTGAAGGGTGAATACATTGTTAAACTTCCCCTTGATGTTTTGAGGGTTGCAATTCCACTTCTTTGTTATTTTGTCTTTATGTTTCTCATTACATTCTTTATTGCAAAGAAAGCAGGTGCAAACTACCCCATTTCAGCAACGCTGAGTTTTACTGCAGCCTCAAACGACTTTGAACTTGCCATTGCCGTGGCTGTTGCGGTGTTTGGCATAAACTCAGGTGCTGCCTTTGCAACGGTTATAGGCCCATTGGTTGAGGTGCCCGTGCTCATAGGGCTTGTCAATGTGGCCTTTTATTTCCAGAGGAAATACTATCCAGATGAATACTGTAGAATTGAGGCAACAGAACCCCTTTAGGGGAGCGAAAAAACTATTACAAAAATTGCCTTTAATAATCAGATTTTGAGATAATAAAATATAAATTTATGGTTTAACCAATGAATTTTTTTACACGACTTAAGTAAAAAATGTAATAAAATCAAGGGGTCACATGAAAAAAGTTTATATCGAGACCTGGGGCTGTCAGATGAACTTTCATGATTCCGAGCGGATGCTCGGCCTCCTTAAGGAGCAGGGCTATCAGGAGGTTGACGATCCCAGGGAGGCTGATCTTATCCTGTTTAACACCTGCAGTATAAGGGAGAAGGCAGAGCAGAAGTTCTTCAGCCAGCTCGGAAGAACCAAGCACATAAAGAAGAGAAACCCCTATGTAAAGATTGCTGTTGCTGGCTGTATTGCCCAGCAGAGGGGAGAGAACCTCAAAGAGCGTGCTCCCTATGTGGACTTTGTTATCGGACCCCAGAATATCACAAGGGTAGGGGAGGTGCTTGAGTATGACGGCGGAGTCTTCACAGAGGATAACCCCCGTCTGGCAGATATAGACCTTCCCGCGATCAGAAAGAGCCCTGTTACCGCCTGGGTAAATATCATGTACGGGTGCAATAACTTCTGTACCTATTGTATTGTGCCTTATACCAGGGGAAGGGAGCAGTCAAGACCGGTGGATAGCATCTTGAAGGAGATAGAGGAACTAACCCACGAAGGTTACAAAGAGGTGACCCTTCTTGGTCAGAATGTCAACTCCTATGCCGGAGAGGTTTCATTCCCCGGGTTACTCAGGCTTATAAATGAGATTGAGGGGCTTGAGAGGATCAGGTTTGTTACCTCTCATCCAAAGGACCTTGGCAGAGAGCTTGCTGAGGCAATAGGAGACCTTGATAAGGTCTGTGAGCATATTCATCTGCCTCTTCAGTCAGGCTCTGACAGGATACTCAGGCTGATGAACAGGAAATACACATACATGGATTATCTTGAAAAGGTCAGAATGTTGAGAGAGGCGGTACCAGGCATTGCCATCACTACTGATATAATCGCTGGTTTCCCTACAGAGACGGAACAGGAGCATAAGGCTACCATCAGGGCTCTGAAGGAGATCCAGTTTGACGGTATATTTGCCTTTAAATTTTCGCCAAGACCAATGACAAGGGCAGCTGAAATGGATGGCCAGCTACCGGAGCCTGTGAGAGCCGAAAGATTAAAAGAGATTCTCTCTCTTCAGGATGAGATTACGGAAAAAAAGAACAAGGCCCTTGAAGGAACCATCCAGGAGGTTCTGATAGAGGGGTCTAACCAGTCCGACCCTCATAAGTTAACCGGCAGAACTCGTACAAACAAAATAGTCAATATTAAGATTGATGAGCAGATTCCTGCCGGTACCCTCCTGAGAGTGAAAATAACAGAAGCTCACAGACACTCCCTTGACGGAGTACCTGTATCCTCGACTGATTAACCCCCGAAGATGAAGATAGCAATACTCACCCTTGGATGCAAGACCAACCTGGCAGAAAGCGATTACCTGAAAAGCGCCCTCCGTGGTACGGGCCACAGCATCGTGGACATTAATGATGCACCGGACCTCTGTAT
>JALUAR010000154.1 GCA_027050975.1 Thermodesulfovibrio sp.
TCAATTCTGGGGTACAGCATTTATTCAAGCCGTACTATACTGGTTGGATTTCGTCGTGGTCGTTGTGGTTGGATACGATGCACACGGGTTATTCGTTTCGGTATGATCAGATGGGCAGGTTGACGCGTGCGAGGACGTTGGCGGGCTTTGATGGACAGCGATGGCATGCCACGTTGGTCAATCGGTATTCAACGCGTTATCGATACGACCTTGTTGGGAACATTCTGGAGCTTGTGCGTTATGATGGTGTGGGCAGTTTGCTGGATAGTTTGAGGTACGATTATTATGATTTGAGTGTCAACAATCGGTTGAAGTCTATATTTGATGCTGTGTCTACACAATTTCCACATGATCTTGAGGCGCAGCCAAGTGTGAATTATCTATATGATCCAGTGGGGAATATGATCAGGGATGTTTCAAGGAATTTATTCGTTAGGTACAATTATTCCAATCGTCCGAGTTTGCTGGCATTGGGCGATGATACGATACGGATGCTTTACAATCCTGCGGGTTATCGGTTTTTTAAAGGCACGGATGAAAGGGGCGAAGTGTTCATATACAGCACACAGGGACAGTTGCTGGCGAAGTATAGTCTGATAGGAGACACATTAAGGTTGGACTTTCAGCCGATTTATGAAGGTACACGGAGGCTGGGCGTATATGAGCCGGAGGGTTTGGAGTGGTTTGCTGGCAAGGCATCTACGCTAAAGATTCCGTTGCGTCCGTTGTTGAGTGGTTCTGGTTCGTTGATTCGGAGGAGAGTTGTTTCGTTGAAGCCGAGACGGAAGTATGAACTGACGGATCATTTGAACAATGTACGAGTTGTGATTGCGGATCAGAGGATACCTGTGCCAGATAGCAGTGGTCAGGTAGTAGCGTATTATAAGCCGAAGGTGGTGGGGGTGTACGATTATTATCCGTTTGGTTGGATGAAGCCTTTAGCAACAGATCCGTATCCGTTTACTTATCAGGGTCAGTTGTTGGATAGGGAGTTAGGTTGGCAGTATTACAGGTATAGGAATTATGACCCGCTTGTAGGTAGGTTTTGGCAGGTGGAGCCGTTGGTGGATAGTTTTGGGTGGTGGAGTGGGTATGGGTTTGCGCAGAATCAGGTTATTAGTGGAGTAGAATTTGAGGGATTAGAACCTATTCGTTTTTATATACTCAAGTATTTGGCACAACGATCAGAATTTACAATAATAAACTCGGTTGATGTATCTATGGATTTGGGGTTAGGATATGGTATTGGTGTTTATTATAACTTAGGAGAGGCGTATGACGTGGTAGGATATACTTTTTTCGTAGGGGGTGAATTTTTACATCCCGGAAAACAAGAGCTACATGAAGGCAGTAGAGAGCCTAAACTTATAGGGGGTGGAGGAGCTAATGCGTCATGGAACTTTTTTGTTGTAAATTCGGAAACTTTTCAAGAAGCAGCGTCCAAGTTCAGGATATCTTTTTACTTTGGATTAAAAGAATTAGTAGGAGGGGGTATTTCGTTTGGGGAAGGGGTACTTGGGGGTAATATTGGTATCGGAGCGGAAATTAAGATGATGTCTTCAGGGAGAACTTTAGGAGAAGTTTGGTCACTGTCTCTAACTTATGAAGAGGCTGAAGAGTATTTATTCGAGGGTCCGTTGCTTAGATTTATACAAGTTGAGCATATGGAAGTTAATGATAAACCGTTGATTATCAGTATAGGAGGTAAGCGATACTTGGTTGGTGAATTAACCACTTTTTTGATTCCGGGTATTAATGAGAAACGCATGCTGGTTTACCAAGAAGTTGATGAGGCAGGGAATGCCAGGAGCGGATGGATGAGTCTATCATATTTGATGCAGAAGCAAAAATTATCTGAGAAGTGATTGTCAAAATAGGTTTTTGGGAGCTGTTTATGTTTCTTGCTTTATTCTTTTTGTGTATTTATGTTGCATTCAGATACTTACTTAAGAAGAATTGGGGGATAAAACACAGGCTGGTGCTTCATATTCTAACTATGTTGCTGGTAACACCTGTTGGTGCAGTGATTGCTATAATCTCTCTGGCGTTTTTTATTGCTTTAGGTAAGACGAGTTGTAAGAGAATATGGGATGAGTATGTTGGCAGGGGGGCACGAATTATGTCTGTATATGTTCAGGACAGTAGTGAAGTATGGTTTGGAACGATTGTTATGGTTCGTCATGGTTGGGAGCAGGCGCTGAAGGATTTGTACCGAGCAATCAATTGTGATACTAGTTTTATTTCATGGAAGAATTTTTCAGACTTACCACTGGAGATAAGTGAACAGATTAGGGAACAGATTAATGGGAGGTGTTTTTTAAATCCTGCTCATGTAGATATGAACATTTCGCAGACTTTATATTTATCTGTTAAATGCATGGGGGGATGTGCGGTTGTTATTGATTCCTCAAGCTATGAAGGAATAAAGTTTTATAAAATTTTACTTGTTGATAGAACGTGCTGGGGTTGTGTGTGGGGATATGCGTTGCCTAGATATCTTCATGAAGTGAACTACGAGAGTTTGGACTCACAGATAGAATTCAAACTCCGGGTGTATCATTCGCCAAGGATGGATAAGATCTTTCTTTTTGGGGTGCACTGTGATCCTGCGGTTTCAACAAGTAAACCAAAGAGTGCTTTTTTCTTTCATAAATTAATAAACCTGTTTGAAGAATTAATTGTGAGTTTATGATATAGTAATGGAGATGGTGATGAGTTGCGATCATAGTGGAAAAGGTCAGTCTGTACACCGATTTGTGTATGGTACAGTGGGTAATCTTAAGGAGATATGGACGAGCCGGGATAGTGTGGAGTGGGTATTGGAGAGTTGGTTGTGGTATCCCGACTTTGACACTTTGTGCTGCTTTGAACAAGTAGAGGCTTTGCGGGTGTGAGTGGTTTTCCTCTGGATAAGCCTTACTTTTTCCTGCCTTGCAAGGGGCTAGGCAATGTGGACAGAATTGCC
>JALUAR010000155.1:0-12157 GCA_027050975.1 Thermodesulfovibrio sp.
ACTTTCAGAGCAAATAGAGCATCTCACAGAAGAACTTTCTGCAGCCTATGAAAAGAAACTCAGAAGGAGGAAAAAACATGGTTAATCTGATTCATTTTTCAAGTAGATTTATTTTTGAGGAAAGACGGAATGTGACAAAGATCAATCACCATACAGCAAATAGCCTTTTGATGTTTTCAATCTCTTCAGATGTTTCAAAACCGGACAGAGGCTTGAGAAGCCAGTCCCTGTATCTTCTCACAACAATCCTTTCCCCTGTAGAGTAGACCCTTATCGCACCATCACGGTCCGTCCTGTAGAGCCTGGTAAAAGAGAGATTATTTAGTGTTGTCTCGTGAGGATAGCCGTATGTGTTCCCTTTCTCCAAACTTATGACTGAAATAACAGGGTTTACAGCCTGTAAGAAAGATAAAGAGTTGGAGGTGTAACTGCCATGATGCGGAACCTTGAATACATCGCTTCTCAGGTATCTGCCCACTGTTAGCAGTGAATCCATGGCATTCTCTTCAACATCTCCTGTAAACAGGACCGTAAATCCCGGGGCTTTATACCTGAACACAAGAGAGAGATTATTCACCTCGCTTCCGGAACCAACACTGTATCCTGGATGGGGATGAAGAATCTCGATACTTCCACCATCAAAGTTGATAAAATCGCCTGCCTTGAGCCTTCTATGAACTAATCCATCAGGTAATTCGGGGTTATAAATTATAAGTCCATTGTCCCAGAGTTCTTTCAGATCACAGAGTTCTATCAGTTGCCACAGCCCTCCGGCATGGTCATTGTGGGCATGGGAGATTATCAAGGCATCCACCCTGAATCTGCCTCTGGCTTTAAGATAATTAACCACCTCTTTACCACCTGTACCTGTATCGACAACTATTGTTGTATCTTTACTCTCAATCACAGCAGCATCACCCTGGCCCACATCCAGGAAGGTAACCATGGGATAATCGGTAGAGTACAAAGAGAAGCTCAAGACAACGGAACAAAGCAATGCCGAACCTGCAATGACTGATGCCTTCTTTCGCCCTGCAATAATCAGAGCAACAGTCAGGTATAGAAGCGGCACCCATATCAATGGAACCGCCCTCAAAGGCTGATAAGCGAAGGGAATCTCTGAAAACACGGAAACAGCCTTGTTAATAACCCCTCCTGTACTCTCAAGGAAGCCCGCAAAGGGATACCAACCTGTCATCAGATATGCAATACCACCACATACAGCTATAGGAAGGTAGAAAAAGCAGACGGCAGGGGTTATCACAAGGTTTGACATCAGACTTACGGCACTCAGACCATGAAAATAATAGACGGAAAGGGGAAGAGTCCCTAAGTATGCACTTATGGTTACAGCAAGAAACTTTGCAAATCTCCTTTTGTATCCGCCATAGCCTTTGAGGGCTGCAAATCTTTTTTCCATTTCTAGCCCCATACCTATTGAGAGCACAGCAGCAAAAGACAGAAGAAAAGAGGGCTCAACCAGTGACAAAGGGTTAAGCAGAAGAATAACCACTGCTGCAAAAAGTATGCTGTTTAACCATAAACCGCGCCTTCCCAAAAGGAGGCCCAGCAGAAAGATGTTAATCATCAGAAAGGCCCTTACTGCAGGAGTTCTGCCACCCGAAAGAAGAAGATAAAACAGGATTAATGGCAATGTACCTGCAGCAGCCAGTTCATTCAAACTGATCATAGATGTAATCCTCACCAGAATGCTATAAGGAATAAGTTTTGCAAGGTTCCTGAAGATAAAGAATACAAGCAGGCTGAAAAGTCCAAAGTGAGTACCTGATACACTCATCAAGTGTGCAAGGCCTGTCTTTGAGTAGGCCCTGTAAAGTGGGCTGTCACCTTCTCTGTGTCCGATCACCAAAGCCGACAGAAGCTGTCTTACGTCATCACTGAAGTTTTTCTGGAAATAGATATAGAGTCTCCAGCGGAGATGTTGCGGCAGATACAGCAGAGAGTCATCCTCACTTTTCAGAACATCACCCTCAGGCCGCAGGAAAAGCACAGGCCCCTTACCATAAGAGCCCGGGTTCACTCTTTTACCCCTTATTCTGAAGGTGGCCTTTCCGCTAAGCATGGTGCCGGGACTGAAGGGGATAGGAGTTGACAGATATGCCTCTGCCCTGACAGGGCCTTCCAGAACTCTGCAAGGCTGAACATAACCGAACCTGCTTTTTTTCGGAAGGTCTGTAATCACAGCCTCAAACCTTACAGGACTTCTATCAACGAATTCCATCGCCCTGTCAAGTTCCAGAAAACGGTTGGTCTCGTTCCTGAAGTTATATGAACCGTAAACAAAAGATAGGAGCAAAACCACCGTTAAAACTGCAAAACGCTGGCTGAAAAAGCGGGACAAAAAGACCACCACCGAAGCGGCAAATACAATGGTGGTTATCGGGAAGTACAGATACAGAAAGGATAAGGCTATGCCGGTAATGAAGATTATATAAAGAGTAATGGAATTATTAACCCGCTCCATCCATCTTTGTTATGGTATCCGAAATGGTTTCCGCTATCTCCTCTATCTTTTCTCTGTCCTGCCCCTCAACCATCACTCTAATCTTGGGCTCTGTTCCGGAGGGTCTGACAAGTACCCTGCCTTCTCCATCAAGTCTATCTTCGGCATCTCTAATAACTTTAATCAACTCGGGTTTCTGAATAATCTCCTTGTTTTTCACCTTGATACTCTTCAGAACCTGGGGATAAAGGAATATATCAGAGACAAGCTCCGAAAGGGGCCTGTCCTTCTTTTTCATCAGATACAGCAGTTGAAGTGCTGTAATAGGGCCGTCACCTGTTGTGTTGTAATCGAAAAAGATAATGTGACCTGACTGTTCACCACCTAAATTGTATCCACCTCTTCGCATCTCCTCAACAACATATCTGTCACCCACAGGTGTTCGAATCATTTTAATCTGCTTTCTTTTCAGATAGTGTTCAACCCCAAGGTTCGTCATCACCGTGGCAACAAGTGTCTCTTTGTTAAGCCTCTGCTGCCTCTGGAGCTCAACCGCCCATGCAGCCATCACCATATCACCGTCAACCTCACGTCCTTTCTCATCAACAAACATGGTTCTATCGGCATCACCATCATGGGCAACCCCAACATCCGCACCTGTCTCCAGCACCTTTTCCTTCAATGACTTCAGATCGGTAGAACCACAGCCATGATTGATATTTGTACCATCAGGATGGTCATTTATCGTGATCACCTCTGCTCCGAGTTCTGAAAGCACCGTTGGCGTAACCTTATATGCAGCACCGTTTGCACAATCAACAACCACCTTCAGCCCCTCCAGATTACTTCCCCTCTCGATAGTTGACTTAATAAACTCTATATACCGGCCTGTAGCGTCATCAAGTCTGAACGCCTTACCTATGGATTCTCCCGTAGGTCTTTCTGCAAGAAAGGTGTCTACAAGGACTAGCTTTTCAATCTCTGTCTCCAACTCGTCGGGAAGCTTGAATCCATCGGCACCGAAAAACTTGATTCCGTTATCTTCAAAGGGGTTATGAGAGGCAGAAATAACCACCCCTGCATCAAGCCTCATGGCACGGGTCAGAAAGGCAACTCCGGGTGTGGGGATCGGGCCCACAAGAAGGACATTCATTCCCATTGAACAGATGCCGGCTGTAAGGGCGCTTTCAATCATATATCCTGAGATACGTGTATCCTTACCAATGATCACCATATTCTTGCCGTGGTCCTTTTTAAGGATTTTCGCAGCAGCCATCCCCACCTTTATAACTGTCTCCGGAGTCATGGGATGCCTGTTTACCTTTCCTCTAATACCATCAGTGCCAAAAAGCTTCATCTTTTCCCCTTTCTGTCAAATGTTATCTTCACCTCTACCATATCGGTAGATGATCTGAATTTATCAATGTCCGTAAGAATGTGTACCTTTTTGACTGTATCACCTTTAAGAGATGAAATATCTATCCTCTCTGTTTTGAGAAAATGGATATTTTTTACGAGACTCTCGGGCCCCTCTATCTGTATCATTGCCGGTCTTACCTCAATATTTATCCGGCCCTGCATAAATGATGGAAGTTTTATATCGGCCCTAATAGGAACATCCTTTTTAATGGTTCTGTCTATTACCACCTTAACCTCCGAGGGATTAACGGAAGATACCGTTACCGAGGAAGGAGTCTTTATATTCTTTCTTGTAATTTTGTATACAGCCTTGCCAGCAGTGGCTCCGTTAAGATCAACTAATACCCTGATATCCTCCGGTTTGATAGAGCCCACAGCCTTTTCTGAGCCAAAAATACTGACACTTACCTTGTCCTGCTCCTTACTCACTATTTCGTGTCCCTGAGGGATATTTATGTATTCAATGGGCACTTCCAGGGTTACCTCGGACATACCTTTTGCAGAGATGATATACCACAGCATCACAGCAAGCCCCAGGGAAAGGAGCTTCAGTCCCAGATTATGCATAAGTTTATTCTTCATCGTCTTTTCTTCTCCGTAAAGACCTCTGTCAGGAAGTCTCTTAGCGAGCCCATATCCATTGGTCCTTCCAGTTTGCCGTCAAAGGCAACAGAGACTGTACCGGTCTCCTCCGAAACAATAATAACTACCGCATCTGTCTCCTCGGTAATTGCAAGGGCTGCCCTGTGCCGAGTACCCAGGGCACGATTTATATCTGTTCTTAATGTAATCGGAAGGAAGCATCCTGCAGCGATAATCCTCTCCTCACGTATAATAACTGCACCGTCATGAATGGGAGAGGTAGGATGAAATATACTGAGAAGGATCTCCTTTGTGACCCTGGCCTCAAGGGGGGTGCCGATCTCGACAAAATCATTCAGGGATATATCGCGCTCAATAACTATTAGGGCGCCTATCTTTCTGTTTGCAAGTGATATAGTGGCCCTCACAATCTCATCAAAGGATTTCAACTCCGAGGCTGATGCAAGAGGCTGTAGAAACGGAGTCTCTCCCATATGGGCAAGGGCCTTCCTTATCTCCGGTTGGAAGAGGATAATCAGTGCAAGAACAACCTGGGCCCAGAAGCTCTGAATGATCCAGTAAAGGGTATGAAGTTTAAGGAAGTCCGACAGCAGAAGCACAACTAGCAGGATACCAAGCCCCATCAACATCTGGACCGCCCTTGTTCCCTTGATAATCAGCAGAAGCCTGTAAATAATAAATGCAACAATTAGTATATCTAAGGCATCCTGCCATCTTATATGTCTTATGATTTCTAACATCTCCCCTCGTTAAATTTTATCATAAACACTATATTTTTTTATTTCTGATTTGACAAATCTGGTGCTAACCATTATCATATATTTCTATGAAATCCTGTAAAAAGAGGCTCTTTCTACTTTTAATCGCAGCTTGTATTGTCCTGGGTAGCGAGGGGGTCTCTTCAGCATCTCAGAAAGAGGGCATTCATCCCCTTTTCGAAGACGTTCGCTTCTCACTTCCTGCAGTAACCGGTGATATTATCCGTCCTTCAGAGGAGGACCTTTATGCTTATGCATGTGCTGATATGCCTGTTCCTTCCATAGAGCCACTGGATGAGAAGCAGACGGAGCAGACAGAAACCGGCCAGATAGAGGAAAGCCCGATTAAAAAGCAATTTATTATCCTCACCTCATACCACTCGAACGATACTGCCAAAAAACTGGTTGAAGAACAGATCAAATTTTATACAACCAAGGGAAGAAGAACCTTTGCCAGATGGCTTGAACGTTCCGGAAAGTACATGGACATTATTAAATCCATTCTAAAGGAGGAGGAGCTTCCCGAGGAGCTTGTCTATCTGCCTTTAATTGAGAGCGGATTCAGAACCTCAGCGCTGTCAAGGGCAAGGGCAGAAGGCCCCTGGCAGTTCATCGCTGCTACAGCCAAGAGATATGGTCTGAAAATCGACTACTGGGTGGATGAACGGCGGGATCCGGTCAAGTCCACACGGGCAGCAGCACGTTATCTGAAAGACCTTTACGAACGCTTTGAATCCTGGCCGCTTACCCTTGCTGCCTACAATGCAGGAGAAGGAGCGGTGGCAAGGGCATTGAGAAAGACAAGAACCGATGACTACTGGAGCATTGTACGCACAAGACACCTTAAAAGAGAGACAAGGAGATACGTATCCAAGTTCATAGCAGCCGGACTGATAGCCTCTAACCCCCAGGAGTTTGGCTTTTCCGATATAGAGTATCACCAGCCCCTGCAGTTTGAAGAGGTGGAGATAAATGGGCCTGCAGCGTTATCTTTTATTGCCAAGTGCTCAAAAGCATCCCTGAAAACTATCAGGGAGTTAAACCCGGAATTGAAGAGGTGGTGTACTCCTCCAGAACAATCCAGATACATTATCAGGATTCCCAAGGGAAAGAAAGAGGCGTTCATCGAGTGTTACAGCAAGGCCAAGCCATGGCAGAGGATGCCCAAGATACCCTATATCATAAAGAAGGGTGATACTATATACGATATTGCAAAGAAATACGGTGTCAGACGCAAAGAGATATTTGCCCTGAATAAGGGAATTAACCCTCGAAGGCTCAGACCGGGCTCTATCCTCTATCTGCCTCCAAGATAACCTTCTACCCCTCTTTCGGAATAATCTGTCATGAATACAGGCAGGTGTTACCTGTTCAAAGTCACCTCTTCAATAGACTCCCTGATAATCTGTAGCATATCTCTAAGATTGTCCTCGCTGATTGCCAGCGGAGGCATGATCACAATAACATTTCCCAGAGGTCTAATAAGCAGACCCTTGTCACGAGCCCTGAAGCAAACCTGATAGCCTATCTTCTCCTCAAAGGGATATGGCTCTTTGGTTGATTTATCCTTAACTAGTTCCACCCCTCCGATCAGTCCAATGCCTCTGGCATCTCCCACATGCTCAAGCTCCTTTATCTCCAGAAGCCATCTCCTGAGTATTTCAGCCTTGCTCTTTACCTGTTCAAGGGTCTTCTCTTTTTCGAACAACTCCAGGGAGGCCAGGGCAGCAGCACATGCCAGAGGGTTGCCGGTGTAGGAGTGACCGTGAAAGAAGGTTTTCAGTTCCTTAAACTCTCCAAGAAAGGCACCGTATACCTCATCAGTTGTTATAGTTGCTGCAAGAGGAAGATATCCTCCTGTAATTCCCTTGGACAGACATAGAAAGTCAGGCACAACCTCTTCATGCTCACAGGCAAACATCTTGCCTGTACGACCAAAGCCCACTGCCACCTCATCAGCAATCATCAGCACCTCGTACCTACTGGTCAGTTCCCTTACCCCCTTCAGATAACCTGGTGGAAAGACTATCATTCCGCCTGCTCCCTGAACCATGGGCTCGATAATAAGAGCCGCTATCTCAGAGGAGTGTCTCTTCAGGACCTCCTCAAGGGCCTCGAGACAGCCCAAACCACATTCGGGATAGCTCTGGCCAAGCTCGCATCGATAACAGTAGGGAGAAGGTACCCTGTATGTCTTGAAAAGCAGTGGTCTGAATGCTTCATGAAATATATCAATACCACCTACACTTACAGCACCGATGGTGTCTCCGTGGTACGCGTTGTTCAGGCAGACAAAGGCATTACGACCCTCCACACCTGTGTGCCGCCAATACTGAAAGGCCATCTTCAAAGCCACCTCTACAGAGGTAGAACCATTGTCTGAGTAAAAGACCCTTGTAAGTCTGTCTGGCGTAATGCTCACCAGTTTCTCGGCAAGCTCGATCGAGGGAACATTGGCAAGTCCCAGAAGAGTACAATGGGCAATCCTGTCAAGTTGTGCCTTTATTGCCTCATCTATCTCCCTCTTTCTGTGACCATGGACGTTAACCCATAGTGAGGATACACCGTCAATATACCACCTGCCGTAGATATCCTTAAGAAAACTGCCTTTACCTTCGGAGATTATAACAGGAGGCTCCTGCTGCCACTCCTTCATCTGGGTGAAGGGATGCCAGATGTATCTCCGGTCAGCATCCTCAAGGTAGCGATTCCTCTTAAGGGTCTCCGACATCTCACCTGTCTCTCTACTTAAGCTCATCGTACCACTCCTTAAAGGGGTTCAGTAGAGAAAACTCATAAAGCGTGGACATGGCCTTACTCTCTGTAGGGATACCAGCCTCCTCTACTGCTGCGATAGGATTCAATCCCCCCACAATAACCATTCCGGCCCTATCCATACTAACAGGCATTTCGTAAAGAGCGGTATTGGGCTCTCCTATAGTTAGTATTCCGCCTATGCCCCTGTCCTTTAACATAGCAGCCATCTCCTTTGCCTTTTCATGGCAGACCACAGGCACCTCTCTAAAACTGGCAAGCACTCTTCCATGCCCCTTCCTGACAGCCTTGGTCACAGCCGTCATCTTTCCCCTTATGAATACCTCCAGAGGGTCCAGAGAGGAACCCTCGTAACTAATAAGAGCCACAAACCTGGAGGGTGCACCATTGTCTATCTCAAGTACTCCACCGAAACGTGAAGTTACAGGTATTCCGGCTTTAAGAAAGACACCGTTTATCGTCACGCTACAGACCGTACCGATAGCAACCTTACCGGAAGGGATGGTTATATCACCCAGTTTTTCTCCCTCCCGCATTATTACAACCCTGTCACTCATTACATAGGGTGAGGCGAATATCGGAGCCATGATCTTCATGGCCTTCTTCAGGTCAGCCTTTCTTATATAGGAGACATTAAGAATAACCTCTCCCTTCAGGGTTTCGAGATCAAGACTTGTAAGATAAGACAGGGTGTCTATCCTGCTAATGACAAACCCCACCTTCTCGGAGACCAGGGAGTTGGCCAGTTCCTCTTTGCCCTTTTCCGTAATCTTTCTTCCCTCCCTTCCAAATGACTCTGTCAGTCCCCGCTCATCCAGAATTCTGAGATGATAACGCACCGTCCGTTCTGAGAGATTTACTCCGTGGATTCTCAACTGACGGGCTATCTCGCGGGAACCTATGATTGTATCCTGGTGGCTGTTCAATACTTTCAGGATAGCTACAAGGGTTTTGTTCATAGGGCACCTCCTTCAGAACACAATTTTAACATTTCCCTAACAGTTATTTCACTAAAAATAGTCTTAAATATCTTTAACTTAGCTTAACATGCATTTTTTACTTGACAAATACAATATATTGTGCTTTAATTTATAGAGTCCACAATTTGTAGGGCTTAAACAAATATTTTTCTGGGGGAGTAATGGACTTTTGCAGGGGGTTGAATGATTGGTATTACTGCATAAGATGTCCCTACCTTTGCACAAAAAGCTGTCCCCTTGAGAATGAGGATGCATTCCAGCGTCTCTCTGTCTACATTAACAGGATGAAAGGCACTGATAAGGAGGGAGAGACAACGGATAACAAAGATTATATCTGAAAAAAACATAATTATATCAATCAAGAGGGAGGAAAGCAATTATGGATGTTATTCGCACCACTCTTAGACTTACTGAAAATGCCCTGAAGGTCCTTCAGAAGAGATATCTTAAGAAGGACGAAAGCGGCAATGTCGTCGAGGCGCCAGAAGACCTCTTCCGGAGGGTCGCCAAAGCCATTGCGGCAGCGGACCTTAATTACGGCCACTCCGAGGAAGAGGTTGAGGTGATAGAGGAAGAGTTCTACCAGATGATGACATCTCTGGAATTTCTGCCCAACAGCCCCACCCTTATGAATGCCGGCAGAAGACTGGGGCAGCTAAGTGCATGTTTTGTACTCCCTGTGGAGGACTCCATGGAGTCCATATTCGAGGCAGTAAAGAATGCTGCCATTATTCACAAGTCAGGTGGAGGAACAGGTTTTTCCTTTTCCCGCCTCAGACCTAACGGTGATGTGGTGGGCTCGACAAAGGGAATATCCTCAGGGCCCATCTCATTCATGACCGTTTTTGACACAGCCACAGAGGCTGTAAAGCAGGGTGGTACAAGAAGGGGAGCAAATATGGGTATTCTGAGGGTTGACCACCCTGACATTCTGGATTTTATCACTTGCAAGGACAATAACGCTCGGCTCACGAATTTTAATATCTCTGTGGCCCTTACCGAGGAGTTCATGAAAAAGGTGGAAGAGGATGGTGAGTACGACCTTATTAATCCGAGGACAAAGAAGGTTGTAAAGAGACTGAGGGCAAGGGAGGTCTTTGATCTCATCGTTAAGCATGCCTGGGGAAATGGAGAGCCCGGCATAGTCTTCTTAGACAGGATAAACAGGACCAACCCCACACCACAGTTAGGGGAGATTGAAAGCACAAACCCCTGTGGTGAACAGCCTCTGCTGCCATATGAATCCTGCAACCTTGGGTCTATAAATCTCTCAAAGATGGTTCGTGACGGAGCAATAGACTGGGATCACCTGAGAGAGATCACATGGAAAGCAGTGCATTTTCTTGACAATGTTATTGACGTAAACCGCTATCCTCTGAAAAAGATTGAGGAGATGACAAAGGCAAACCGCAAAATCGGCCTTGGTGTGATGGGCTGGGCCGATATGTTAATCCAGCTGGGCATCCCCTATAATTCGGAACAAGCCCTGAAGCTTGCCGAGGAGGTAATGGGCTTTATCTCTTCTGAAGGCAGAAAGGCATCGGAGGCCCTCGCCAAGGACAGAGGCGTCTTTCCGAATTATGACAAGAGCATCTATGCGGGAACAAGAAAGGTTCGTAATGCAACAATCACTACTATTGCTCCTACAGGCACACTCAGCATTATCGCAGGCTGCTCCTCGGGAATAGAGCCGATATTTGCAGTCTGCTTTGTAAGGAATGTGCTGGAGGGCACAAATCTTCTTGAAATCAATCCCCATTTCGAACGCATTGCAAAGGAAAGGGGATTTTTCTCCAGAGAGCTTATGGAAAAGATATCAGAGACAGGCTCAATACATGACATTGCCGAGGTACCTGATGATTTGAAAAGGATATTTGTGACCGCCCATGACATCACACCGGAGGATCACATCAGGATGCAGGCAGCCTTCCAGAAACATGTAGACAATGCGGTAAGCAAGACGGTTAACTTCCCGAACAATGCCACTCCGGAGGATGTAAAAAAGGTCTACATTCTTGCCTACAAACTGGGCTGCAAGGGTGTAACCGTGTATCGTGATGGCTCAAGAGATCAGCAGGTCTTAAGAAAAGGCGCTTCTGATGGCAAACAGGACAGGGAAAAGCCTGTTAGCACCGAGTCTACAGAGGGCATCAAGATTGTCCCCCGCAAACGCCCCGAGGTAATAAAAGGAACAACACGGCAGATGCAGACCGGCTGTGGTAATCTCTATGTCACTGTTAACGAGGATGAGCAGGGGAACCCCTTTGAGGTCTTTAACCATATCGGCAAGGCAGGTGGCTGTGCTTCGAGCCAGTCTGAGGCAATAGGCAGGCTTGTAAGTCTTGCCCTGAGATCCAATATTGCACCCGAAGAGATAATAAAACAGCTTAAGGGAATCTCATGCCACCAGCATGCATGGTCAAGCACAGGCAAGATATCCTCCTGTGCTGATGCCATAGCAAAGGCCCTGGAATTGTATATGACCAGAGGTAATGGTAACGGAAAGAAACGTGTGGATGATGTGGTAATGCGGATAGGTGCATGCCCTGAGTGTGGCGGGCCTGTGGAGCATGAGGGTGGCTGTGCTGTCTGCCGTAACTGCGGGCATACGAAATGCGGGTAGTTATATCAAGGAGGTTAATAGAAAGATGAAAAATAAAGGAAACGGTCGAAACGGTAGACACCAACGGCCACCGTGGGATGAGTACTTTCTTGAGATAGCAAAGGTGGTCTCTACACGATCCACCTGTCTCAGAAGACGCTACGGCGCTGTCATAGTAAAGGACAATGTGATTGTAAGCACAGGTTATAACGGCTCTCCAAGAGGTGCGGTAAACTGCATTGACTCGGGAGTATGCAAGAGAAAAGAACTGAACGTACCGCCAGGGCAGCGTTATGAACTCTGTGTTGCCGTGCATGCAGAGCAGAATGCCATCGTAAACGGACCACCCGAGAGAATGAAGGATGCCACTATATACATTGCTGGATTTGAAGAGGATGGATCTCTGGCTGATGGCAGGCCCTGCTTGCTCTGCCGCAGGATGATTCAGAACGCCCAGATCTCCAAAGTGGTCTATCTCACCAGAGAGGGGGATATTCGGAGAGTGGAAAACGTAAGAGAACTGGATAACCTGCTGGATTCTGACACAAATGTGCAA
>JALUAR010000155.1:12167-33793 GCA_027050975.1 Thermodesulfovibrio sp.
GTGCAAAATATGACTCAATCCGAGTAATTAATAAATTTAAGGGGGGAGGAACACCAAAATGTCTTTGATGGTCTTTGTATTCGATGATGAGGAAGATATCAGAGACGTTCTTACCTTATTTCTTCAGGAAAGGGGGTACAAAGTCAAAACCTTTTCTGATCCACTCGGATTCAATACCAGATGTTCCTGTTCACAGGGGGAGCGCTGCGGCGATATCCTTATAACAGATCAGAATATGCCCGGTTTGACAGGTCTCGAATTGATTAAGCAGCTAATCCGCAATGGTTGTAGAGGAATAGTGCGGCATATGGCTGTAATATCAGGCAGTTGGACAGAAGAGGCCCTCCGGGAGGCAAAGAAGTTGGGATGCAAGATCCTGAACAAACCTTTCAATATTGAAGAGCTATACAATTGGCTTGACGAGTGCGAAAAGAGCATACTCTCAGGGCCGAATGAACAGGTTTTTACGAATTTCTGAATCTCCAAGGAATTGTCTTGTTAATTTTATTTAAGAAATTAACATCAAATTTTTTGTCAATTTTTAGTCTAAGTTGTGGTAAACTATTGACAGAGGGGGGAGCTGGAAAAGATAGAAAAGATCCATCCACTCCTTTGTTTGTTCTGAAAAATCCATAACCCAATAGTTGTAAAGTATTGGGTATTCCATAACAGGATAAAAATGAAGACATTAAAGATTCTCATTGCTGAGGACAACAAGCTCCTGCATGGCCTGTATGACGAAGGGCTCCCTTCGGGTCTTTTTGAAAAGCGCTTTGTGGACAATGGCAAGGATGCCCTTGAGGAATATAAGTCCTGGAAGCCTGATATTATTATACTTGACTATATGATTCCGAAAATTAATGGATTTAAGGTTCTGGAAGAGATAAGAAACAGAGTGAATGATCATTCAACTATCATAATTATGTCCACCTTCATGTACAACCACGAATATGTGGATGAGTGTAATAAGCTTGGAATTCAGGGGTTTATTGTAAAGCCCTTCAAAATAAGAGATATGCTTCAGTGTATCTGTGACTGTTTTGAGGACTCAGACAATGAGGTGGGGAAAAGATTGAAAGAATTGCTTCGTAAAAAATAACCTGCTATCTGTTAAGCAGATAACATACAAGACCGTATCTCTCCCTTAATGGCAACTCAAGATAGAAAGTGCTCTCCATCAATATGCCAATAACCTCTCTAAGCCTTCTGATCTCACGAGGATTCCTATGATTCATTCCGGTCATTGTAAAATACCTCCTTCCATCTTCACTAATAATATAGCATAAATCATGCCAGAAAAAATATATTCAAAATACGGTATTTTTTTGCTATAAATCTTTGCAGAAGTGGGAATTTTTTTGCATTCTTGCAAATCTGATAGGAAAGATTAGTAGAGGCCTGAGGAGGCGAGTGCCTCGGTTCTGCCCCTTGGGAACTGGCTCTTTAGAATGTTACCTCTGTAAAGACCACAACCCAGAATATCTTCACCATATCGTATAATCACATATCCTTCTTCGGTTTCGGGGAAATCTTTGGTAAGCCTTCCCCTTTCAATTAGTTCTGATAGTTCCTCTCTGCACAGGGTAATAAGATTTCTTGTAGCCTTATCTCCTACCAACTGAAGGGCATATGTGGTGGGTTTGTAGGTATATCTGTCTATTCTTCTCATCAGCCTTATGCCCGGGTACTCTATCCTCTTCATCTGGAGCAATCGTTCCACATCCTCGGCAGTTGTCATCCATACGCTTCTGCCGGTAGCAAAAAAACGGTATCCTGAAAATGCATCCTCGGGAATACCGAATCTCTCCAGAAAGTACTTTCTAATAAAAGCAAGGTCAATCTCTTTAAGCATCTGTAAATTATACCAGTTACTCTATTCTGCTGTTCAACTCATTAAGCAAACTTTCAAGATCCAGGCCCTTCTCTTTGGCCACCCGCTCAAGTGTCCAGAATAGACTGCTGTCAAGTCCGCAGCCGCATAATCCCAACTCCATGAGATAATCTGTAAGTTCAGGATAAAGTTTCATTATCTCGTGCACCCTTGTTTGAGGGCCGATCATTGTTTAACTCCCTCCATTATAGCAGAGGGTGCTGCAGGTAAAGTCACAGCACCCTCTACTGACTTTCCAAGAGAAAGGGACGCTAGGATTATTTTTTGCCTTCCAGCTTCTTGATCTTCTCTTCCAGTTTCTTGATCTTCTTCTGCAGCTTCTTCAGGGTCTTGTTAACTTTTGCAAAGTTATACCACTGCTCACCATTAGGTGCCTCAACCGGATAGGCATTGTAGTGTGAGCCCCAGACCCTCCAGGACTCATCCCAGTTTGCCGGATTCTTGAAGCCCAGGAGCCTGAGCTGGAGGTATGTAAGAGTGGAGCGAGTACCGGTCTGGCAGTAGGCAATGGTTCTCTTGTTTTTGTCGAGTTTTGCAAAGGCTTTTGAGACCACATCAGGATCAAGTACGGCTATCGATTTTTTCTTTCCAGTTTTTGGATCTTTGACCTTCGGAAGGGTATCCAGATGTGATACGTTAATAGTTACGTTCGGAACATGACCACCTCTTATTGCACGAATATCCTTACCAACAAACTCTTTCTTTGTTCTTGAATCGATCAGCTGTACGTTCTTTAACTGCCCTTTGGCAATCTTGAGGATCTCTTCAGTTGTGGCATACCTGCTCTTTACAACCTTGGCCTTGAAAGTTGTGGGAGACTTCTTTGTCGGTTTCTTTGTCAGCCTGAAGCCGGCCTTACGCCAGGCCTCGATACCTCCGTTAAGAATGTGTACCTTGTCATGACCGAGATACTCAAGTGTCCAGAATCCTACCGTGGCATCGGTAATGGTCTTGAGCCCCTCGTAGTAAAAAACAACATGCGTGTCATTGCCGATTCCGACCTTGCCGAGGAACTTTTCATACCATGAAATGTTCTTATAAAGCCTGGATGAGGGATCCCTGAGTGCCTTTTTACATCTTTTACCAAGGCTGATTGCACCTGGAATGTGACCCTTGGCATAATCCTTCAAATCTCTGCAGTCCACTATCACCCAGTTCGGATTATCAATATTCTTTTTCACAATCTCTGGTGTAACCAGCAGATCAGGGTTTGCCCACTGTGCAGCACTGCTTAAGCCTACAGTGGTTAACAGAAAAACCCCAACTACGAGCACATAAAGTAACCTACGTCTCATAAATGTTACCTCCCTTTTTAGTTTATCCTCTCCTCATGGAGGGCGCCTCTTCCTTTTTACTAAAAGCAAGTTATATACCATGATAAATTTTCTAAATCATGGCAAATTTTGTCCTTATCGGGCCAAACATGAGTGAAGGGCTGTCCATTATTGGACAGTCATTCACTGACAGATGCGGATATAGGAACCTTTTTCAACGGATGGGGGTATCATTTCCCATCCCGAAACTGGCATCCTTTTTGATATACTTAAACAAAACAATGAGTGAGCTTATTTCAGTAGTCATACCAAATTATAACGGTGCTACCACTATAGGCGATTGCATCCGGTCTGTGCTTTCATCCACCTATCGCAACATTGAGATTATAGTGGTGGATGACTGCTCGGAGGACAACTCCCTTGAGAAAATAAAAGACCTGCCTTGCAAGATTATCAGGCTGGATAGACACTCCGGAGCTTCAAGAGCCAGAAATGTGGGGGTACAACATAGCAGAGGATCCATTATTTTCTTTACCGATTCGGACTGCCTTCTGCTTCCTGATACCCTCGGACTTGTTTATGAAGAGTTGAAGAAATACGGCCCAGAGACAATTATAGGAGGCACCTACACTCCTATTCCTCATGACCGTGGATTTTTCAGCACCTTTCAGTCCGTGTTTATAAACTACTCTGAAACAAAAAAAGCACTCAGCCCCGACTATATCCCAACGCACGCCATGGCGATCTATAAAAAGACATTCAATCGTATCGGCGGATTCAGAGAGGATTTTCTGCCGATTATAGAGGATGTGGAGTTCAGCCATCGTGCCCGTAAAGAGGGAATACGACTTATCATCTCTCCTGATATTATGGTTCGTCACATCTTTCACTATAATTTAATACGTTCCTTCAGAAATGCCATCAGAAAATCCTTTTACTGGAGTATCTACTCCCTATCTAACAAAGACCTGCTTAAAGACTCAGGCACAGCATCTTTTGAACTCAAATTTAATGTCCTGTCCTTTCTGCTTGTGCTCCTGTCTGTTTACGGAATAATAGTTTTCCCCTGCCCGGCTCCAGTAATCCTTCTGCCACTACTGCCTTTTTCAATCAACCTCATTGTTAGCCGTAGGCTTGTTGCTTCATTTTACAGGTCCGGAGGAATGGCCTTTGCTTTACGAGCGGTGCTGTATTATGTATTTCTGTATCCATTACCGGTTGGTACAGGCTCGGCTGTCGGAGTACTTTGTTATCCATTTTTCAAAGAAAGGACAACAGGTCTGGGAAGAATCGGAACAGCATCTGACAACAAGCCCTTTGAGCTTCCGAAGGAGACGTGACGCCATGAGGTACTCTTTCTTCCGGCATATTCCTTCAGTGGTATTTAAGAGAAAACCGATCCACTTCACCCTTTTTGTAACAAAAAGGTGCAATGCACAATGTCCTTTCTGTTTCTATCTGAAAAACAACTCCCGTAACGGCAAAGGCCCCGAACTCACAATCAAGGAGATCAGTGCCGTGGCTGACTCGCTGGGAAGGCTTCTCTGGCTTTCCTTCTCCGGCGGAGAGGTCTACCTCAGGGAGGATATAGTTGAGATCTCCAGAATCTTCTATGAGAAATGCAAACCCTCTGTTGTTTTACTTTCCACCAACGGACTGCTTCCTGAACGGATAAAGGAAACAACAGAGGAGATCCTTAAGAGCTGTCCGAAAAGCACCATTGTGGTCAAGCTTTCCCTTGACGGAGATGAGCAAATACATGACAGTCTGAGAGGAGTGAAGGATGCCTACCAAAGGGTAATGAAAACATACTCTCTTCTTAAAGAGCTTCTGCCACGTTATGACAATTTCGAACTCGGTATTAACACTGTCTTCTGCAGAGCAAACCAGGATCACGTAGAAGATCTGATAGAGTATGTCAAAGGACTCGACGGCGTCCTGACACATACAGTGTCATTGATTCGAGGCAGCGGGATGACGGATGTGGACCTGAAGAGGTATCAGGAGGTCTCTTCAAAGCTGGAGACTGATCTGCGAAGCAGAATTGCAAGAAGATACCGATTCAAGGGTGCAGACCTGAAGGCTGCTCAGGATATTCTTCAAAGAAGGGTAATTTATGAGACTGTGGTCAGAAATCGACAGATAATTCCCTGTTATGCAGGCCGTCTCAGTCTTGTGATGACAGAGGAAGGGACCCTCTATCCCTGCGAAGACTTTGGTAAGCCCTTGGGAAATATAAGGAAGCAGGGATATAATATAATGAAAGTACTCAAGCAGGATATGGCTCGGAAGAGACTCAACGAAATAAAGGCAGGACAATGCCATTGCAGTCATGAGTGTTACACTATGCTTAATATACTCTTTAATCCAGTAATGTTTCCTTCACTATTAAAGGAGTATGCAAAACTAAAGCTCTCTATTTTATGATTTACATCATACCTAAGCCCACGAAAGATTGTTCAGAATATCGGTATGGAAAAGACGCCTAGGAAATATATTCGCTGGATCCGTTATGGTGTGCAACTGTGGTTTCTGCTGTTTTGTGTATATATAGGCTATAGATTCTTCCAGTTTGTACTTCACTTTGAAAAGCCTGGGGTTCCTTTTGTTGAAAGACCTCCTTCAGTGGAGGGATTTCTTCCAATTGCAGGTTTTATGTCCTTCAAATATTTCCTCTTTACAGGAATTATTGAACCAATACATCCTGCCGCCATGATACTTTTTACCGCCATAGTGGCTGTATCTCTCCTTCTGAAAAAGGGGTTCTGCGGCTGGATCTGCCCCATTGGTACTGTATCGCAGTACCTTTGGATGGCAGGTCAAAGGATCTTTGGCAGAAACTTCAGGATAAGGAAAGAGATTGATATTCCATTAAGGGCACTGAAGTATGTGTTAATGGGCTTTTTTGTTGTCCTTATTGGCATTGCAATGGCTCCTCATATGATGGTCCTGTTCTTTATCACGGACTATTACAAGATTGTTGATGTAAGAACAATGAAATTCTTTACCGAGATGTCCACAACCACAATGGTGGTTCTCATCGCCCTGGTAGGGTTAAGCCTTCTATATAAAAACTTCTGGTGCAGATACCTTTGTCCTTACGGAGCGCTTCTTGGACTTGTGAGTTTTCTCAGCCCTGTTAAAATCAAACGCAATCCGGACAAATGCATCCACTGCCATAGCTGTACAAAAAACTGTCCTTCATTAATAGATGTGGAACAAATGGAAACCGTCAACTCACCCGAATGCTTCTCCTGCCTGACCTGTATAAGCCACTGTCCATCAAAGGGGGCACTTGACCTCTCACTCCGTCTGCCAAGGCTCCGAAGAATTGTAAAACCCCTTGCATATCCGGTTGCCCTACTTTTGATTCTTTATCTCATTGTAGGCACAGGAATGTTGACGGGACACTGGAAATCTCAACTACCTTACAGCGAATACAAACGGTTACTTGGTTCTGATCAAAAAGTCACACATCCCTGATTACGTTATTCCCTCTCTTCTGAAGAGATCCCTCTGCAGCCAGAGCCAGAAAAGACTCCTCATTCCATTTATGGCTACCTTGATATCCCTCAGGCTTCTTATGCTGATAAGCCTTCTGAACAGAAATCTTGGTCTGGAATAGAACCTTTTAAACGCAATCTGCCTGAGCCTGATTATCTCCTCCCTGCTTAACGTATTTGGCACAAAGGCAGCTCCCTGATAGGTGTAATCCTCAAGATCTTTCGCCATATATCCAAATTCCTCTATCCTATCATACAACTCTGTGCCAGGGAAGGGGGTAAGAGAGTGAAAGTTTGCCACGTCAGGGTCAAGCTCACAGGCAAACTCAATGGTCTTGAGAGCCTCTTCGTAAGTCTCTCCGGGAATACCAATCAGAAAGGGTGTAAAAACTTTAAGCCCTACATCTTTTGCCACTTTAACCGCCTTTTTTATCTGCTCAATAGTTATCCCTTTACGAAGGGTATTCAGATTCTTTTGTACCCCGCTTTCAGCACCCATAAGGATCGCCCAACATCCTGCATCCTTAAAAGCCTGCAGGAGTCTTCTGTCCACCTGATTCACACAGGCAGAGGCAAACCATGTGAAATCAAGCCTTCGACGCCTGATCTCCTCGGCAAGCTCAATGGCCCTGCCATAGTCAGCGGCAAGGGTGTCATCAATGAATTTTATCTCCCTGTAGCCCTGGGAAAGACAGAGTTCTATCTCCTTTATAACATTGTCAATACTCCTGTAACGTATTCCCTTCTCCCTGTAACGGTCTATCTGAAAACAGAAGATACAGCGTCTGTTGCATCCTCTGGATGTTATCACCACTGCCACGGGGCTTCTCCGGTAGGTAGCAGGTGGAGGAATGTACATATCAGGCTCGCCAAGAAGTTCACGTGCAGGAAAGGGTATGGAGTCAAGATCATCGATTAGGGGACGGGAGGGATTCTCTATTATCTCCGTACCCGCTTTATAGGCCACCCCCTTCAATCCCTTTAAGGAGGACCCAGAGGATAGCCTCTCAAGCAGCTCCACCATAGTGAGTTCGCCCTCTCCGGTAACTACTGCATCAATTGCCTCCGTGTCTTTAAGACAGCGACCTTTCATAGCAATAGGATACGGGCCTCCCACTACAATGAAGATTTCACCTATCCGTTGCTTTATCTCCTCAGCGGTCTGCACCGCCCTCTTCCACCCAAAGGTGGTTGAGTACAGGCCAATCACATCTGGACTGAATCTTTTCAACTCATCCAGTATCTTCTCTCTGGGAATGAAGGCTCCGTTTATAAAAGTAACATCATGACCTGCCTGAATAAGAGATGATGCAACATACAGGGTACCAAGGGGCTGCCAATAGTTTATCTGAGCAGCTGCGGTCTTTGTGGGAAAGATATCCTCAGGTCTCCAGGATGGTATGACAAGGGCAATCCTCATCACTAAACCTCTTGTGCAGAGATAAGCATTCTGATGTCGCTCACATCCTTTGCCAGAACTGCTTCAGCAGCCCTGATTCCCGAGGCCATGGCATGATCCATATTGAGATAGCTGAACTTTCCCGTTCTTCCTATAAGATGGAGGTTTTCAAATCGCTCCAGATATCCAATAACAATGTTGAGATTGTCACGAAAGCTCAGATCAAACAACGGATAGGATTTCCTTATTCTCACAACGCAGGCATCAATCACCTCGGAATGTCTCCTTATAAACCCGAGCCTACTCAGGTGATAATATGTAAGCGCCTTCAAGGTATTATCTTCTGCATTCCATATACTGTCTCCTTCAGTGCAGAAAAATTCGGCAACAATATGTGTCTTTCCATCGGGAGCCATACTCTCACTCCAGTTTGTAGGTTCATGGATCCTGCCAAAAGGTATCTCCCTTTCTGGAAGATATAACCATGTGAGGTCAGTAACTCTTTCCCTGTCGAGCATGACAGTTACAATCACAAGATCCCTGTAAGCCAGTGAGGAGGCTGCCCTGAGCACATTCTCCGGAGGCTGAGGCTTCAGCATCTTAACCAGTAGATTGACAGGAATACTTGACAGGTACTCATCAGCCTCAATAGCATGTATACCGTCCGGGGTGAGAACAGAAATTCCTTTGATGTAGGCTCCATCATGAAAAAGCTCTATCACCTGGCTCTGAGTAAGAATTACACCTCTGTCTTTTTCTATCTTCGTTCTTAATTTCTCTGCTATCTCTCCAATACCATTGACAGGATAGAGAAATCTATCCGTAAGGGTTCTCATCCCCTTTTTGCTACCTCTGAGGAAGGCATTTTTTATCGCCTGTGACAGAGACAGACCCTGAATCCTCTTGGAGACCCATTCCTGGCTAATCTCTCTACAGCCAATACCCCAGACCTTTTCGGAGTAGTCACGAAAGTACAGGTCAAAGATACGTCTGCCGAAGTTTCTGACAACCCAGTCCTCCAATGTAATAAGAGGAGCATCACTGAAGAGGGAAAGTATCTTTTCTTTTAGAAAGTCCGAGATCATTTTTATTGTCTGGAAAGGCCCTAAGCCTGTAAGTGCATTCAAGGGATTGAGGGGATAATCAATATATTTTCCCCGCATGTATATCTGGCTCTTCCTGGGTACTTCAAGAAGATTCTCACCTATGAGTTCTCTTACAAGGTTCTCAATCTCTGGCTCCTCGGTAAGAAAACGGTGACCTCCAAGATCAAATCTGAAGTCCCTGTACTGAACTGTCCTGGCCAGTCCCCCGACCGTTGAACCTGCCTCTATCAATAGAGGTTGACGTCCTGCCTTTGCAAGACGATACCCGGCCGACAGACCGGCCAGTCCGGCACCTAATATAACACTCATTTCGCAATAAGTACTGGGACATCTGCCCTGTTGGCGACCTCTCTGCTGACGCTGCCCATAAGGATATTGTGAAGTCTACGTCCCTTGGAGCCTATGACAATCATATCAACCTTTTCCTCCTCTGCAGTGGCAAGAATCTCCTCAACAGGGTGTCCCTCTTTTATTACAGGCTTTATACCTGTAATTCCCTTCTCCTCAAGAGCCTTCTTGAAGTAGTCGATTACCTTTTGTGCCTTCTTGTTCAGTAGTTCCTGATACTCTGTCCCCTCAAGGGCTGCCTTTAATTCCTTTATTTCTGAATCACTAAGAAGCACATCATCCATTAAAGAACGACCCTCTATCTTCTGAACATGAAGCAAAACAACAGTCTCTGGCTTGGCACAAGAGAATATACTTCCCAACACATCTATTACAGGAAGTGACCCCTTTGTGTCATCGATGGCAACTAAAATCTTCTTCATCTCTCACTCCTTTTGCCCCATTTTATCTTAAACAGGAAGAAATTAGATTACTCTTCCGATTCTTCCGACAGGCTCTTATAATACTCCTGCATTTCCTCGCTGATGCCTTCAATCTTCTCCATTTCGCTTCCACCACCGTAGCCTGCTGCCTCAACCGCCTCGAAATATCCCGGTTCAGTGCCTGTTCGGGCTGATATGGAATAGCCTGTCACAAAACCGACAAGCCATACCATAGCTGCAATAACTACCCAGAAACTTGTTCTCATTATTGCCTCCTTACTCTGATTCGGTACTGCCTTCTTCTATCTGATATAGCTGCTCAAACTCCTTCTTCAACTCCTCATCCACTGGCGCACCGCCAGACTCAATCTGTTCTCCACCGCCAAATCCTACCTCCATAAAGGGTGGCACCGCATATCCGATCATAAACCCTAAAAAGGCCATCACTATAATGATCACTATCCACAAATAGGTTCTCGCCATACTATCCTCCTGAGATCTTCTTTTGAATTCCTTTCAGCAACAGGCATCAGGCCTTCTTGATGGTAAAGACAAATTTACCACCATCCATCTTCCTGTCCACTATCTCATTGCCATTAGAGTCACACATTGCTGATATGGACTCTGATGAAGAGGGATTATCAAATACAACCTCCAGAATATCACCGGTCTGAAGCTTCTCAAGGGCCTTTTTTGTATAAATCTGCGGGTGGGGACAGACATATCCCGTAACATCCAGCATGTAATGACCTTCTCCCTTTTTCTCAAATTTCATTGCCATGGTTAATACCTCCCTGTTATTTTTCGGTTTTCCTGGCCACAAGGGGCCTCTTAATATAGAGGTTTATAATTCAAATTCCAGTCCAGCCATCTCTTTTGCCATCTTTCGTTCAGTCCACCAGTTAAAGAACTTAACACCTATATATGCTCCGCCAATCATTCCTAATCCAAAGAGCCATCCTGAAGGATCTCCCTGGGCAGTCCTTACGAAAAAGGCTCCCACATTACATCCCAGTGCCAACCTGGAACCTATACCCATAAAGAATCCTCCTATGATTGCCCAGATAGCCAGCTCCTTCGTAGGTTTTTTAAACTTAAACTCATTATGCAGAAGAGCCATTACAGCCGCTCCACCTATAAGGGCAACAGACATCCAGTCAGCAGGATTGAATGCAGGATTTGGAATACCGTTGACCCAGCCAAAGAAGATGTTGTCCATAAAGTTCCAGCCGAATATCTTTTGCATTGTCCAGCCAACCCACTGTGCCTCCTGCGTTGTAACATACCAGTACCCTGGATCAAAGACCGTGCCCTTTGCTGAGAGGCCATAGGTGAATCCTAATCTCTCCAGCAACGTACCTGCATTCTTAACACCAAATTTCATTCTCAGACCTTCGATAACGAACATCTGCAGTCCGCAGGCTATGCCAAGGAAGAGTCCTGCAATAGCAGTCCTCTTTGAAGAAACAATCATTCCCCAAAAGCCTTCCAGATGATCTCTGAAGGTAACCGTACGACCCTGCTTTTCAATTTTCCTGACATGATTCTTCTTTACCCAGACCAGATAAACCCAGAGCAGCAGAATCAAAGCCGGAATAACCACGCCTATAAACAGGTTGCCAACAAAGGCACCCATAACAGTGTCCGTCTTCATTCCGAACATCTCTGCAAACCTGAGAACAGGCTGATTCCATACATAACCGGCCAGGTACTGATCAATCCAGCCATCGGTTACATTAATTGACTCAGGTAGCCCCTTTTGCATGGCTGACAGACGCCACGGTTCGGGAACAAGCTTATTGAACCATCCGCCTACATCAACAAAGGTAGCCTGTGTCACACTGATGGAGAGAATCACCAGAAGAGAGACGCCGTTGCCTTCACCTGTCTTGTAGAGTGAACCGGATGCGCAACCACCGGCAAAGACCATACCAATCCCGAACAATATTCCTGCTATAGTTGCATGAATACTTGTAGGTGCGGCATGGAAGGTGCTCCATCCTGTAGCATTAACAAAGGCTGAAGTAAAGCCGAAAAGGACGGTTGCAATCATTATTCCCACTACCATCCTTGGAACCCCTACAGCAAAGAGGTCCCTGAAAGCAGAAGCAAAACAGAATCTTCCGTACTGCAGGCACATTCCGTAGATGAAACCGAACCACAGGTAGGCCTGAAGATAAACGTAGTACTCGTGGAAACCAAAGCTGATAACACTGACGAGCACAAAGAACCCAACTATAACAAGGGCCCATGTTCTGTTCTTTTTAGGTACTGTCTCCACCTCATTACCTCCTTTATATAGTTTCTTAGCCTAGGCTAAACCCAATAATCCTAACACTTAAAATCAAAGAGCCCCAGGGAATGATTTAAAACTCTTTCATTTTCTATATTGTTTAACCCCTTCGGATTTCAACCTTGTCCCATATTCCTAATTTATAACAAAGCAAACTTTGTGCCATAACTCTTAAGACCTAAAGAAGGGCTATTTTTACTCGAATTGTCCCTAATTGGACAGAATAGAGGCTAAAACTGTCCAGTTCTGGCCATAGCAGGCACTACAACAGTGACAAAGGTTTTAAATCTGAAAACCTTGGTGGCCTCATTGAACTGTTTTACGATAACGTCGCCTCCTGATGTCGGGACAAAATCTGCTGAAGGCTCACTTGATATGAACAGTATTGGCACCGCTTTATCCGGAATTCTTTTTATGTACAACTCGGGACAACCTGTCCTCCAGGTAAAACGTAGTGAACTCTTTCTCAGTGTTTCATTAACCTTCTTATTATATGTCTTTACACACACCAGGGCCTTTTCAGTAAAAAGATCTAAAATCGGGACTACAGCCTCTGTATTACCTGATGACCTCCTTTGAGGAAGGGGATAGACAATTACCTGCTGACCTTTAAGAGTATCCAGATATTCTCCTGCCCTTTTTATGTTTACCATGCTAACCCTGTTGAGGAAGGGCCTGTAAAAAAACAGTGCAATGATAACAGATATCGTTACTGCAGATAATGCAAGAAACCTTCTTCCCTGCCTGTCCATTATAAAACCGAGACCATATCCTCCAAGCAGTGCCATTAGCGGCAGCAGTGGTATCAGATACCGAAGCCTTCTTGCATTAAAAACAATAACAAAAACAATACCCCAAAGCAGTATCAACACCCTCCGGTCCTTCCTTTTTAAACCCATCACTGTTGCCACAACTGCAAGGGCAATCAGAAAGGGATGGCTCTGAAAGAGAGACATCGATACAATTCCCTCCTGCCACCTTGAAAGCCCTTCCCACTGGTAGGACAAAAGCAGTCCGATCTGTTCAAGAAAAAGGGTCCTCTTGATATAAAAAACAGGCACGAAAATAAGCAGTACAATAGAAGCAACCCAAACTGTTCTTACAAGCACCCTCTTTTTGTCATCACTGCCAAGAACCAGACTAATCAGTAAAAACACAGGAATCATCAACCAGGTGGAATACTTGGAGAGCATTGTTATCACAATCAGAACAGATGCAGGGATACTCCAGTAGGGAAACTCCCTTTTCAGACTCAGAATATAGAGGTACACAGAAAGAGCAAAGAAGAACATCGTTGGTACGTCCACAAGCATGAGAGGAACCTGAGTTGGCAGATAGGGTATAGCCAATAAAAATAACCCACCGTATAGCCCCGTCTCTTCTGAAAAAAGCTCCTTACCTATAAGGGAGACAACTACCGGGGTCAGGGCAAAGACCAGTGTGTTAAATATCTGAATATAAATCCTCTTCTCACCAATATACCTGAAAATCAGGCCATAGATAAATGGAATGCCGGGAAGATCGGTCCAGGCATCGATCTCCCCTCCCCATTCAGCAAAAAAATATCCTACCCCCTTAAGCTCCAGATATTTTGCCTGAGTAAAGTACCTGGATGCATCAAGAATAAGCTCCGGTTCGTTCCATAAGGGAAGGATAATCAAAAAAGAGAGAAAAAATAGTCCAAAACGGCAGAATCTTTCTGGAGGCTTAATTCTTGAAAGCAAAAAGGCTAAAAGCGTGCCAACAAAGACATACAGAATCAAATTACCGTAGTTTGAAGAGCTAAATATCCAGGCCCAGCTAGTGAGGGTGTTGTGGTCATACCTGCGTATGACATAAAGTAGCGGAGGGATTACAAGGCTGAGAAACCAGACGGCTAATGAGTATTCAATCCTGTTACCATCCTTCATTATGAAAGTATAACCTACGGAGAAGTCTTTTTGTCACTAAAGCCCACCGCATGTCAAAATAAAACCCGAATCCAGCGATAAGATTCATAGCAGTGGTATGATGGAATCTGAAGGGATTTGAATTTTGCATTAGATTCACCAAGAGGGGGACAGCCCAAAAAAATCTTGCGATTTTTTTGGGCTGTGGAGACGAAAAGGCAATACAATACTTACCTGCTTTTGCAATTAAAAAATCTTTCTTCCTTAACATTGGCAGGCCAGAATTGGCCTGACCCATCTGCCCTTATACTGACCCGTGAGCAAATCGGCAAGTTTGGGCCATGCCAGAGTATGGTTCCCATCGACAGATTCAGACAGGACTCTAATACAACTGATATAATTACAGAACAATCATCTTGTCCACATTATGCATCATCTGGGCATTATTGTACTGACTTCCACCTACAATAGCCTCCGGAAGTCCCTCTGTTTTCGCACCATACTTCTCTGCATTGTGGCTACAATAACTCATATGCACTCCCTCAAGCTCACTAAGAGAGGTAAACTCCGGAGATGCCAGAAGCAGGGTTCCGGTATCCATGGCAAAAATAGTAACCTCATGCCCTTTCTTCAGGGCTGACTTTGTAATGCCTGTAATATGCTCCAGGTGTTTGTCTGTATTTACCAGTATTCCTAATTTCATACTTATCACCTCCGTTACCAGGTTATTACTCGATCACAACCGTCTATGAGATCGACGATCTCGTCATAATTTTTGTTCTCCGACAGATTCACTACTGTGATGTCATTGTCCTTTTCCTGGAGTTCCATGATTGTTTTCAGGGTGTCATCCGATGTAGATTTTAGAATATAAAGCACCTTCATAAGCTACCTCCTGATTGTTAATGTAGAGATGATAAAGTACCGGGTTGAGCTTTTCGCTCCTTTCGATTTTAATAAGGCACTATATGGTCATACTCAAGGAGCCTTGTGGCTATCTCCTCTGTTGAAACGAACTGCAGATCAGCATTCTCTTTGCAGTTTGTAAAGACCTCTACCCCCATATCCTTCATCGTTTCAAGATTTAAAAGATTATCCTCGGTCTCTTCCACTTTTCTGTCAAGCACATACACATGAATCACGTCATCAAGAAGAGTAATTCCCACAGCCATCCTTAGTGCCTCCGACTGCCTGTCTCGTACCAGCACAGCTATCTTTTTTGCCATATTTACCTCCCTTTCCTGTCTTCAAATGAAATTAATATACCATCAAACATATTGCATGTTTTTGTCAATACCCGAATTTATCTTCTACGCACGTTCCCCGCAGTGAAAAAGGTGATCAAACCCGGCAGTAGCCGAGTTTGATCGAGTTGGGGAGGGCCTCTCACTTCTGTATAAAATACTGAAATATACCTTCCCCCTCCTTCAGGCCCACAAGCCTGTAGCCAAGACGACTGCACAGAGAGGGAATCACCTTTTTTGTTATCTCGTCATTCACAATAACCTTAAGAATCTCTCCCTTGTCCATCTTTCTCAGGGTATTGATAATCATCAATGCAGGTCCAGGGCAGTTTAGCCCCCTCACATCCAGAATCTTATCCATTTTCTCCTCCTACATTTCTATGCAAAGATGATGCCTGAACCTACTGATGATTTCAACAGGGAAACTTTTCCAGAAGAACCTTATTTAATCAGCAAAACAAAAACAATACCATCCGAAAATACATAGTCATCTCAATATCCCTTGTACCAATAGGAACAGAAAAGGAATTTTTTCTGTGCCAAATCGGACATTCAAAAATAAAAATCCCTCTCTGTAATTTCATCGAAATCTACTTTACAAAAACTTGCTGGTACAGGATAAAATCTCATATAATCTATATGAGAATTCCTTCTCAGGGGGGACAGGATTGAAGACTCATCATGTACCCGAAGATGTAAAGCAAGAGATTGAGAAGCTCGTCAAAGAGCTGAACTACCATTGCTACAGATACTATGTGCTTGATGCTCCTGTAATTTCTGACGAGGAGTATGACAGACTGTTTCGTCGCCTTGAGGAGCTGGAGGAGAAGTACAACTATGTACTCCCTGATTCACCAACACAGCGCGTTGGAGCCCCTCCTCTTGAGAAATTCGAAAAGGTGCGGCATCGTGAGCCTATGCTATCTCTTGACAATGCCTTTTCTCATGAAGAGGTAATTGAGTTCGACAAGAGGGTAAAGAGGTTTTTAGGTTTGAAGGAGTCAGAGGAGATTGAGTACACAGTTGAGCCCAAATACGACGGTCTTGCCATAGAACTCACTTATATAAATGGCATTCTTCAGCGTGCATCCACAAGAGGTGATGGATACGAGGGAGAAGATGTAACTCAGAACATAAAGACCATAAAATCCGTTCCCCTGAGGATAGAACAGGTAAAGACCATACCAGAGGAGATTGACATCAGGGGAGAGATTTATATGTACATAGAGGATTTCGAGGCTTTAAACAGGGAGAGGGCTGACAAGGGTGAACCTCTGTTTGCAAACCCAAGGAATGCTGCTGCCGGCTCTGTTCGTCAGCTTGACCCCTCTGTAACAGCCTCAAGAAAACTGCATCTTGCTTGCTACGGTATCGGAGCGGTAAAAGGGATCGATTTCGAGAGCCAATGGGAGTTTATCAACTGGCTGAAGGAGGCACGCTTTCCCACTCCGCATAATATCAGTCTGGCTAAGGGAATAGAGGAGGTTATCAGGGCAATCAGGGAGATAGAGGAACAGAGAAATCAGTTCCCTTTTGAGACAGACGGAGCAGTTGTAAAAGTGAATGACTTCGAGCTTCAGAAACGCCTTGGCGTGAAAACCCGTGAGCCAAGATGGGCCATTGCATATAAATTCCCTGCCCATCAGGGCACGACAAAGATTAAGGAGATTATACCCAGCGTGGGAAGAACAGGAATTATCACGCCCGTGGCCATCCTGGAACCTGTACAGATAGGAGGGGTCACCGTCTCCCGCTCAACCCTTCATAACTGGGATGAGATCGAAAGGAAAGACATCCGTGTGGGTGACACAGTGGTGGTTGAAAGGGCAGGTGATGTGATACCTCATGTGATAATGGTGGTCAAAGAGAAGAGAACAGGCAAGGAGAAAAAGTTCCCCATACCCGAACGATGTCCTGTATGCGGTGCAAAGGCAGTCAGAGAAGAAGGTGAGGTGGCAGTCAGGTGTGTTGGACTCAACTGTCCTGCCCAGGTCAGGGAAAGGATAAAACACTTTGCCTCACGCGGAGCAATGGACATCGAGGGTCTTGGAGAGAAGAACGTGGAACTCCTCTACGAAAAGGGACTAATACGGCACTTTGTTGACCTTTACAAACTCAAAAAGGATGACCTTCTCAAGCTGCCACGCTTTGCAGAAAAGTCCGCCCAAAACCTGATTGATGCAATCCAGCGCAGCAAATCCACCACTCTATCTCGCTTTCTATACGCCCTCGGCATACTTCATGTGGGCGAATACACTGCCAAGCTCCTTGCACATTATTTCAGACGACTTGAAGACCTTTACCATGTAACCCCTGAAAGGATTATGGATATACCACAGATAGGAGAAAAGATTGCCCGTTCCGTGGCAGATTTCTTCAGTGACAGCGAGAATCTTAAGACCCTGGAGGAGTTGAAATCCCTCGGCCTTAAGATAGAAAACCCCGACTTTGAGACAGAAAAGACAGGTACAAAGCCCCTGGAAGGACTCACCTTTGTAATTACCGGCACACTGCCCAAACCCAGAAAAGAGGTGGAGGCAATGATAGAGGAGCACGGAGGGCATGCAGCATCATCCGTATCCAGAAGCACCGACTATCTTGTGGTAGGAGAAAGTCCGGGGTCAAAGCTGGAGAAGGCAAAAAAATACGGAGTAAAGACAATTTCTTATGAAGAACTCACGGAGATGATAAAAGGGAGGACAAAATGAAGATAGATTCTTACACCTTCGGAAGAATCGTAATAGACGGCAGAACATACACTTCCGACGTGATCATATTTCCCGACAGGGTCTTCAGCCCGTGGTGGAGAAAGGAAGGGCACCTTCTCCAGATGGAAGACCTTACTGAAGTAGTAAATGAAAAGCCCGAACTACTGATTATCGGATGTGGCTACTCCGGTGTTATGCAGGTTCCCCGGGAACTTATACAGGAATTGGAGAGACTGGGTATAGAAGTTGTGATTAAAAGAACCACAGAGGCTGTAAGGCTATTTAATGAAGCTGGGAGAAAGAAAAAGATAGCAGCCTTTCATCTTACGTGCTAATCAGTTGATAAGACAGGCATCTCCTTGTCTGAAGATTTTACCTCGTCAAGATTATTGCCTGCTTAAGCATTTCTACCGATGGAACATTGCTGAGCCGACCCGACTCATCCTGGTATGTCCTTCAGGCAATCCCGGGAGTTCCACCTTCAACAATATCTTTTCCGTTTATCCAGACCGTGGGAGAGCCTTTCAGACCAAGCCTTTTAGCCTCATCCTCCGAAACAGTCCGAAAAGATATATCCGCATCAATAGAAAGCTCTTTGAGGGCGGTTTGAATGTTCCTTTCAAGAGCCTCTATAGAAGAACAACCCTCGGCAATATAACATTCAATCCTGATCATTCAGTGAAACTACCAGACAACGTCAAAACATCACCTTTTTTTCGTCTTCTTAGAAGGAGAACACGTCCCCTTTGCCTGGGAGGCTCATGTTGGTATGCCTAAACGGGGAAGTATAACCGTTTGCAACAGGATCCAGAATACAACAATAGCGGCAACCAGCAGAATATCCATTATTCAGCTTTTGCCTCCTCTTTCTTTTCAGCCCTCCGTTCCTCGTAATCAATAAATTCCAGCACAGCAAGAGGAGCCTGGTCCTTAAGTCTGGTCCTGGTTTTTACAATCCTGAGATAACCTCCGTTTCTGTCACTGAAGCGCGGAGCTATCTCCTGAAACAGTTTAGCCACAGCAGCCCTGTTCGGCACATATGACAGTGCAAGCCTCTTTGCATGAAGATCTCCTCTTTTGCCAAGGGTCACCATCTTTTCAGCCATTGATTTTATAGCTTTGGCTTTGGCCACTGTTGTCTCTATCCTCTCATGGATAAAAAGGTTCACCATGAGGTTACGAAAGAGGGCCTTCCTCTGGTTTGTTGTTCTGCCGAAACGCTTTTTTCTCACCTTGTGACGCATCTGTTACTTCACCTCCTCTTGCTGATACTTCTGAAGCAACTCCGTATCTATCTTCATGCCAAAACTGAGCCCCATGCTCTTGAGAATCTCCTTTATCTCATTAAGAGATTTGCGCCCAAAGTTCTTTGTCTTTAGCATCTCCTGCTCCGTTTTCTGGACAAGATCGGCAATGGTCTTAATATTTGCATTTTTGAGGCAGTTATAGGACCTCACAGACAGTTCAAGCTCATCAACGGGTTTCAACAAATTCTTATTAAATGCTGCATCATGAACACCCTCTCCGCTTCCCGAATCTGATCTGATGTCACCAATTGAGTCATCCGTATCTTCAAAGATAAAGAAATCAAAGTGATCTATCAGTATGCTTGCTGCTTTTGTCACAGCTGCCTGAGGGGTTATACTGCCGTCAGTCCACAACTCAAGAACAAGCCTGTCATAGTCGGTAGCTCTTCCTACCCTTGCCTTCTCTATCCAGAAATTGACCTTTTTAATCGGGCTGTATACGGCATCCACGGAGATCACATCTATGGGCTGATCATTCTCTTTGTTTGCCTCAGCAGGCACATATCCCCTTCCCTTTGTTACATACAACTCAGCATGAAATTCGGCATCCTTGTCAACCGTGGCAATAGGCAGGTCAGGTGTAAGAATCTCCAGATTTGCCTCGCACTGAATATCCGCTCCTGTAACCTCCTTAGGACCGGCAACATCTATTCTTGCAACCTTTTTACCATCACCATGCATTCTGAATCTCAACTTCTTGAGATTCAGTATAAGATCAACCATATCCTCCTTGAGTCCCTGGACAGTGGAAAACTCGTGTAGCACCCCCGGAATTCTTACCTGCGATATGGCAGCACCCTCTATGGAGGAAAGCAATACCCTTCTCAGGGAATTACCAATTGTTGTTCCGAAGCCGCGCTCAAGAGGCTCTGCAATCAGTTTTCCGTATGTATCTGTAAGGGTTTCTTCTTCAAAGGCTATCTTTTTGGGAAATTGAAAGCCTTTTTTTGTTAAACTCATAGGGCCTCCTTAACTTCATTATTCGTTTTTAATTACAACCAAACAACTGTGACCACTGGCCACTGGTTAAGGACACAATAGAATCTGTTTTTCTCTTCCAAGGCACGGTAACGTGCCTTCGTCTCACCGCCGCACCCTCTTCCCTCTATATTATTTACTTAGAATACAGCTCGACTATGAGATGCTCTTTCACATCCAGCGGTATCTCTTCGCGTGAAGGTATACTCAGGACCTTCCCCCTGAAATTCTCTGGCTCCAATTCAAGCCAGTTCGGAATGCCCCTGTGTTCAACCTTTGATATATTCTCCTCTATAAATGGTATCTTTCTACTTGACTCCTTAACCTCTATCACATCTCCTGCCTTTACCCTGTAGGAGGGGATGTCCACCACTCTACCATTGACCAGTATATGTCCGTGATTGACAAACTGTCGAGCCTGTCTGCGATTTGAAGCAAATCCGAGTCTGTAAACTATGTTGTCAAGCCTCAGCTCCAGAAACTGAAGCAGCAACTCGCCGGTAACGCCCTTCTTTTTCTGAGCCTCCTTAAAGTATTTGCGGAACTGCTTCTCTAAAACCCCGTAAATCCTCTTAACCTTCTGCTTCTCCCTGAGCTGAATACCGTAATCACTGATCTTCGTCCTCGAAGTGCCATGCTGCCCCGGAGGATACTTTCTCCTTTCAAAGGCACATTTATCAGTATAACATCTATCTCCCTTAAGAAACAGTTTTTCACCCTCTCTCCTGCACTGTCTGCAGAGTGCGCCTGTGTATCGTGCCATTAGACCCTCCTCCTCTTTGGCGGTCTGCACCCGTTATGCGGAACAGGTGTAACATCCTTAATAATATTGACATCAAGACCAGCCGCCTGTATTGCCCTTATGGCAGACTCCCTGCCTGCGCCTGGACCCTTTATATACACATCAATCTGTCTCATCCCCATATCCATAGCCCTCTTTGCAGCTGTCTCTGCCGCTAGCTGAGCTGCATACGGGGTGCCTTTCCTTGACCCCTTAAACCCCAGACTTCCTGCACTCACCCAGGTGATTACATTACCGTTTTTATCCGTAATAGTAACAATTGTGTTGTTAAATGTGGTCTTTACATGAGCAATTCCATAGGGGACGTTCTTCTTTTCCTTCTTTGGCCCCCTTCTCCTTCTTGCCATTACTATTTACCTCCTTTCCTCTTGCCTGCTACCGTCTTCTTTGGCCCTTTCCTTGTCCTGGCATTGGTTCTTGTGCGCTGTCCCCTAACGGGAAGCCCCATCTTGTGCCTGAGAC
>JALUAR010000155.1:33803-45711 GCA_027050975.1 Thermodesulfovibrio sp.
GCCAATATCCATAAGACGTTTTATATTCATTGCAATCTCTTTTCTGAGTTCACCCTCGACCTTGTAATCGCGCTCGATTACGGACCTTATTTTTATAATCTCGTCATCCTTAAGATCCTTGACCCTTGTGTTGGGGTCTACTCCTGTTTCTGCAAGGATCTTCTTTGACAGGGATCTACCTATGCCAAAGATCCTTGTCAGACCTATCTCAACACGCTCATTCTTTGGTAAATCAACACCTGCTATCCTTGCCATCCTTCCTCCTTATCCCTGCCTCTGCTTGTGTTTGGGATTCTCACAAATAACCCTTACAACACCCTTCCTCTTTATCACCTTGCATTTGGCACATATTGGTTTAACCGAAGCTCTAACCTTCATTGTATCCTCCTTATCAGGGAATAACAAAAACCAGGAAACAACCTGCCTGGCCCTTACTTATACCTGTATGTTATACGTCCCTTGGTAAGATCGTAGGGCGACATCTCAACCAGCACCCTGTCTCCAGGAAGAATCTTAATGAAATGCATCCGCATTTTCCCGGATACATATGCAAGAATTACCTGGCCACTGTCCAGTTTAACCCTGAACATGGCATTGGGTAGTGCCTCTACGATCGTACCCTGGACCTCTATGTTTTCTTCTTTCGGCATCTGAACTGTAAATTATACAGTTTTTAGTTCCATTTAGTCAATATCTCAGGCCCACTTTTGGTAATAAGTACCGTGTGTTCGAAATGGGCCGAAAGACTATCGTCAGCAGTTTTTGCTGTCCAGCCATCCTTTAGTATAACCACCTTATGACTACCCTCGTTAACCATAGGCTCTATTGCCAGGGTCATACCCTCTTTCAGCTTCGGGCCCTTTCCTGGCGTACCGAAATTCGGTACCTGAGGCTCTTCGTGTAATGATCTGCCCACACCGTGTCCCACAAAAGCCCTTACCACAGAGTAACCGTGAGCTTCAACAAATTTCTGGATTGCGTAGGATATATCACCCACCCGCCTGTTTACCTTTGCCTCTGCTATTCCTTCATAAAGTGCCTGCTCCGTTACCCTTATTAAACGCTCGGCAGCCTTACTTATCTTACCAACTGGAATTGTTACCGCAGCATCTCCTATATATCCTTTATAAATAACACCGAGATCAACACTAATGATATCCCCTTCTTTAAGTATCACACTTGCCGAGGGGATCCCGTGCACCACCTCCTGATTAAGGGAGGTACAAATACTCGCAGGATATCCACGATACCCCTTGAATGCAGGCACCCCTCCTCTGCTTCTTATTACCTCTTCTGCTATCTGCTCAAGCTCTTTTGTGCTGATTCCGGGAGATATGGCCTGCTTTATTGTCACGATGGCCTCAGCCACAATCTCGGATGCCTTGGCCATCTTTTTAATCTCATCACGACTTTTGATAAGGATCAATTATCTTCTTCTTCCCCTCACTCTACCTTTTCTCAAAAATCCCTCATATGAGCGAGTAAGCAGATGGGACTCGATCTGGGAGACTGTATCAAGGGCCACACCCACAACAATTAGTAGCGACGTGCCTCCAAAGTAAAAGGGCACATTAAACTGCTTTATCATAAAGGTTGGCAGTATGCAGACCACAGAGAGATACATGGCGCCGACGAAGGTAAGCCTCGACAGAACTCTGTAAAGGTAATCCGACGTCTTTTTTCCAGGTCTGATTCCAGGTATGTAGCCGCCATATTTTTTCAGATTGTCAGCCACGTCCACAGGATTGAATATTATGGCTGTATAGAAATAACTAAAGAATATGATCATTCCTACATAGAGGAATGTATAAAGAAATGTTCCCGGTGCAAGCTGACGTGCTATTGCCTGCACCCAGGGGACCGAAATAAACCCTGTAATTGTGGCAGGAAACATCATTATTGAGGAGGCAAATATCGGAGGAATAACACCTGCGGTATTCACCTTCAGAGGCAGATGTGTTGACTGACCACCGTATACCTTTCTGCCTACAACACGCTTGGCATACTGAACTGGAATCCTTCTTTCGCCTTTTTCTATGAAAATTATCGCTCCTACCACAAACACCATCATTACCAGGAGAAATATAATGAATAAAAGCGACAACTCACCTGCCCTGATAAGCCTCACCGTACTTATTATTGCATTTGGAAGTCTTGCCACAATACCCGCATAAATTATAAGTGATATTCCATTTCCTATCCCTCTCTCTGTAATCTGCTCACCAAGCCACATAATAAAGGCTGTTCCCGCGGTAAGGGTTATCATGGTCAGCAACCTGAACCCCCATCCAGGATACTGAATAAAAGCCCCCTGCTGCATACTCTCAAGTCCGATTGCTATACCGAATGACTGTACAGCACTGATCAACACCGTGCCATAACGGGTGTATTTGACAATCTTCTTTCTGCCCTCTTCACCCTCCTTTGCAAGCTTTCCAAGAGCAGGAATAACCACGGTCAGGAGCTGAAGAATAATGGATGCACTAATGTAGGGCATGATACCGAGGGCAAAGATTGTCATTCTGGAAAGGGCACCACCAGAGAAGATATCAAAAAAGCCCATCAGTGCTCCACCCTTCTCTGTCAAAAACTTGCTAAGGGCCTCTCCGTTTATTCCAGGAGTGGGAACGTGACAGCCGATTCTGTAAACAGCAAGAAGTGCGAGGGTAAAAACAACCCTCTTTTTTAATTCCTCAACCTTGAAGATATTCTGAAAGGAAGAGAGAACACCCAACTAAATCACCTCAGCCTTTCCACCAGCATCTTTGATCTTCTGAAGTGCGGATGCACTGAAGGCATGGGCCTTGATTGTCAAAGGCCTGCTTAACTCCCCGTCACCCAGGATTTTAACACCATCGTTAATCTTGCTTATAACCCTTTTCTCAAGAAGCACTTCAGGTGTTATCGTATCAACACCCTCAATGACAGCCAGCCTCTTCAGATTGACAACGGTGTATACCTTTTTAAAAGGGGCATTTTTGAATCCCCTCTTTGGAAGTCTTCTGTGAAGTGGCATCTGTCCGCCTTCAAAACCTGGAGAAACACCGCCACCGGAGCGTGCTTTCTGGCCTTTATGTCCTTTACAGGCTGTCTTGCCGTGTCCGGAACCGGGACCTCTTCCTACACGCTTCTTTCTCTTTTTACTGCCCTCTGCAGGTCTCAGGTCATTTATCTTCATTATTGCTCCTCCTCAACCTTCTCAACCTTTATAAGATGCGGAACCTTGTTGATCATTCCTCGTATTGAAGGAACATCAGGCTTTACAACAGTGTGCCCGATCTTTCTCAGACCAAGGCTCCTTAGTACCCTTCTGAGCTTTTCGGGAGTACCAATATAACTCCTCTTCAGTGTGATCTTAAGCATTTTTACCAACTCCTTCTGCTGTTGCTTCTTCTGCTCCCCTACCCCTTATCTTCCTTACTGTTTCGGGGTCCTTCAGATTAAGTAGTCCATCTATAGTGGCTTTAGCCTCATTAAAGGGGTTATGACTCCTTATGGACTTGGCAACTATATTCTCAAGCCCTGCCACCTCCAGCACAGGCCTCACTGCACCTCCTGCTATCACTCCTGTACCTTTTGGCGCTGGCTTAAGTAGAACCTCTCCCGCACCAAACTTGCCAAGTATCATATGAGGAATGGTGCCATCCTTCAGAGGAAATCTGATCAGGGACTTCTTTGCCTGTTCAATAGCCTTTCTTATGGCATCTGCAACCTCCGATGCCTTTCCCTTTCCAACACCAACCACACCTGCACCATCTCCAACGGTAACCAGTGCAGTAAAGGAGAATCTCCTTCCTCCCTTCACAACCTTGGAGACTCTGTTAATAAATATCACTTTTTCCTGCAGCTCAAGCTCTGATGGATCGATTCTCTGCACCATACCTCCTTTTAATTATTGAAAATTGAAGATTGAAAAATTTTCAACTCTAAATCTTCAATGTTAAATCTTCAATTAAAACTCCAGTCCGCCTTCTCTTGCTGCATCAGCAAGAGCCTTAATTCTACCATGATATCTGAAACCACCTCTGTCAAAAACAACCTTCTTAATGCCCTTTTCAACAGCCCTCTTGGCAACAAGGGCGCCTACTTTTTTGGCTGCCTCTACATTGCCACCGTGCTTGATCTCACCCTTAAGCTCTTTATCCATAGTAGAGGCAGACACAAGCGTTACGCCCTTCATATCATCAATTATCTGGGCGTATATATGGTTCAGGGAACCATAAACCGAAAGCCTCGGTCTTTCCGGTGTGCCATAGATCTTCTTTCTGATTCTTCTGTGTCTCCTCTTTCTCGCCTGATCCTTAGTCCTTCTCAATTTATATCCTCCAATCAGTTGTATTCAACCGTTACTTACCAGCCTTGCCAGGTTTCAGCCTTAACTGTTCTCCGGCATATCTTATACCCTTACCCTTATATGCATCAGGTGCTCTGAGGGAACGGATGTTAGCCGCAACCTGTCCTATCAGTTGCTTGTCTATCCCGTGAAGGGTCAGCTTTATCGGTCTTGCCTTATGGTCAACCTCTGCGGTAATGCCATCAGGTAGCGGAAACTCCACAGGATGAGAGTAACCGAGTGAGAAAACGAGCTTATTACCTTTAAGATCAACCCTGTAACCAACGCCAACGATCTCCAACTCCTTCTTATATCCTTCGCTCACTCCCTTGACCATATTGGCAATAAGGCTCCTTGTCAAACCATGAAGCGCCCTGTTTCTTTTTGAATCGTCAGGCCGTGTCACCACAACCTTGCCATCCTCTATGGCAACCTTCATGGTGGGAGGGAAATTCCACTGAAGCTGCCCCTTGGGCCCTTTTACCTTGACCAAGGTGCCCTGAATGTTAACCTCAACTCCCTGTGGAATCTCTATCGGCTTTCTACCTATCCGTGACATCCTCTATTCTCCTCTTCTTTCTGAATACTGAATTTCCTTGGAATATAAGATCAAACTACCATACATAGCAGAGGAGCTCTCCTCCTATCTTCTCCTGTCTACAGGCTCTATCGCTCTTAATACCCTTTGATGTGGTCAGAATTGCTATACCAACACCACCCATTACCTTCGGAATATCTCTATATCCCACATAAACCCTTCTACCGGGTTTGCTTACCTTTTTAAGACCGGTAATTACACAATTGCCATCAACATACTTCAGTGATATCCTGAGAATCCCCTGCCTTTTATCCTTCAGAATCTTATAGGCCCTGATAAAGCCCTCTTCTTTCAGTATCTTGGCTATCTCAAGCTTCATCCTTGAGGCAGGAATATCAACCTTCTCTGCCTTCACCATAATGGCATTTCTGATCCTTGTCAACATATCAGCGATTGGATCTGTCAGCATCTCTCTCTCCCTACCAACTTGATTTTCTTACACCAGGTATTAATCCCTGGTGAGCAAGGGTTCTGAAACATATTCTACACATACCGAACTTCCTCATATACCCTCTGGGTCTACCGCAGATTTTGCATCTGTTGTAGGCCCTCACCTTAAACTTTGGTGGTCTTTTGTGCTTTTCTATAAGACACTTCTTTGCCATTTCTACTCCTGTAAATTAGTTGTTCTTTATCAGTTCCTAAAAGGCATTCCAAGATACTTAAGTAATGCCTTACCTTCTTCATCCGTCTCAGCGGTGGTACAGATTGTTATATCAAAACCGTGAACCATATCCACCTTGTCATAATCTATCTCAGGAAAGATATACTGCTCCTTAACGCCCATGGAATAATTACCCCTTCCGTCAAAGCTTCTGGAACTCAAACCCCTGAAGTCTCTTATCCTGGGGATGGCAATGCTGATGAGCTTGTCAAGGAAATCATACATTCTGTCACCCCTCAGGGTTACCTTGCACCCTATTGGCATTCCCTTTCTCAGCTTAAAGCCCGCAATGGAGCGTTTTGCCTTTGTAATAACCGCCTTCTGTCCTGCAATCAGGCTCAACTCCTGCTGTGCAGCATCAAGCAGTTTGATGTTAGACAGGGCCTCTCCAAGGGCGCAGTTTAACACAATCTTCTCAAGCCTTGGCACCTGCATAATGCTCTTGTATGAAAACTCCTTCATTAACTGAGGAACAACCTCATTAAAATACTTTTCTTTTAACCTTGGTATATATTTCTTCTCAGCCATTACTGGTCAATTACCTCCTTACACTTCTTACAAACCCTGACCTTTCTTCCGTTCTCAAGTATTTGGTTGCCAATCCTTGTTGGTTTCTGACACCTTGGACATATAAGCATCACATTTGATATATGAATCGGCGCTTCTTTCTCTAAAATACCACCCTCTCTGTATTTTGCAGATGGGCGCATATGTCTTTTTACGATATTTACTTTTTCCACAACAACACGGTCCTTATCAGGGATAACGGATAGCACCCTACCCTGTTTTCCCTTGTTTTTGCCAGCTATTACCACTACGGTGTCATCTTTTTTAACTCTTAAGCCCATCCTTCCTCCTATAATACCTCTGGAGCGAGAGAAATGATCTTTGTAAATTCCTTCCACCTCAACTCCCTGGCCACAGGTCCAAATACCCTCGTGCCTATTGGTTCGCCCTGTGCATTAATCAGAACACAGGCATTCTCGTCAAACCTTATATAGGTACCATCAGGCCTTCTTGTCTCCTTCTTCGTCCTGACAACAACCGCCTTTGCCTTGGAGCCCTTCTTGATTGTGCCGCTGGGGGTAGCCTCCTTCACACTCACCACAATCACATCCCCGACCCTGGCATACCTTCTTTTCGAGCCTCCAAGCACCCTGATGCACATCACCTTCTTGGCACCTGAGTTGTCTGCAACGTTCAACATAGTCTGAACCTGAATCATCTCTCTTCACTCCCTCTATATTCCTTAAAGATAATCATCAAATTCTACAAAATCCGGTATCTTTATGCCTCTCTATTGAGTATCTCAAGAACAACCCAACGTTTTGTTTTGCTAAGCGGTCTTGATTCTATCACCTTCACCGTGTCGCCTATCTTACAGGCGTTGTTCTCATCGTGAGCCTTGAGCTTGGTCGTTCTCTTTATGTACTTCTTATAAAGGGGATGCTTGTAAAGACGGGTAACAGCCACCGTTACCGTCTTGTCCATCTTATCGCTTATAACCTTACCAACAAATACCTTCTTGGGCATACCTATCTTACCTGCCTCTCCTTTTCTGTTATTATCGTAAGAATCCTTGCAATGTCCTTACGGACAGCCTTTATACGCATAGGGTTCTGAATCTCTCCCGTGGCCTTCTGAAACCTCAGGTTAAATAGCTCCTTGCGGAGTTCCTTCTCCTTGGCCTTCAGCTCCTCAACAGTCATCTCTCTCAGTTCAGAAGGTCTCAAATTACCTCCTCCCCTCTCTTAACAAATTTAGTAGCAATAGGAAGTTTATTTGATGCAAGCCTGAGAGCTTCACGGGCCAATTCTTCAGGAACTCCAGCCATCTCGTAGAGTATTCTTCCGGGTTTAACCACTGCCACCCAGAACTCGGGATTACCCTTACCCATCCTTGTCTCTGCAGGTTTTCTTGTGATGGGTTTATCCGGAAAGATACGTATCCAGATTTTACTCCCCTTCTTAACATGCCTGTTAATGGCAATACGGGCAGCCTCGATCTGACGGCTCGTAATCCAGCCAGGCTCAAGGGCCTTCAATCCATACTGGCCAAAAGCAATCTCAGAGCCCCTGTAGGCCTTCCCCTTCATCCTACCTTTCTGCTTCTTACGATATTTAACCTTTTTTGGCATTAACATGGTCTTTTACCCCACTGAATTAATTTATTCAAAACTCAATATTCAAAGCTTAAATTTTTATCTCTCCGGTGCTTCCCGGCTCAAGCACATCACCTTTGTATATCCAGACCTTTACACCTATTACTCCGTATGTTGTCTTTGCCTCTGCAAAGCCGTAATCTATATCTGCCCTGAATGTGTGAAGAGGCACTCTTCCTTCACGGTACCACTCTCTGCGGGCGATCTCTGCACCGGCAAGTCTGCCTGCACACTGTACCCTGATACCAAGAGCACCAAATCTCATTGCAGCTGCAACAGCCTTCTTCATCGCCCTTCTGTAGGCAACCCTTTTTTCCAGCTGAAGCGCAATGTTTTCAGCCACAAGCTGAGCGTCAAGTTCAGGCTTCCTTATCTCTTTTATATCTATAGTGATCTGCTTTCCTGTCATTGCCTCAATCTCTTTTTTCAGCTTTTCAACCTCAGCACCCTTTTTACCGATTATGATTCCAGGTCTTGCAGTATGAATAATGATTCTTACCTTCTGACCTTCTCTCTCTCCAGCACGTTCTATCTCGATCCTGGAGATACCGGCATGGTAGAGCTTGTTCTTTATATACTTCCGGATCTGGAGATCCTCATGAAGCTGATCAGCATATCCCTGCTTCAGGAACCATCTTGAATCCCAGGTCCTTATAATCCCAATTCTGTTTCCTATCGGATGAGTCTTATGTCCCAAAATTCACCCCCAAATATTCAGGAATTCTCTTCTTCCTCTGCAAGCACAATTGTTATGTGACTTGTTTTCTTCTTAATAATATTCGCCCTACCCATTGCCCTTGGGAAAAGCCGCTTCATCATTGGTCCTTCATCCACATACGCCCTGACAATTCTCATCTCCTCAGGAACAGCAACATCCTTCTGCTCGGCATTGGCCATTGCTGACCTCAGAAGCTTCTCCACGAATCTTGCTCCCCTGTAGGGCATATACTTGAGGGCAATCATTGCCTCACCGGCCTTCTTGCCACGTATAAGGTTAATAACCCTTCTGGCCTTTCTTGGTGTTATCCTTGCATATCTGAGTACAGCCCTTGCTTCCATGGTATCTACCCTTTACCTTTTCACCTTTGTTGTCTTTTCACTACCTGCATGCCCCCTGTATGTACGTGTTGGGGCAAACTCACCAAGTTTATGTCCTACCATATTCTCCGTAACATATACAGGAATAAAATTCTTGCCATTATGCACTGCAAAAGTAAAGCCTACGAACTCTGGAATGATGGTGGATCTTCTGGACCAGGTCTTGATAATTTTCTTCTCTCCAGTCTCCATCATCTTCCGAACCTTCTTCATCAATTTTGGATCTACATATGGACCCTTTTTAAGTGACCTTGGCACTTACTGCCTCCTTTTACTTTCTCCTCTTGATGATATATTTATCAGTCCTGCGATTTTTACGCGTCTTTACTCCCTCGGGTTTACCCCAAGGTGTGCAGGCTGGCCTACCACCTGAAGACCTACCCTCACCACCACCAAGGGGATGATCCACCGGGTTCATTGCAACACCTCTGACTACAGGTCTTCTACCAAGCCAGCGACGCCTTCCAGCTTTTCCGTAATTTATATTTTCATGATCCACGTTACTTACCTGTCCGATTGTTGCCATGCAGTTTATTGGTATAAGCCTCACCTCTCCGGAAGGCATCTTTATCTGGGCGTATCTCTCATCCTTTGCAACAAGCTGTGCCTGAGCACCTGCGCTCCTGACCAGCTTTGCCCCTTCACCTGGTCTTAGCTCAATATTATGGATAAATGTACCCAGGGGCATATTCTTCAGAGGAAGGGCATTGCCCACCTTTATTTCCGCATCCGGTCCGGACATCAGCGTCTCGCCTACCTGAAGACCGTGAGGGGCTATGATATATCTGCGCTCTCCATCAGCATACTTCAGTAAGGCTATTCTTGCCGTCCTGTTAGGATCATACTCTATTGTCTCCACAGTTGCCGGAATGCCTATCTTGTCCCTCTTGAAATCTATCTTCCTGTAAAGCCGTTTGTTTCCTCCACCCCTGTGCCATGCCGTTACCCTTCCGAAGTTGTTTCTTCCGCCGGTCTTCTTCAAAGGTTCGCAAAGCGGGTAATACGGCTCGTCAGTAGTAATGTCACTGAAGTCAGCTACTGACATGAACCTTCTACCAGGGGATGTCGGCTTATATATCCTGATACCCATCTCTTATACTCCTTCTATAAAGTCGAGTTTCTCGCCCTTCTTAAGGGTTACTATGGCCTTTTTCATTGCCCTGGTCCTACCAACTGACCTGCCCCACCTCTTTTTCTTGCCCTTCACATTTATGGTTGCAACCTTCTCAACCTTCACATTGAATAGTTCCTCAAAGGCCTTCTTAATTTCTATCTTATTGGCGTTTCTGTCCACCTCAACAATCAGTTTATTTCCTGTCTCCTTCAGATATGTCGCCTTTTCTGTAAAGATCGGTCTTATAATTACCTCGTGAGGATCTCTCATCCCCATACCTCCTGAACCTTGCTGAGTGCTCCCTTGGTCATTAGCACATGATCATGAGCAAGAAGCTCGTACGTATTCAGATCCACTGCCCTTATTACCGTTATTCCTGGAATATTCCGTGCAGAGAGATACACATTTTCGTCTTTATCAGGAGTCACTATCAGCACTGATTTTCCGTCTATTCCAAGCCCCTTTAGAAGGGTCACCATATCCTTTGTCCTGGGCTTTTCAAAATTCAGATTATCTATTACTGTCAGTTCATTATCCTTCAGTTTTGCGCTTAATGCGGTCTTCAGAGCCAGTCTCTTTTGCTTTTTCGGCAGTTTGTAATAATAGTCCCTTGGCTGAGGACCGAAGACAATGGCTCCACCTCTCCACAAAGGCGACCTGATACTGCCATGCCTTGCCCTACCTGTATGCTTCTGCCTCCAGGGTTTCTTTCCTCCTCCCCTTATGGTGCCTCTGGTCTTTGTGGAGTGTGTACCCTGGCGCTGATTGGCAAGGTAATTCACAACTGCCTGATGAAGCAACTCAGGCTTTACCTCTCTGCCAAAAACATCCTCTGGAAGAGTTAGCTTCTCTACAACCTTATTATTCCTGTCCTTGACCTCTACCTCTGGCATATCAGTCTTCCTTCCTCACTTCTATATATCCACCCCGTGGTCCTGGCACTGCCCCCTTAATAAGGAGCAGATTCTGGTCAGGCTTAACATCCACCACGGTAAGGTTTTTTACTGTTACACGCACACCGCCCATGCGGCCTGGCATACCCTTGTTCTTCCACACCCTTGACGGGAATGCACTGCTACCAATGGAACCCGGGGCCCTGTTGAACATCGAACCGTGAGAACCGGGGCCACCGCCATAACCGTGTCTCTTCATAACACCCTGAAAACCTTTTCCTTTTGATATTCCGCTCACACTCACCTTGTCACCCTTCTGAAATCTTTCAACAGTCACCACATCACCGACATTCAGATCCTTCATCGGAAACTCTCTCAATACCCTGTAAGGTGGCACACCAGCTTTGTCAAAGTGGCCCTTCATGGGCTTGTTTACTCTCTTCAGCTTCTTAATCTCCTCAAATCCAACCTGTACAGCCTCATAACCATCCTTGTCAACTGTCTTGACCTGAATCACCTGACAGGGTCCTGCCTGCACGACCGTTACAGGTATGACATTACCCTTTTCGTCAAATATCTGGGTCATTCCTATCTTTTTACCAAGTATGCCCGTCATAGCTTGATCTCCACATCTACCCCTGCAGCCAGTTCAAGTTTCATGAGTTCATCCACTGTCTGCGGGGTTGGATCATAGATATCTATCAGTCTCTTATGTGTCCTTATCTCAAACTGCTCTCTCGATTTCTTGTCTATATGAGGAGACCTTAACACGGTAAACTTCTGAATCCTCGTGGGTAGCGGCACCGGCCCGGCTATTCTGGCTCCAGTCCGCTTGGCAGTCTCCACGATCTCCTTTACAGACTGATCTAAAATTCTGTGGTCGTATGCTCTTAGTTTTATTCTTATCTTTTGATTCATGATCTCCCTACTCTAATATCTTGGTAACAACACCGGCTCCTACCGTACGTCCACCTTCCCTGATTGCAAACCTCAATCCCTCTTCCATTGCCACTGTCGTGATCAGTTCAACCTCTATGTTCACGTTGT
>JALUAR010000156.1:0-1388 GCA_027050975.1 Thermodesulfovibrio sp.
GTATGGGTGGAATACTTCTACTTATATATCAAAGTCTTTTCCCTGATAGAGATATAAAAGGAATAATAACCGTGGCAACACCTATTGATTTTTCAAAGCTTGGTTTATTGTATTTGCTTGGATGGCTTTTACATAATCAGGTTTCTGATTTTGTTGATATGGCAGGTATGGTACCATCAGTTCTGGCTTCTGCAGGTTTTAAGCTTTTAAGTTCATATAGATTGTTAACAAGGACTTTAAATGTTGTTCTTGATCCAGAGGACTTTAAAGCAATTGCCGGGTATGAGCTGACAAATGAGTGGCTTGATTCCATGATACCTTATCCAGGAGAGACATTTAAAGAATTCTTCTATGAGTTGTTTCTTTATAATAAGTTATCTGAAAAAAACCTGTATATAAATGGTAGATATGTAGATCTAAAGCGTGTTGATATTCCTGTATTCAGTGTAGCTGGTGAAAGTGATAACATAGCTCCTGTTAAGTCTATAGAAAAGATTATGGATCTTATATCTGATAAAGCTGAAAAAGAGGTGGTGATTGCTCCAGGAGGACATATTAGTGTACTAATAGGAGATCAGGCAAAAGAAAAAGTTTGGCAAAAAATTGTTGACTGGATAATATTACAATCTGGTAAATAACTTTATATTTCCCAGTAGCCATGCAGAAACGGGAGCCAGTTAAAGTTGTGACTTCATTTATAGAAAAGAACGGAAGAATTTTAATAGTAAGAAGGTCTGGAAGAGTTGGTTCCTATCAGGGAAGATGGTCAGGTATAAGTGGCTATCTTGAAGATGAACCGCTGAGACAGGCTATAAAAGAGATAGAAGAAGAGACAGGTATAAGCAGAGAAAATCTTCGGCTTATTAAAAGGGCAGACCCATTACTTATTGTTGATGGAGAGAGACGGTGGCTTGTATATCCCTTTCTTTTTAAATTGGAGAGAAATATTGAACCCAGACTTGACTGGGAAAATGTTGAATATAAATGGATAGATCCTGGAGAGATGGATCAATTTGAGACAGTACCTGGCTTAAAAGATACATTTGAAAGTTTAAAATAAATTACTGGAGAGGAGGAAAAAATGGAAAGGTTTCTGGAAGAATTAAATGCCATACGGGAGGATACAACTTCAGGGTCACAGGAACTTACAGAAAGAGCCATATATGCATTTAAAGAATTCGTAAAACGGGGCAAAAATAATAAAGATAGACTTCATAGATGGAATAAAGGAGTGAAGTTACTCCTGGAACTCAGGCCTGTTATGACCATGATAGGGCAGGCTGCTATAGATCTTTACAGGGAAGTTGCCAATGACATTTATAAAGATGACTGGGATGAAGTATTTGTAAAAGCTGACCATTATCATGAGAGACTTGTTCGTTCTATAG
>JALUAR010000156.1:1398-2941 GCA_027050975.1 Thermodesulfovibrio sp.
TCCTGGAGCAGTACTGTTTTTGCTGTATTAAAAGAGATAAAGCCAGAACTTGTAATTGTAGGAGAGTCAAGACCGAGTATGGAAGGGAGAAATACAGCGCTTGAGCTTGCAAAAGAAGGTATTAAAGTTAATTTCTTTGTTGATTGTGCTATTGCTCAGAAAGTTAAAGAAGCAGATTTTGTTATGATAGGTGCAGATTCTCTTTATCCAAATGGTAATGTTGTAAATAAGATAGGTTCTTATCCCCTTGCAGTCACTGCAAGGATGCATGATAAACCGTTTTATGTGATGACCCATTCGTTAAAATTAAAACTTAAAGAGTTACATCATCAGGATAATATAGAAGAATTCCATGACCCCAAAGAGGTATGGGATATAGAACATGAAAATATAGAGGTACTGAATCCGTATTTTGAACTGGTACCTGGATATATGATCACAAGATATTTTACTGAAAAAGGCGGCCTTTCAAGAGATAATCTTTCAACCATATTCAGAGAAAGACTGGAATATATGTTTGCATTAAATATTAAAAGGGAGTAGGTACAAAATGCAGGGTAGAATTTCAGATCAGAAGGGATATTATAATATTGTTAGATACGTATATATTGAACCTTATATCTCAGGTAAAAGGTTACTTATATGGTTTCCAACAGGATTTCAACTGGAATTTCTGAAAAATATAGGGGCTGAATCAATAACTGCTATATGCAAAGATGAAAACACTCTTAAGAAATTGCAGTCAGAAATACAGATAGAAAATATAGAGTTCATAATTGCTGGCTCTCCTCTGCCTGTCTATAGTTATGATCTGATCATAGTCCCTGATATGGCTTTTATCCCGGATATTGAAAACTGGCTTGAGCAGATAAATCTTCAGTTAAAACCTGATGGTATGATAGTGGTGGGGGTGGACAGTCAGAAAAAATATCCTTTTGAGATAGAGGAGCTGGTGGAAAGGTTGAGGCTTCTTTTCAATTATGTTTATATAAGGGATGAAGATCTGTTCTTTGGATATTCCATTGTTGATCCTTATGAGGAAGAGCTTGCTTTGAGTTTTGATTCTTCTCTTACAGAGGAAAAACCGTATGAATACAGGTTTATAGTGGCTTCCAGAATTGCTATTGAACTTGACCCGATGGCTATTATACAGCTGCCTGTAGATGCATTCTTGATAGAAGAGATAAAAGCTGAAAGAGAAGAAGAAAAAAAGATAGCAGAAAAGGTGAAGGAACTGGAAGAAGAATTGAGGAAGGCAAAACTTGAGCTTGGAAATAGAGGTGTTAAAATTGCCACCCTTGAACAGGAGATCAATGCTTTAAAACAAAAAGCAACAGAGGAACATAACAGATTTGTTGAGGCAAAGATAGCCCTTGAAAATGAAAAAAAGAGGGTTCTTAGCCTTGAAAAGGAGCTTGAGATAGCAAAAAAGCTGGGCTCTCTTGAAAAGAGTTCACAAGGACCTGAGATTGAAGAAGAAAAGAAAAAACTGGAGGAAAGGATACAGTCCCTTGAACAGGAGCTTAATAATACAAAAGAGAGG
>JALUAR010000157.1 GCA_027050975.1 Thermodesulfovibrio sp.
TTCAGTCTTTTCTTCCTTCAATCAAGTATTCCTCCTTTTAATTATTCATTCATTCCATCATTAATTCATTCACTATCCATTCCTTCCTTCAACCCATATGTCCATCTCTCCATTCATCTCTCTGTTGATCGTTCGTTCACTTTCTTCAGACATCCATTTAGCCATGAATACATCATCGTTAAACATTTGTTTATTCGCTCCTTTAAAACGCATGCCACATCAATTCACTTGTTTTGCGTAGAGACACAATCCAGATGACATCATTTTAAATTACAAAATCTCAAAAGGTCTCTATTTCTTTTTCCTTTTATAACTCTGCAGTTCAACAAAAGGAGCTTTTAAAAGGTTGAAACTTTCTTTTGAAACAGATAATTCTCTGCCTGTGTGCTCGTTATTATATGCGGGATCGTCCGTGTTTAATAGTACAGCATCAAGATAAGGATAATGTATTTGGCCAGGATTAAAACAAATAGTATCGCCCAATTGTGTAAAATATTTTCCTGTCATTAAAAAAGATTCGTGAATGTGTCCATGAAGACTTATTAATGGCCGTTCTGATTTAATATATCTTCTTATTGCTATGCTTCCGACATGTTTTCCGTCAAGCCTTACATCTAAAGGGGTATTATATGGAGGACAATGAGAAACAAAAATTGTTTTCTCTGGTTTCACTACTTGTGGTAGGCGAGATAATTCTTCAGAAAGACTTGGATGGGATAAAAGCCAGGTTTTAGCGTCAATAAATCTATAGGAATCCTTTACTGAACAAATCGATCGAACAGCAGGATAGTGGATTGGAGTGTTCTCACAATCTCTACGTTCAAAATCCTTCAAAGCAAAAGGTGTTTCAGGAACTAAATTAAAACCAATAATATGCCACCCTGAACCTGTAGTCCATCTTTGATTATCAATTAATTTGAATAAGCCCTTATCATCTAAATATAAGAACTCTTCACGTAAAGAAGAAAAATCATCATTACCAAGCATTAATCCTACTTCTAATGAAGTATATAATAAAAATAATTTATGGAAAAAGTTGATTAGCTCTATCCGTATAAAATCGCGCTGAACTTTAAAGAGATCTCTTCCCGAACTGCACTTTGGTAGGAGATCACCACCAAGTATTAAAATAGATGGTTTTTTCTCCTTTACTAAGGATATCAGTTGATTATAAAGTTCCAGTTTTCCGTGAAGATCACTAGCAAATAGAATTAACATAAGTAAGTCCAATTTTTATTAAAATCATTTGCATTAGCTCAGACTTAATCTGACAGTAGACCTTCCCAAAGGGGGGGTCTAGGCTACCCTCCAGAGAGAGCTTCACCCAAAACTCAAAATAAGGAGGAGTAGCCATGACCACCCAAGAGAAGCTTATCAAAAACAAGCTAGGTTTGCTAGAGTTAGCGGCGTATTTAAAGAATGTCTCCGAGGCTTGCCGGGTTAGGGGTTTCAGTCGAGACACCTTCTATCGGATCAAGAAGGCTTACGAGGAAGGCGGAATAGAGGCCCTTTACGAGAAGGGCCGCCGGAAACCGAATTTTAAGAATCGGGTTTCAGAAGAGGTAGAGCGGGCGGTGGTGGAACTGGCTTTGGGGAATCCTCTTTGGGCCAAAAGAGGGTAAGCGACGAATTGAGGAAGCGGGGGATATTTGTATCTCCGGCTGGGGTAAGGAGCATCTGGCTTAGGCACGGGCTGGAGCGTTTTGAGAAGAGGCTCAGGGCGTTAGAGGAGAGGGTAGCGCGGACGGGGGAGATTCTTACGGAGAGGCAGCTTTGGGCGTTGGAGAAGGCGCAGGAGGAGAAGATAGCCCAGGGGGAAATCGAGACCGAGCACGTGGGATATCTGGGGGCGCAAGATACTTATTATGTGGGCACTATCAAAGGGGTAGGCCGGATCTACCAGCAGACTTTTATAGACACCTATTCAAAAGTGGCTTTTGCGAAGCTTTACACCAGCAAGCATCCTATCAACAGCGCAGATTTACTGAATGATCGGGTGATACCGTTTTTTGAGGAGCATGGGATATCGGTATTGAGGATATTAACAGATCGGGGGACGGAATTTTGCGGACGTATTGACCGGCACGAATACGAGCTCTTTTTGGCTTTGAACGACATAGAGCACACCAAGACCAAAGCCAAGAACCCTCAGACCAATGGAATATGCGAACGGTTCCACCGGACGATCAAGGAGGAGTTTTACTCCATAGCGTTGAGGCGGAAGCTTTACCGAAGCTTAGAGGAGCTGCAGGAGGATTTGGATTTGTGGATAGTGAAATACAATAGTCAGAGGCCACACCAGGGGAAGCACTGTGAAGGTAAGCCCCCGATGGAGACCTTTTTGGAGAATGTGTCCTTGGCAAAGGAGAAGATTCACTCTAATGTAAATGTAGAGGTTGATTTTGGGTTCTGACCGAGCCTGACAGATGGAGAGCCTCTGGAGGGGGCAATTGTCAGATTAAGTCTAAACTTTTACAAATCATTTTATATCATTTTTTTCTCAGCCAAAAATCTACAAAATGAAAACTAATTGGCCTCCGGTAAGAATTTTTCCCTGGCTCAAGGCTCCAGTTGAACTTCTCTAGGATGGTAAAACCAGCTTGCTCAAAAAGGGAAGCTACAACCTGTACATCCTGAATACCTTGAATAAAGCGTAGATCAGGATCATAGCCTGTTTCACGTCCTAATTGTAAATCAACTCTAAGAATTCCACCTGGTTTCAATATCCGGTAAAATTCCTTCAATACTTTCAATGCACAATTATTTTTAAAAGGAATATGTTGAAACGCCGTAATGCAAATAACAGCATGAAAACGTTCTGTCCATTCCTTGGGAAGGTCACGCATATCACCAACATGGAACTCTGCTTCCTTTAACTCTTGTGAACACTCTTTACT
>JALUAR010000158.1 GCA_027050975.1 Thermodesulfovibrio sp.
GAATAAAGGGGATAATAAGAGATAGATGTAGTATTTTTATATTTAGATAATTATTGTCAGGGTGAGAAATTTTGCTTTCCGACTGCGCTTATTTTATCAAACAATAGTGGTATAATATAAAAAACTCAAACAAGGAGGAAGCATATGAAGAGAGCCTATCTTGGCAGTCTGATTCTTTCTGTTCTGTTACTTCTACTGTCAACCACTTACTCTTATGCTGTTGGGTTGGAAATCTCTGCCGGTTACTGGAAGCAGGACCCATCGGGTGATATTAGCTATAAGGGCGAGAGCCTGGATGTGGAAGACAACCTCAAGTATGATTCCGAAAAGAAGCCCTTCTTCAGGGCAAAGCTTCAGACACCTCTGTTTCTTCCCAATATTTACCTGATGGCCACTCCAATGAAGTTCGAGGAGACAGGCTCCAAGGATATCAACTTCAGATTCGGTGACACCACATTTACGGCAAATGTCCCCTTTGATTCCATGGTTAAGTTAAATCATTACGATATTGGTCTTTATTATTCTCTTCCCTTTATAAACACGGCAACCGCCGGAGTTCTTAACATGGAATTAGGTATAAATGCAAGAATTATTGACCTCAAGGCAGAGGTGAGCCAGGGCAATCTCTCAGAATCCAAAAGCTTTACACTGCCTGTTCCCATGCTCTATGCGGCAGTGCAGCTGAATCCTGCAGGGTTTCTAAGCATAGAGGCAGAAGGAAGAGGTATTGCTTATAGCTCAAACCATTACTATGACCTTATTGGCCGTGTGAAGATAAAGCCGATAGGTCCGCTATTCATTGGCGGTGGTTACAGGTATGAAAAGATCAAGATTGATCACTCCGATGTTGAAGCCTCAATTAAGTTCAAAGGTCCCTTTGTTGAGGTTGGTATGAGCTTTTAATTGATTTTCTGCCCGGGACAGTCTTTTTGGACTGTCCCGGTTATTTGAGACTCTTTAACCTGAATCAAGTGCCTTGCTCCTAAATATACAATTATGGTATTTTAAAATAAAAGATATTCAAAATTTCATAAAAGAGCAATTCTTTTTTAACTTGTAAGATTTGAACCTCTGAGAACCCCTTTACATAATACATCCACGAGCTAAAAAAGAAGATACTCAAAGCAAAATTAAGGAGGAGGTCTGTATGGTAATAAGGCTGGATCTAATGATGGATGAAGTCAGCAGCATGCGTCTTGTGGCTATGGAGGAGAAGTTCAGGATAGGCTCGCCGTTGGATAACAAGGAAAATCCTTCCGAAAGCAAGGAGAATCTTCAGGGAGCTAACAGACCTCACTCTTCAGAGGACAAGAAGTAGTAGCATCATAACATTTCATGCCTTTCTTCCAGTAAGCCTCTTCTCTTGTGCAAGAGAAGAGGCGTTTTCCTTTTTAAATAATACTTTAAATTGTTATTATACTCCCTTGTAATAAAAGAATATTTTGTTTCTTTGGGAAGATTCTGCTATGACAAATCTGGGACTTGACAGAAGGCTCTTCTTTAAGGTAGTTTAATGAAAGAGAAAGGGGAGTAGCTTTATCAGTGGATGTCGTCAGTACGTCTGCCTAAGGCAGACCGGCACCACTGGTTAGGTAACAAACCTAACGAGCGAGACCTTTGTCATGATAAATTTATCGTGACAAAGGTCTTTTTTATTATAAGAAGTTATAAAATTAAAGGGGCTCAGGACTATGATTTTGATGGTATACTTACTATTATGCTGGTAGCAATCGGAGGTGTACCGGGAGGCGGGATAGAACTTCCCGAATGGCTGATTTATTATAGTCTATAGCTATCGGAGGATTTGATTGAAAAAGAACAGTAGTGCCATGTACTGGCAAAAAGATATTTATCAGATTCTAAAAGATTTGAATACATCCCCTCAGGGCCTCTCTTCAGAGGAGGCTGCAATCCGCCTCAGGGAATATGGGCCAAATGAACTTGTAGAGAAAAAGAAGAAGAGTCCTTTTGTAATGTTCCTTGATCAGTTCATGGATTTCATGATCATTGTCCTCATCGTTGCTGCTGTCATATCAGGAATCATAGGTGAGGTTGCTGATACCATTGCAATTGTTGTGATCATAGTTCTCAATGCTATTGTTGGATTTGTTCAGGAATACAGGGCTGAAAAGGCAATGGAAGCACTTAAAGAGATGGCAGCCCCTACAGCCACCGTTATTAGAGATGGTGCTCCTGCAGATATTCCAGCTTCGGAACTTGTGCCAGGGGATGTGGTAGTGCTTGAGGCAGGAAGGATTATACCAGCAGATATGAGGCTTATTGAGGCTGTCCGTTTGAAGATTGAAGAGGCTGCCCTTACAGGAGAATCCGTGCCTGTAGAAAAACAGACAGAGGCAATTCAGGATGAGAATCTCCCCCTTGGTGACAGGAAGAATATGGCTTACAAAGGCACATCTGTTACCTATGGCCGCGGTCTGGGAGTGGTCGTATCAACGGGGATGAAGACCGAACTTGGCAGGATTGCAACCATGCTTCAGGAGGAAAAAGAGGTAAAAACACCCCTTCAGAAGAGGCTTGCAAGATTTGGTAAAAAACTTGCCATTGCTGTACTTGTAATTTGTGCCATAGTCTTCGTCACTGGTCTCCTCAGGGGTGAATCTCCGATGTTAATGTTACTTACAGCTATCTCACTTGCAGTCGCAGCAATACCTGAGGCTCTCCCAGCCGTTGTAACCATCTCCCTTGCCCTTGGTGCAAAAAAGATGGTCAGACAGAATGCCCTCGTAAGAAAGCTACCAGCAGTTGAAACACTTGGCTCTGTCACCTATATCTGCTCAGACAAAACAGGCACTCTTACGCTGAACAAGATGACAGTAGAGCAGATATATGTAGATGGCATCTTAATAAAGGCAGATGAAAAGAAGATAAAGGGTCTGGAAGATATTGACTCCCCACTCTCACAACCTTTTTCCTTATTAATGATTTCCCTTGCTCTTAGCAATGATGCAGAGATGAATGCATCTGGTAACATCATTGGTGATCCAACAGAAGTGGCACTTTACCTGATAGCAAAAGAGAATGGTTTTGACAAGGCCACACTCCAGAAGGATATGCCAAGAGTGAATGAACTCCCCTTTGACTCGGAGCGAAAGTGTATGACCACCTTTCACCGCTGGCATGGTGAATATATATCATTTACCAAGGGCGGTGTAGATGTCCTGCTTGATAAATCAGTCAACATCCTTACTTCGGAAGGCGTGAGAAAGATCAACAGAGCCGAGATAGAGAATATAAATACCCGTATGGCCTCGGAGGGCCTCAGGGTGTTATGCATCGCAATGAGAAGATGGAAGGAACTGCCCGGGGATTTTTCTCCTGAAAACATTGAAAGAGAGCTTACCGTGCTGGGGCTTGTGGGAATGATGGATCCTCCAAGAGAGGAGGTCTTTGAGGCAATAAGGACCTGTAAGCAGGCTGGCATAGTTCCTGTGATGATAACAGGCGATCATCCAGTTACAGCAAAAACAATTGCAAAGAGGCTTGGAATACTTGAAAATAACACTGAGGCAATAATTACGGGAAAAGAGCTTGATACACTCTCTTTAGAAGAGTTTGAAGAGAGGGTTGAAGATATCAGGGTATATGCAAGGGTTGCTCCGGAACAGAAATTAAAGATAGTAAAGGCACTTCAGGATAAAGACCAGTTTGTTGCCATGACAGGAGATGGTGTGAATGATGCTCCGGCCCTGAAGAGGGCTGATATAGGGATTGCAATGGGGATTACAGGGACAGATGTCTCCAAAGAGGCAGCTCATATGATACTTCTTGATGATAACTTTGCAACAATAGTTAAGGCAGTAAACGAGGGCAGAAAGATATATGACAATATAAGAAAATTTATAAAATACCTTCTTACAACGAACTCGGGAGAGATATGGACACTCTTTCTTGCTCCCCTCGTGGGCCTGCCAATCCCTTTACTGCCGATCCATATACTCTGGATAAACCTTGTAACAGATGGTCTTCCTGCCCTTGCCCTTTCAGCCGAGCCGGCAGAAGAGGATATCATGAAGAGACCTCCGAGGCATCCTAAAGAGAGCATCTTCGCCCATGGGCTTGGCCTGCATGCCATCTGGGTTGGTCTTTTAATGGGCGGCATTGTCCTGGGAGTTCAGGCATGGTCAATCATGACAGATCACGCCCATTGGCAGACCATGGTCTTTACAGTCCTTTGTCTCACACAGCTTGGTCACGTCCTTGCCATCCGGTCGGAAAGAAAGTCGCTGTTCACAATAGGAATATTCTCCAACAAATATCTTATTGGAGCGGTGGTATTCAGTTTTGTTATCCAGATGGCTACTATCTATATCCCGTTCCTGAATCCCATATTCAAGACCGAGCCTTTGACCATGAGTGAGCTAGTTCTTACACTTGCTCTGTCATCTGGCGTCTTCTTTGCAGTGGAACTGGAAAAGATGATTTTAAGAAGATTCAGGGTGTAGATCCTTGATTTCGGATTTAAAATGTATAGTGTAGTCACAATATAACACAGATTGAACAAACTTTCTAAACCAAAAAAGCCCCGCAAATCCTTGCGGGGCGTGGTTTTTCGATGGTGAGCCGCGAGGGATTCGAACCCCCGGCCCGCTGATTAAGAGCTAGACGAGCATTAAAAAATCCATTAAAACAATAAGTTAGAAACGCAAAAATTGACGACATGTCAATAACGTATTATCATGGCAAGACCATTTAAGGATAGAATACGATGGCGCATTGTATCATGTCACTTCAAGGGTCATTGTAAAGACCTGCCTCCCAAAGTTTGATATTGTCCTAAGAGTCCCCACCTGTAAAAGTGGACCTTTCTCGCTTAATCTGGTAGAATGATGCTATGGGAGAGAGCATCATCAGCGAGTTAGTTGAGGTAGAAAAGGAGATTCAGGAAAGGATCACTCATGCCCACGAAGAGGCAAAGAGGCTTGTTGAGAAGAAAGAGAGAGAGTCAGAAAGAATCCTCAGAGAAGAGGAGGAGAAACTCCAAGAAAGATTTGAAGATGCCCTAAAGAAAGAGATAGCAGATGCAGAGGAAGAGGCAAGAAAGATTATAATGAGAGCTGAAGAGATGGCGGGATTTCTGAGGAGCTATCCTGACGAGAGGCTGAGAGAGATCCTATTATCCTATTTAAAGAAAATACTTCCTGGATGAAAAGATGATTGTTAAGATGTCAAAGGTAGAGATTGTGGGTCCAAAGGGCCTGCTTGAGGAGGTTCTTTCCTTTATAAGGGAGACAGGAATACTCCAGATAGAGCCTGATACCATCGGGTTTATTGCAAAAGAGGATGAAGACTATATAAAGAGCTTTCTCCCTGATATGAATGCTGTCAAAGAGAGGGCATTTTTGGAGGATATGAGGAGAAAGATAGACGATTTATTGAATCTGCTCCCAGAGGTAACCATGAGGGAGAGTTACTTGGAACCATCAAAGATCCTTTACGATCTGACAAAGACACTGGACCTCCATCTTGCCCTGTATAGTGAACTCTCTCTCAGAAGAGGTGCCATCAGGGAGGAGCTTGAAGAGCTCCGAGGATATGAACGCTTCTTAAGAGGTATTGAGTCATTAATTCCTGAGGCAACCGAAATACCGGATGTTGAGTTGATTGGCATAACTATAAGAGATCTGGAAGCAATTGCGCAGCTCAGAATAGAGCTTTCAGATGTTACGAGGGATAGATTCGAGTTGGTAACAACCTCTTTAGACGATGGAACAGTAGTGGGATTAATATCAGTGACAGAGAAGGATGTGGAGGGCGTGAGAAGAATACTGTCAGATGAGAGGTTCCCTGAGATGAGATTTCCAGAGACATTTAAGGCCTACCCTTTTCCAGAAAAAATCAGGTATATAAGAGAGAAGACCTCAGGTCTTTCTAATGAGCTGCAGACAATAGAAGCAGAATTAGAGAGGTTTGCTTGTGGGTGGAGGCCAATATATACGAAAGTCAAAGAATGGATCAATGAAAGGTTCTCTGTATTAAGTGCAACTGCCTATGTGTTTGAGACAAGGATGTGCTTTATTATTTATGGCTGGATGCCAAAAGAGAAGGTCCCTGAACTCAAGGAGAAACTTGACAGTGAATTCAGCGGTAGGGTCATCCTGGAGGAAAAAGGTATGGTTGAGGAGGATCTCGAGAGGGTACCAATAATGCTGAGGAATCCTCCATATTTTAAGCCCTTTGAGTTGTTCACAAGAATATTACCCCTGCCAAGATATACATCCTATGATTCTACTCCCTTTATCGGGATCTTCTTTCCCATCTTCTTCGGCATGATCCTTGGCGATGCAGGATATGGCCTCTTCCTCGCCATTATTTCAGTCATTCTCCTCAGAGTGGTCAGGTTAGGCAGGACGGTCAGGGATGCAGTAACAATCCTTCTGATATCATCAGGTTACACCATATTCTTTGGGCTCCTCTATGGAGAATTCTTTGGTGAACTGGGACACAGACTGTTTGGTCTCAAGCCTATCTGCATTGAAAGGAGAACTGCCGTTATTCCGATGCTCTATTTTACAATCTCTGTGGGTATAATACATATACTGATTGGACTTATACTCGGTTTTGTCTATGCTTTAAAGAGAAAGACAAAGTCAGAGGCAATCGTTAAATTCCTCAATATAGTTATGATCCTCTTTGTCCTGGCCTTTGTTGCTTCTATCTTTGAGATCTTACCTAAGTTTTTCACAAAGCCCGTTATTATAGCAATGCTTATCATCATACCTTTTCTGTTCTTTTTAGGTGGCATTCTTGCCCCCCTTGAGTTCCTGAAAAATATAGGCAACATAATATCCTATGTGAGGATAATGGCCATAGGGCTTATGTCTGTACTTCTGGCCTTTACTGCCAACAGACTCGGAGGCCTTACAGGTGACATCATGTTAGGGATCATAGTGGCAGGACTTCTCCATATCCTTAACATTGTAGTCGGAGTATTCTCACCCACGATACATTCTCTGAGGCTTCATTATGTTGAGTTCTTTGGTAAATTCATAGAACATGGAGGTAGAAGGTATGAGCCATTAGAGAAGAAGGATTAGATGTAATCGTCCAATTTAAAAACGAAAGGAGAGCCTTATGGAGAAGGTATTAATTGCCTTTGCAGCTGCCCTTGCAATAGGTCTCAGCGCTATTGCCACAGCATGGGCACAATCAAGGATCGGGGCTGCAGGTGCAGGTACACTTGCTGAAAAACCCGAACTTAGCGGAACCATAATCATCCTTCTTGCCATACCTGAGACAATGGTCATTTTAGGCTTTGTGATCTCTACAATGATTCTCCTGCTGCTGGAGTAGAGTGGGCTACAGAGAGTTAATAGAGTCCCTGAAGAGAGAAGGAGAGGAGAAGGCCAACTCCATTCTGGATGAGGCACATAAGGAGTGCGAGTCGATCCAGAGGGATACAGAGGAGAAGATTAGATCTCTTGAGGAAAGGTACAGAAAAAGACTGGAAGAAACCATCAGGAAGCAGAAGGCTGAGATCTTACGGCAGGCAAGGCTTCAGGCAGATAAGACCATACTTTTGGCAGAGAGGGAACTTGCTGACAGGGCCTATAATCTATCAAAGAGTTTACTACCACTGCTTAGAGAAGAAAGCTATGATCTGGTATTTGAAGCACTTGTTAAAGAACTCCCTTCTGAGAAGTGGAGGATAATAAGAGTAAATCCCGGAGACATGAGACTTGCTGAGGACCACTTCTCAGGCACAGAGGTCCATGGAGACGAGAGTATTTCTGGAGGCGTTGAGGTTGAAACTGAAGATAGAAGGATAAGGATCACAAATACATTTGAGAAGAGGCTCCAGCGGTTATGGGAGGGGATGGTTTCTGATATCCTGAAGGAGATATCCAGAAGTGGAAAGAATAACAGAAAAGGATAGGGCTGTCAGATACAGGAAGGACGAAGGATACCCCCCAGAATACATAGTATCAAGGGTTCGTGGAAGGAGGCTACACCTTATCACAGACTGGAGAGGGGTTCTGGAAAGCCCTGATCCGGTGGAGTACCTTAAAGTGAGCCGTTATGGAGTGATTCTCTCTTCAGGTTCTGACCTGGCGATTCAGGAATATTCTGAAAAGGAGCACCTCTGGCTTTACTCCCGGATGGATAAGACCCTCAAAAGGATATTTGAACCTGTGATCTCATTCTTTAGACTCGAAACACTCATTGATTCACTGAGATATAGAGTAAAAGAGAGGGGTGGTCTCATTACTGATGCATTAAGGGCTATTATTAAGGAAATAGATGAAGGAGGTGCTTTCCTGTCTGAAGACATCCAGGATGGCTACAGGAGAGGGAAAGGCCCTGGCTGGATTGAATATGGTATTAGAAAGGCCTATCTCGAGCATATGATTACAGGGCCTTTACACCGGATAATAAGGGATTTCTTTGTTTACATTGTGGATATGAGGAATGTGATAACCCTCTCCAAGCTGCTGAGGTGGAGAAGAGAAGGACTGGGTTTATCTGAATTTAACTCCAGCGATTTTATAAGAGGTGGTAAGATTCCTGCAAAGCGTCTTTCAGAGGCTCTGAAGAAGGATGATCTCCGCACAGGCATTGAGTCCCTCACTGGTACATGGGTATATAGTTGTATTAATGGCCTGAGCACGCCCCATGAAGTGGAAAGGGCCCTTTTATTAAATAGCTTAAAATACATGAGAAGACTCAGCAGAGAACCATCTGGCATAGGATTGATTTTAGAGTATATGTGGAGGGTTTATGTAGAAGCAGTCAACCTCAGGCTTCTCCTCAGATGGAGACATCTTGGAAGAGCGATTCTGGATGGGGAGATAATCAAATTATGAGGGTCGTATTTATCACACCAGAAGAGGGAGCTTACGGGTTCAGACTTGCAGGAGTAATGCACAAGAAGGTTGAAGATAGTGAGCTTGAGGATATCCTCATCAATATGCTTCAGGACCCTGTGAACGGTATTGTGGTTGTGGATGAGAGGTTACTGTCCCATCTGTCCGATGAGAAGCTCAGAGATATTGAGAGGAGAGGGAAGGCCATACTCAGTATCCTTCCCTCTCCAGAGAGGCCCGTTACAGAGCTTGAAGACTACATGATAAGATACATAAGGGGGATTCTTGGATATCATGTAAGGGTGGGAAGATGACGGGCTGTATCAGGGGCATATCTGGTTCAACCGTGTGGGTGGAGGGACTTAAAGGGTTAAGACTATTCGAGAGGGTCCGGGTTGGAAATGCTGAACTTACAGGGGAGGTTGTACGGCTTGAAGGAGAGAGGGCTGTTGTACAGGTATATGAGGAGACCACCGGGCTCGGCATTAATGAGCCTGTAAAGGGTACTGGTTCCCCTCTTACTGTAATGTTGGGGCCTGGTATTTTAGGTGCTGTATTTGACGGTCTGCAGAGACCTCTTGAGCAGCTTCGGGCCGAAATGGGTCCCTTTATATCAGGCACAAAGGAGGTAAGTGCACTTGATTATAAAAGAAGCTGGGAGTTTCATCCTCTCAAGAGTGAGGGGGATGAACTCAGAGAAGGGGATGCCATCGGTTATGTTGAAGAGGGGGCATTCAGACACCTTATACTTGCAGGAGCATCTGGCATCATCTCATGGATAAGAGAGGGAAGTTTCAGTCTCGGTGAACCTCTTGCTCGTCTTGGCAGTGGTGAAGATGTTTATGGTCTTCAGGAATGGCCAGTGAGAAGCCCCAGACCGTACAGAAGAAAGCTGAGCCCCTCTGTCCCCATGATAACAGGCCAGAGGGTGATAGATTTTTTCTTTCCTATTCCCAGGGGAGGCACTGCTGTAATTCCGGGTGGCTTTGGTACCGGGAAGACGATACTTGAGCAGACCATTGCAAAGTTCGCAGATGTGGATATAGTTGTTTATGTAGGATGTGGGGAGAGAGGTAATGAGATGGCTGAACTCCTTGAAGAGTTTCAGACCATCAAAGACCCATGGAGAGAAAGGAGGCTTATTGATAGAACGGTCCTTGTTGTTAATACCTCAAATATGCCGGTCTCTGCAAGGGAGGCATCTATTTATACAGCGGTCACAATAGGTGAGTACTACAGGGATATGGGATACAATGTTCTCCTCCTTGCTGATAGTGTATCCAGGTGGGCAGAGGCCCTGAGAGAGATATCGTCCTCCATGGAGGAGATGCCTGGTGAAGAGGGTTATCCCACATACCTTGCTTCAAGGATATTCGGGTTTTATGAAAGGGCAGGTATTGTGGAGACATTGAATGGAGATGTCGGTTCTCTCACAATGATACTCTCTGTCTCTCCTCCGGGAGGCGATTTTACAGAGCCTGTTACACAGGCATCTCTGAGAACAGCCGGAGTATTTCTTATGCTCGATACCTCTCTTGCCCACAGAAGGCACTTTCCTGCTATAAACTGGTCACAGAGTTACTCCCTCTATCAGAAGGAATTGAAGAAGAATTTTAGTGAAAAAGTTTCATCTGAGTGGGAGGACCTGCATGACAGGTGCAGAGGGCTGCTGCAGAGTGAGGAAGAGCTTAGGGAGATTGCAGAGATTGTGGGTAAGGAAGGGTTGAGAGATGAGGACAGATTACTGATGGAGGCGGTGGAGAGGATAAGAACGGAGTTTCTCTGCCAGAACGCATATACAGAGGATGCCTTCTCTTCGCCAGAGAAGACCCTGAAGATCATCAAGGAGATTATAAGGTTCTTCGATGATGCTTCTGAGCAGATAAGGAAAGGCATATTATATGAAGATATCCTCAAAGCATAAAGTCCTGGTTAAGAGGGGGAGAAGATGAGACTTGCTGAATACCGCTACAGAACGATTACATCCATTGGTGGTCCCCTTGTCTTTCTTGAGAGGGTGCAGAGTGTAAGGATTGGCGAGATGGTAAAGCTGATTACGCCCGATGATAAAGAGATGGATGCACAGGTGATAGAGATTAAGGGGGAGACTGTTCTCCTTGAGGTATTTGGGAGCACTCAGGGACTTGATCTTGAGAAGACAGAGGTCATATTTACCGATTCTGCCAAGAAGGCACCACTTTCAGAGGCTGTAATCGGAAGGGTCTTTAATGGCTCCTTTAAACCGATAGATGGGTTGCCCATGTTCCTGCCTGAAAAATGGGTGCCAATCACGGGAAGACCGATAAATCCTGTTGCAAGGGAAAGACCCTCTGAGTTCATAGAGACAGGGTTCTCTGTGATTGATGGCCTTAACACCCTCGTAAAGGGTCAGAAGCTTCCCATATTTTCATGTTCAGGTCTTCCATCCAAAGAGGTTGTTGCAGGTATTCTGAAGAATGCAAGGCTGCCTGGTGGAGCAGGGAGGTTTGTGGTGGTCTTTTCAGCAGTGGGGCTTACATTTTATGAGTATGCCTTCTACATGGAGCTCTTCAATGAGATGATGACCAGTTTTACAGCCTTTGTTAACATGGCAGATGAACCAACAATGGAGAGGCTACTCACACCACGCTTTGCCATAACAGTGGCAGAGTACCTTGCCTTTGAGAAGGGGATGGATGTCCTTGTGATAATAACGGATATGACAAACTATTGTGATGCCCTGAGGGAAGTCTCCACAGCAAGGGAAGAGCTCCCTGGCAGAAGGGGTTATCCAGCATATATGTATTCAGATCTTGCATCCCTGTATGAACGAGCCGGCAGAATAAAGGGAGTGGAGGGCTCCATAACGATGCTCCCTGTGGTTACAATGCCAGAGGACGATATCACCCATCCCGTGCCTGACCTTACAGGATATATAACAGAGGGGCAGATAGTCCTGAGCAGGGAGCTCCATCAGAAGGGCATCTTCCCACCTGTTGATGTACTTCCAAGCCTCTCAAGACTCATGCAGAGGGGCATAGGTGAAGGGCTTACAAGAGAGGATCACAGAAGGGTGTCAAACCTTCTCTACTCCAATTATGCAAAAGGAAGGGATCTCAGAAGGCTTGAAGCGATTGTCGGCTCTGAAGGATTGAGTGAGCAGGACAGGAAGATTCTTGCCTTTACTGATACCTTTGAGAAGGAATTCGTAAATCAGGGTATCCAACGGAGGGGCGTTATAGAGACCCTTGAACTTGGCTGGGATATATTGAGAAGGGTTTCTCTTGTATGATACATCCCACAAGGATAAATCTTCTCAACCTGAGAGAGAAGGCCCAGGCCCTGTCAGGTAGCATCAGTATCCTCAGGGCCAAAAGGCTGGCACTGATCAGGGAGTTTATCAAGATAACCCGTCCATTATTGAAGAGTCGTGAAGACATGAGAACCCTTTATGGTAAGGCTCTCCAGGAACTTATGATTGCCTCTGGATATGAGGGGGACACCACCATGGAGTCAATAACAGTCTCCACTGAAAGGAACCTCGATATAGAGGTGATAGAGAAGAGTATCTGGGGGCTGAGGTACAAGGAGGTCCTCTTTGAATCTCCTGTAAGAAGCCTGGACGAGAGGGGGTATGATTTCTCCTCTACCACTGCGCATCTTGAAGAGGCCATCTATCTCTTTGAAAGGCTGGTCGAGTCTGTCCTTGAACTTGTTGCCTATGAGAATAAGATAAAGAGGATAGGTGATGAGATCATCAGAACCACAAGGAAGATAAGGGTCCTTGAAGAGAGGGTTCTACCTGACATCAGGAGAAAGATAAAGTTCATCCTCCAGTACATTGGTGAAAGAGAGAGGGAGGAGTATTTCAGACTCAAGAGGTTTAAGAAGATGCGCCAGTGATAATTTCGAAGGCCTGAAGTACATACATCCGTTGTCGGGGGCTTTTCATTGAAAAAAGCATAAACTCTCCAAAACTGTAATAGGAAAAATCAGTCTGCAGGAGCCTCTACCTCTGCAAGAAAAGCTTTATCTCAAGTATCTCTATTGACTGGAAAATACCCTCCACGCCGAAGCCTTATCTTCTCTATCCTACGATTGAAGTTCTCTGCTATAGGACAAGAGGAAGAGCCTATCGTAAGAATGATTCCTCTCATGTGGAACAAAAGACCTACAATGTTTATAGATCGATCGAAGAAAGGGCAACTTTTAAGAAGAGGTTATCAAGAGAATGGGAATAATGACATGTAGTCAATATG
>JALUAR010000159.1 GCA_027050975.1 Thermodesulfovibrio sp.
ATATAAGACCGTATATTATAAAAATCGGCCCGATAGAGCTGAGGTGGTATGGTTTGATGTATCTTCTTGGTTTTGTCTCATCCTATCTGCTGGTAAAATATCAGATAAAAAAGAAGGCTCTGAAGATTGACAACCGTGTAATAGACGATCTCTACTTCTATATTATACTCGGCCTGATTATCGGTGCCCGTCTCGGATATGTGCTCTTTTATAATCTGAAAGAGTATCTTCAATCACCATTGGAAATTCTTGCAATCTGGCATGGAGGAATGTCCTTCCACGGAGGCCTGATCGGAGCCATCTTGGCAGGAATAATTTATGTAAAAAAACAGAGACTTTCCTTCTGGCAGTTCTCAGACATGGTAATAGCAACAGCTCCCATAGGGCTTTGCTTTGGCAGAATCGGCAACTTCATAAACGGAGAACTCTTCGGAAGGGTCACTTCTGTTCCCTGGGCAATGGTATTCCCTGAGGGAGGGCCGCTACCACGGCATCCCTCGCAACTTTATGAGGCATTCTTTGAAGGTCCTGTTCTCTTTCTCATACTCTGGCTTTTGAAGGACCGGGCAAAGAGGCAGGGTACAGTAACTGCCTCATTTCTCATACTGTACGGACTGATACGTTTTACCCTGGAATTCTTTCGCGAACCAGACCCTCAACTTGGCTTTGTAATATCCTTTCTCACAATGGGCCAGATTCTGAGTCTGGGCATGATACTGATAGGAGTGGGTCTGCTTCTGGGGCTAAAACGGTAGAGTTTCGAAATTGTATCACATCTTCTTTCCTTTAGTCTTTTCCTCATCCTCCTCATCCAACATCCTGTATTTCGGGCCTTCGGAGTCTTCGTACTGCCCGCTTCTGGCAGCCCAGAGAAAGAGTAACCAGGCTCCGAGACCAAGTACAAAGGCCACTATAATGAGAAAAAAGATACTCCACATACCTCAAACCTCTCTCTTAAACAATCTCAAGGAGTTTCCCACAACAATCAGGGAACTAACTGCCATAAAGGCTGCCGATACTATGGGGTGAAGCAGTCCGCTTACTGCAAGCGGTATGGCTATAATGTTATATGAAAAGGCCCATAACAGGTTCTGCTTTATTGTTGAGAGGGTGGCTCTGGAAAGATCCAGAACAGAAACCAGTTCAGTAAGGTCGTCTTTAATAATAACAACATCAGCGCTTTCAAGTGCAATATCTGTTGCCCTTCCTACGGCAATTCCCACATCAGCCTCTGTAAGGGGAGGGGCATCATTAATGCCATCACCAACCATGGAGACTATATGCTCCTGCTTACGAAGCTCTCTAATAATCTCTGCCTTCCTAAGCGGAGGTGCCTCTGCGATGAACTCTTTAATTCCTGCCCTTTCGGATATATAGGCGGCAACATTACTGTTGTCTCCGGTAAGCATCATCAGGTGGTATCCTCTCTCTTTAAGTCTTCTTACAGTTTCAATGGCATCATTCCTGATATCGTCGATAAGCGCCAGCAGGCCGGTCACCTCGTTGTCTATTGAGACAAGTATGGTTGTCTTTCCCTGGGATACAAATTTTTCATACTCCTGATAAACATACCCGGCAATAGAGACCCTCTCGCTTTCAAGAAGCCTTGTATTGCCAAGAAGAACTTTCTTTCCTTCTATCTCTGCCTTTATTCCCATGCCTGGAAGCTCCTGAAATTGCTCCACATGCAGTCTTTTTCCGTTATAGGCCTTAGCAATCGGTTCGGCCAGGGTGTGACCGGAGAGTGCTTCAACAGAGGCTGCATATCTGAGTATGGTATCATTGTCCCCAAATTCTCTTATGTCTGTCAGTCTATGTTTGCCTTCTGTTAGGGTTCCTGTTTTGTCGAAGACGATATAGTCTGTCCGCGCAAGTGACTCAATGATGTCTGCTCCTTTGACAACTATACCCCTTCTTGAAGCCATGGTGGAGCCAATCAAAACAGCCAGTGGCGTTGCAAGCCCAAGAGCGCATGGACAGGCAACAACAAGTACTGCCACAGAGTTCATCATCGCCACTGTCGGGGTATCCTTCCAGAACCAGTAAATAAAGCTCATCAATGATATGCCAAGAACAAACGGAACAAACCAGCCCACCACCCTGTCAGCCATTGCCTGTACAGGTGCCTTTCTGCTCTGAGCCTCCTCCACGGCCTGGATTATCTGAGACAGAACCGTCTCGTTGCCTGTCCGGGTAACCCTTGTAAGGAGCCTTCCGTTTAGATTGTATGTTCCAGCAAAGACCTCATCTCCAGGAGTTTTGGAGACAGGTTTTGATTCACCGGAAAGCATTGATTCATCCACCTCGGCACTACCCTCAACAATGACACCGTCAATCGGAATTCTCTCTCCTGCCCTTGATTCGATAACATCGCCGATTTTGAGAGCAGATATGGGAATCATAACAGGCTGCTCACCTCTGATAAGTCTTGCCTCCTTGGGCTGCAGTCCCAGGAGGGCTGATATTGCCTCACCAGCCCTGCCTCGGGCACTTACCTCAAGGAATCTTCCCAGAAGTATAAGGGTTATAATCATTGCTGCAGTATCAAAATATACTTCTCCTCCAAGGAATATCTGGACAACGCTGTAAAGATAGGCAGAGAAGGAGCCCAGAAAAATCAGGACATCCATGTTCAGGGTCCTGTTTTTTATGCCCCTTATGGTGTTTCTGATAAAGGGTGCACCTGAGTAAAACATCACAGGTGTTGCCACTGCCCAGGCAATGTACTGAAAAGTGGTTCTATAAACAGCCTCAATGCCCTGGAAATATCCTGCATACAGGGCAGCGGTATAAAGCATCAACTGCATCGAGAAAAAAGCGGCTGTTCCGAATCTTACAAGGAGGTCTTTTCCTTCCCTCCTTATCATTTCCTCTGCCTCGGACTGAATAGCAGGACGAGGGGTATAGCCAATTGCCCTGATTTCTTCGATTATCTCCTCAAGAGTGCATTTACGGGGGTCCCATTTTATACGTGCGCGATGAGTGGCATAGTTTACACGTATCTCTTCTACTTTGCAGCGCTTTCTAATGTAGTGTTCTATCAGCCATATACAGGAGGCGCATCTTATGCCTGACAGAAGTAAATCTAACTCCTTGAAGCCATCACTGTCTCTTACCAGGTCTTCAAAGACCCCGGGATCTATCTCCACAGATTCAGGCGGGCCAGGTTGCCAGTTCTGCCTTTTTACATAGAACTCTTCAAGCCCAGCATCATGTAATATATGATACACTCCCTGGCAGCCTCTGCAGCAGAATCTGAGTTCTCTACCTTCGAAATCCTCTTTAATATAATCACTATCCTTTATCTCTATAAGACAGTGGTCACAGCGGATCACCTAACCTCCATTTCGAATAGACAAACTGCCTTCTTAATAAATCATAGCGCTGGCCCCTGGTATTTTTAATCTATACTAACCTGCCTCACTGCAACGTCAAATCAACAATCTCTATTCAACATCAACAAACCATCTCCTGTAGGTTTTGAAATCTCCAAACTGAATTGCTGCCCTTACAAGCCACTTTCCTTTAACCGGAATTGACAGATTACAGGCATACACACCACTTTGAACCTCTTTCATCTGACAGGCTCTGTCATACTTTGTTGTGCTGGCATGGCCCAAGTAAACATTCACAATGGCACCTCTTAGTGGCTTACCACGTTCCGTCAGAACTATTTCAACCATACTTTTACCCAGCTGAAATGAACCCTTCAACGACACCTTTATACCTAAATCCTCCTCCAGCCTCTTTGTCTTGAAATAATTCTTGGCCTTCACATAGTACTGCTCCTCCACAAGGCCGTCATAGACCTTATAGGCCATGTAGCCTGTATAGACAGTTATAAAGATAACAAGTACGTATAGTGCATAAATCAACGCTTTCACAGAAATCCTACCTCCCTTTTCAGTAGTATATCTCTGCCTTTGAGTACAAAGACCACCTTGTGGTCAGCCCCCCTGGCTCGCACCATCAGTTTTTTGTGAACGGTGGTATACGGTGGTAGCAGAATGGTGTTTTCACCTATCAACTGAAATTCACCTTCAACAGAAACGGCAAGCCTGTATCTGTTGCCGGTGTTGTTCTGTATCGAGAGTGTGTACTTATTAACAAGCTTCAGTGGTGAGTCAGGGTCCCTTGAGACCACAAAATCTATGTCCGGCCTGAGTAGTATCAGGATAGCGAGGATAAGCCCTACAACAAGGGTAACACCTCCCAGGACAAGGGTTTTGTTTCTGAAGACCTTTCCTCGATAGCCTATAAAGGGTTCTATTCCCCTCTTTTCTGTCATGCTTATGCAGGCATCTATGCATTCGGCGCATGCTATACACTCCCTTCTTAGGCCTTTCTTTATATCAATACCCATGGGACACACCCTTACACACCTGTCGCATCCCATACAGCCTTCCTCTCCGCGGGATTCATCAAAGGCGATTACCAGGGTATTTGAATCGAAGAGCGATCCCTGAAGCATGGAGTAAGGACAGATGGTACTACAGAATCTTCTACCAAGAAATGAAAGTTCAGAATAAATGACTACCCATTGCACAAGAAAGAACCCTGTAATTATCTTTGAAGAAAAGAGTCTGGCCATTGTCTCGGCCGGTGGTACAAAATACCAAATAAGTGTTAAGGAAACCAGCGCTGTCAATGGCAGGAGCAGAATCTTCTGGACAAAATCCCGTTTTTTTCTACCAATGATAGAGGTCATACGGGTGGAGAGATCAAGAAGCACTGTCTGCGGACACAGCCAGCCACACCATACCCTGCCGAATATCGTTGTAATGAAGACTATAAGTATAAGTAGAAAAATGGTGGCTATCAAAATCAGATAGAACTCCTTGATCCATATGACGGTACCGAAAAAGTAGAGTTTAAGATTCGGTATATCAAACCGCAGGGCGCTTTCACCTTTCACTTTTAAAAAAGGCAGCCCTATTATCAGGGCAGCCTGCAAAAGAGCCACAATTAATCTGTATCTCTGCCACATTACTTTAATATAACACACAAAAAAGAAGGAGCAGACACCACGCCTGCCCCTTCGTCATGTTTTCTTTTTGTTCTATGCTTATGGCTGTTTGCCATACTCTCTTACAGAATCCACATAGGCAAGAACCTTCCATATGCGGTCTCTGCCAAGTTGATCAATAAACGGTGGCATTCCACTGCTGGTACCCTCGGCTATGGTCTTAAATTTGGCATCATCTGTTTCACCAAGCTTCAGATGTCCTGTCAGGTCAGGACCAACACCACCTTTGAGGTCGTCACCATGGCAGACTGCACAGTTAGCCATGTATATACCCTTACCCTCAGCAATAGCCTTTTCATTATGCTCATAGGGGTTCTCCGTCGGAATAACAGCCGGAACCTTTGCCACCTTCTTCATCTCCTCTTCAAATACCTTGTATTGTGACCATCCGCTTATCTCGGGTGTATAGGAGTAGATATACCAGAGCAGCCAGACTATCAGGGAGATATAAAAGATCATCCAACCCTTTGGTATGCCTTTATTTGATTCCTTGATGCCATCACATTCAGCCATCATACACCTCCGTTTTATATCTTTTACCATTCGTTTTTCTATTTACCAGGATACTGATCACTCATCATCCTCCAGCATCCTGTATTTTGGTGTTTCCACATTCTTTTTTCTCTGGGGCCTGTAATAATGGATAATTATCCATAAAAAGGTTACCACCAGAGCCGTACCAAAACCCAGATAAGTCCAGACCCTCCAGTCCATTATCTCTTCCCCAAGGTTCTTATATATGCAATTACCTTCCAGATCCGTTCCTTACCAAGAGAGCCCTCCCATGGGGGCATTCCACCTGGTCTCCCCTTTGCCACGGAGTTGAAAATGGCTTCATCAGAGGAGCCGTACTTCCACTCGTTGTCTGTCAGATCCGGACCTATTCCCCCTTTTCCATCATCACCGTGGCAGGCAGAACAGTTGTTCTGGAATATCTCCTTCCCCTCTTTTATGGCATCGGCTTTTCCTTCAAAGGGATTCTTTAAAGCCCCGGGTCTATCAGCAGCCTCAGCCACCTTAACAGCCTCTTTCTTCTTCAGCATCTTTACATCGCGACCCAGCTTCTGCAGATAAGCAACAATTGCATCCATCTCAGTGAGTTCGTTCCTGAGCTCAGGTGGGGTGATCTGGTCGCGTATTGCCTTGGCATTATAGGTGGGAGAGGTTACCTTCTTACGATACTCCTGTATCTGGCGATTCACTTCATCTTCCGAGTAACCGTAACCAAGAATTGAGACCTTTTTAAAGGAATACGACGTATCCAGCTTTCTTTTTGCGAGCCAACCATAGGCAGGCATGTTTGATTTCGGGAACATACTCCTGGGGTCATTCATATGTTTATAATGCCAGGAGTCAGGATATTTCCCACCCACCCTGTTGAGATCAGGGCCGGTTCTCCTTGAGCCCCAGAGAAAGGGCCTGTCATATGCAAACTCCTCCGGCTTTGAGTACTCTCCGTAACGTATAACCTCTGTTCTTAAAGGTCTGACTGTCTGCGTATGACAGTTGTTGCACCCTTCTCTGATATAAATGTCTCTGCCTTCAAGTTCTATTGCAGTGTAAGGTTTTATGTAGTCGCTTACCGGCTGTGTGGAAGGCAGAAACATGGGAATAAAAAGGGTGATAATTGTTCCTATCAGTATTACAACCGTAGCAAGTATTGCAAATGTGATTGGTTTTGCCTCTATGTTCATATTGCCCTCCTTGTTATGCAGTCTGTGGTTGAGGTTCGGGTACCGACTCTTTTCCGCTTCTGCCGGTCATTATGAGATTGTACGTGAAGACCAGAATTCCAACAAAGTAGATAACACCACCGACAAATCTGATATACCAGTACGGATAAAGGGCTGTAACTGTCTCAAGGAAGTTGTATGTAAGAGAGCCATCGGGATTTGTTGCCTTCCACATGGCACCCTGCTGTATACCAGCAATCCACATTGTAACAGTGTAAACCAGCTGGCCTATGAATATTAACCAGAAATGTAAATTCGCAAGCCTAACCGAGTAGAGTTCCCTTCCTGAAATTTTGGGTATTATGTAGTACAGTGATGCAGAGATAATCATTGTTACCCATCCCATTGTACCCATATGCACATGACCTACAACCCAGTCGGTATAATGGAAAAATGCTGTCAGGGTCCTGAGCCCCTGTGTTGGGCCCTGTACAGTCTGTAGCCCGTAAAATGTTATACCTACAATAAAGAACTTTGTCAGGTAATTGGTCCTCATCAGATCCCATCTTCCCCTGATTGTGTAATAGCCATTAACAACTGAGCCCCAGGAAGGAGCAATAAGAAAGATACTGAATGCTATTGCAACGGTCTGGATCCACTCAGGCAGAGGTGTAAGCATCAGGTGATGAGCACCTGTCCAGAGATAGGCAAACACTAAAGACCAGAAAGATATAATGGAGAGTCTGTGACTGTATATAGGTAGATTTGTTGATTTGGGATAGAAGTAATAGAACATCGCCAGTATGGGAACGGTAAAGACAAAACCCACCGCATTATGACCATACCACCACTGAACATTGGCATCATTGGCTCCGGCATAAGCAGAATATGATTTAAAAAGATTTACCGGAATCTCAAGATTGTTTACTATGTAAAGAACCGCCACCGTAACAGTCATGGCAATTATGTACCAGAGGGAAATATACATCTGCTTCTCTTTTCTCTTGATAAGCGTGGCAAAGACATTGACAGCGAAGATAACCCACATTATCACCACAACCACATCCAGTGGCCACTCCAGCTCGGCATACTCCTTTGATGTGTTCATTCCGGCAAAAAGACTGAGTGCCGCCAGGGCAATTGCAACATTGAAAAGATACAGGTGAAACCTTGCCAGCCCGGGAAAGGCAAGAGAGGTTCTCGTCAACCTCTGTAGCATATAGTAACTACATGCAAATATTCCTGCAAAGCCGAAACCAAAGGCAAGGCCGTTTGTGTGAACTACCCTGAGTCTTCCAAAGGCAAGCCATGGCGTGAGATTCAGCGCAGGGTAGAACATTTCGGCAGCAAGCCAGAGTCCGACCACGAGTCCGACTATCAGCCAGAAAACCGCAGAGTAAGCAAATCCTTTAACCACCGAATAATCGTAATTGTTCTCTTTCATGCCCTCCTCCTTATTTACTCATTAGCTCTCAAAGAGAGCCCTTTTTGTCATTAAATTTATCAAAGGTATAATAGGCCAGCCTCTCTTTAAGTAAAATCTGAATCTCCACCCAGATGGGATGAACCATGCATGTAGGTTGTCTTTCACAACTCTGTCTGTCAAGCACACATATATTCACATTCAGAGGCCCCTGAATTGCTTCTATTACATCAAGAATACTTATCCTTGCAGGATCTCTGGCCAGCCTGAACCCACCCTTTATACCTCTGACAGACTTAACGATTTTGGCCTTCGAGAGCTTTTGAAGTATCTTTGCGGCAAAGGTCCGCGGAATTGATTGTGCTTCCGCAATGTCTCCCACCGTTGCACTCCCCTCTTTACAACGGCTGAGATGGAGTACACATCTTATAGCATAGTCTGCCTCGCGTGTTATCTGCATTGCACACCCTTTTAGGAGTAATTTTATCCTATTTTAAATCATATGTCAAGTCTTTTTTCTTCGTGAATTAGCTAACATGATCTGAGATTTTTTCAAATAAGGCCTGAATACTCTACGATGAAAGGGGATTTATCAACTAAAACTAACTCCCTGAAGAGAATTGTGAATTTGTTTGCTACAGAGGTTCCTCCTCACCGGAGTTGTTCTATCACCTTTTCGATATCATCATCGGTATACAAAACAGTAACGGATGAGTCTATTCTCTTCACAAGGCCTGTCAGCACCTTGCCAGGACCGACCTCCACAAAGGTGTCAATACCTGAATCTATCATGTTTCTTATGGAGTCTTCCCAGAGCAGTGGGCTGTCAAGCTGCTTTACAAGAGATGCCTTAATACTGTCTATAGTGTTCAAAAATATCGCATCGGCATTATTAACAACAGGCACTTTCGGAGGATTAAAGACGATCCTTTCAAGCTCTGCTACAAGCCCTTTTGATGCCTCAATCATCAAAGCACAGTGTGAAGGTGCGCTAACAGACAGTGCAACAGCCCTCTTGGCCCCGTTTTCCTTTGCAAGGGCCATGGCCTCCTCCACCGCCTCCTTTTCTCCGGCAATCACTATCTGCCCTGGACAGTTGTAGTTTGCCGGTGCAACATAGCCTGATGTAACAGAGAGACAGACCTCGTCAACCTTTTCTCTGTCCAGTCCGAGTATAGCAGCCATTAATCCCCGACCTTCGGGAACGGCATCCTGCATAAGACGTCCCCTTTTTTCTGTGAGTTTTACTGCATCCGTAAAGGATATAACATCTGCTGCAACAAGGGCCGAGTACTCTCCGAGACTGTGTCCTGCAACAGCCACGGGTGAAATTCCTCTTAAAGAGAGCACCCTGTATGCTGCAATACTTGCCGTTAAAATGCACGGCTGAGTTCTGTATGTCCTGTTAAGCTCCTCTTTGGGACCGTTAAAGCAAAGTTCGGATACACTGTAACCAAGGGCCTCCGAAGCCTCATCAAAGGTCTCTCTTGCCTCCGGATACTTCTCATACAGGTTCTTTCCCATTCCCACATACTGGGAGCCCTGGCCTGGAAAAATAAAAGCTACTCTCATAATCCCTTAACCTCTTTTATCTTTTTTATCAGTAGCGGAACAATCTCATTCACATCACCTACAATAGCATAATTTGCAACATTGAATATAGGAGCATCCTGATTCTTGTTAATGGCAATGATTATATCGGATGACTGCATACCCACCAAATGCTGCACAGCTCCTGAAATACCACAGGCGATATATATTTTAGGACATACGGTTTTGCCTGTCTGTCCAACCTGATGAGAATAGGGAATCCATCCCTCATCAACAGCTGCCCTGGAGGCACCTACGGCACCGCCAAGCAGGGAGGCAAGCTCCTCCAACATCTTGAATCCATCAGGCCCACCAACGCCTCTGCCGCCTGAAACGATAATATCTGCCTCTTGTAGATTACAGGTAGCCTCTGACTCCTCCTTAAAGCTTTCTATCACCTTTGTCCTTGATTGTATCCCCTCGGTACTTACGTTTATGATTTCACCTTTGCGAGACTCATCGGGAGTGCCTTTTTTCATCACCCTCGGCCGTACAGTGGCCATCTGGGGCCTGTGATGAGGACAGACTATAGTGGCCATGATATTTCCGCCAAAGGCGGGACGGATCTGCAGAAGATTGCCTGTTTCTGGATCGATCTCAAGGGATGTGCAGTCAGCAGTAAGCCCTGTTCTCACCCTTGCGGCAACCCTGGGGAAGAAGGATCGGCCTATCGGAGTAGCACCGGTTAGTACTATCTCCGGCCTATGTTCCTGAATCAACCTTGATAGAAGCTGTACATAAGGCTCGTCATTAAAATGTTCGAATATCGGGTCCTGGGCATGAAAAACCCTGTCAGCTCCCCAGTGGATGAGACGCTCTGCCTCTTCACTGTCAGCACCGAAAAGCACAGCCGTCAGTTCGGTACCTCTTGCATCAGCAAGCCGCCTTCCTACACCTAACAGCTCCAGGGCAACATCAGCCACCTTGCCTTCACGCTGTTCTGCAAATACCCATACACCTTTGTATGCCGAAAGATCAATCTCCCTGGCAGGAGCCTCACCCTCTATTTCCTTTATCGCACCTTCGGGACAGACACTAAGGCAGTTTCTGCACATCTGGCAGTACTCGTTTATAAATGCCTTGTCATCCTTCATCTCGATGGCATCATAAGGGCATGAATCTATACAGGTTTCACAGCCTGTACAGAGATCTTTATCGACCACTATACGCATTCGCTAACCTCCTTAAATGCACTTCATCTCTTTTAGTATTTCCACTAACTGGTCCACCACCTCTTCAGTGGAACCGGTAAGCATCTTTCTATCCTTCTTTGCCTCGGGAGCAAAGATATTCTTTACCTGAGTGGGGGAACCTTTCAGCCCCACCTTTTCCTCCTCTGCTTTTATATCCTCATGGGAGAGTTTTTTGATCTCCGCTTTTTTTGCTCTCATCTTACCTTTCAAAGAAGGCAGCCTTGGCTCGTTCAACTCCCTGACCACAGTAAGCAGTACAGGCAGAGGGGCCTCAACCACATCGTATCCCTCTTCCATAAGCCTCTGAACCCTTATCTTCTCCTCCGTAATCTCCTCAACCCTCTTTACATATGCAATATGAGGAATGTTGAGAAACTCGGCCATCTCAGGACCAACCTGGGCAGTGTCACCGTCTATGGCCTGCTTTCCACAAAGCACAAGGTCAAAGCCAAGGCTCTGAACCGCCCCTGCAAGAGTGAAGGCTGTTGCAAGGGTGTCTGCTCCGGCAAAGGCCCTGTCCGTAAGAAGCACTGCCTCATCCGCTCCCATGGCAATAGCCTCTCTTAAGGCATCCTCAGCCTGAGGAGGTCCCATGGTGAGTACCGTTACAGTGCCACCAACGGAATCTCTGATCTGCAGCCCTGCCTCAATTGCATGAAGATCGTAGGGGTTTATTATGCTTGGCACTCCATCACGTACAAGGGTGTTTGTCTCTGGATTTATCCTAACCTCTGCAGTGTCAGGTACCTGCTTAATACAGACCACTATCTTCATAACGAGTCTCCTCCTCTTTAACCCTTCTTTGCAGCTTCCTTTATAAGGGACTGACCAATAACATTTCTTTGTATCTGGTTCGTTCCCTCATAAATTTGCAGAATCTTTGCATCCCTCATCATCTTTTCCACGGGATACTCTCTCATGTAGCCGGAGCCACCCATCACCTGCACTGCATCGGTAGTAACCTTCATTGCCACATCCGTGGCAAAGACCTTGGCCATTGCCGAAACCTTGGATATATCCTTTGCTCCGCTGTCAACATATTTTGCCACTGCATAGACAAGTGCCCTGGCAGCCTCAACCTGGGTTGCCATATCCGCAAGCATATGCTGAACCGCCTGGAAGCTGATTATTGGTTTACCAAACTGGATCCTCTGACGGGCAAACTTAATTGCCTCATCCAGGGCACCCTGGGCTACTCCTACACCCTGGGCTCCGACACCAACTCTGGATTGATCCAGAGTTTTCATGGCTACGACAAAGCCCATTCCTTCTCTTCCGATGATATTTTCCTTGGGAATCCTGCAGTCTTCAAAGATTAACTCTCTTGTCACAGAGGCACGTATCCCCATCTTCTTCTCCTTCTTTCCAAAGGAGAATCCAGGGGTTCCCTTTTCAACTATAAAGGCACTGGCACCTCTTGCCCCTTTGGAGCGATCTGTTATGGCTATAACAGTGTATATCTCCGCCTCTCCTCCGTTTGTTATCCACTGTTTTGTTCCGTTCAGGATATAGTAATCTCCGTCCTTTGTTGCGGTTGTCTGAATACCTGCCGCGTCACTACCTGCGTTTGCCTCGGTTAGGGCAAAGGCAACAAGTCTCTTTCCAGAGGCAATGTCAGGCAGATACTTTTTCTTCTGCTCTTCCGAACCGAAAAGCAGTATGGGATATGTTCCCAGGGCATTGGCTGCGTATGATGTGGACACACCAAGACATGCCCTGCTTAGCTCCTCCACGGCAAGGCAGAGTTCAAAAGAGCCCATCCCTATTCCGCCGTATTCTTCGGGAATGAAGATTCCGAACATATCTGACTGAGCAAGCACCTCCATTATCTCATGGGGAAACTCCTCTTTTTCGTCAAGCTCTGCTCTTACCGGGACCACCTTCTCCTCTGCTATCTGACGGGCAAGGTCCCTTATCATCTGTTGTTCTTCTGTAAGAAAGTAATCCATATAACCTCCCTGTCTGCGTGAATTCTTTATTCAGATTAAACGGCTATTATTATAACTTAAAAGGGCTGTTTATTTTTAAAAAAATTTAAATTAGATTTAAATTTTTTTTTCTCGAAATTTAAATCACAATAAAAA
>JALUAR010000160.1 GCA_027050975.1 Thermodesulfovibrio sp.
AATTAAAGGAACGTGTACTTTCCGCTGTTAGCGAGGTTGACAGGATATCCGATATAATAACAACCTTTCAGGAAGATATCAATTCCATAAGGGCAAACTTTGAGCACACAAAGAAGCTATCCGATACAGTGGGAGATGCAATTAACAACCTGTCTTCTGCCATAGAAGAACAAAGCCAGGTACTTTCAGACATCAGTGCAAGGATTACAATGGTTTCTAATACTATAGAGGAGACTCACAAGGTTTTCTCGACCGTAACCAGAGTGAATGCCAAGGTTAGCAATATTATTAAGTTCTGAGGCAGTAGAGAAACAAATAAAAAATCAGTCATTTACCCAGAATATAATTTCTCATATCCTCAAACAGTTTTATATACTCCGGGCTTCTGTAGTCCCTGTAAGTGAAGTCATGGGCCCGGAATGTACCCTTCCTGTAGTAGAGAGTTACCTCGGCGTATATACCCTTAGCAATGTAGACCCTGTGGGCATAGTTCTTTGTTGTGGCAAGCACAACCTTTGATGCAGTAACATAACCTGGATCCAGATTGACCTTCCTTTTGCCTTCTACAGAAAGAGTCTCCTCAAGCTCGTTTGTATAAAGCTTTATATCCACAATACTGGAAGGGTCTATACACCGCCTGGTAGCAAGAAATCGTCTTGTAATAGGCCAGCCAAGTTCATCCCTGTAGTATTCTGTATGCTCCCAGGCCATTGGTGGGCTCTCGAAGAGGAGTTCACCGAACTCTTGGCACAATGCCTCTTTTGCCTTCTCGTAATATGGCTCTTCAGCGTATAGAATGCCTATGAAAAGCAGGGCTTTCTCAGGTGGTTTCGGTTTACCCATGGTTTTCTATAAATTAGAACAGGCAGGTGAGGGGCTTCCACATCACCTGCCTGGAATATTGTTTGGAGATTCTTTTCTATTCCTTGATCGTAATGTATATGTATCCTCCACCTCTGTAAACAAGCAAGAGCACGCTCTCATCGGGGCCTATTTTCGAAAGCACCTTCTCGTAGTCCTTTATATTCTTTATCACTTTTCTGTTAATCTCCTGTATCACATCATTTCTTTTCAAACTGCCAAAGGCAGGACTGTCCTCCTCTACTCCGGTAACCAGCACTCCCTGTACCTTATCCGGTATACCCAGACTCTCCCTGAGATCCGGAGTCAGTTCCTGCACATGGACACCTCTCAGAACGTTTCTGAATGTCCCTCTTTCGGCAGTAATGGTCTCGGGAAACTCTCCAAGGGTTACAGTGAGGATCTTCTCCTGTCCCTCACGGATAATCCTTACCTGCACGGTCTTGCCCGGAGGTGTATTTGCCACCATATTTCTCAGATGAGTTGAGTCCTCAACAGACTTTCCATCGAACTCAATTATAAGATCACCCCGTTTGAATCCGGCTTTGTCAGCAGGACTATCCTTAACAACATCTGTCACAAGGGAACCTTTTTTCTCCTTAATATCAAAGTGTTTTGCAATCTCAGGTGTGAGATCCTGTATTGTTACCCCAAGCCAGCCACGGATTACCTTGCCATATTTGATTATGCTCTTCATAACCGCCTTTGCCATGCTTGAGGGAATGGCAAAGCCAATACCCATGTATCCGCCACTTGTGGAGAAAATGGCCGTGTTTATACCAACCAGTTCACCTTTTATGTTCACAAGTGCCCCGCCAGAATTGCCGGGATTTATAGCAGCATCGGTCTGTATGAAATCTTCATAGTCAGCAATGCCTACATTGGACCTTCCCACAGCACTAACTATACCCATGGTGATGGTATGGCTGAGTCCGAAGGGGTTGCCTATTGCAAGCACAACCTCCCCTACCCTCAGCTTATCAGAATCACCAAACTTGAGGGCAGGCAGCCCCTTGGCATCAATCTTTATCACAGCCAGGTCGGTTTTCGGGTCGGTACCTATCACCTTTCCCTTAAAGGACCTTTTGTCATAGAGGGTCACCTTGATATCGTCCGCATCCTTTATCACGTGATTGTTTGTAAGGATATAGCCGTCATCGGTTACAATCACACCAGAGCCGAGTGAGGAAGATTTATACTTCCGTTTATGCCCAAAAGGGAATTCGCGGCCAAAAAATCTCCTGAAGAAAGGGTCATTGAACAGATCTTCAAAGGGAGATTGCCGTAAGGTAACGGTCTTTGTAGTGGAAATATTCACAACAGCAGGTTTTACCTGTTCCGCCACCTCTGAGAGGGAATCGCTCAGTTTTCCGAGGAACTCCCTTGTCTCTTCGGATATGTTGGTTTCCTGGGCAAGGGTTATCTTCTGTACATCCAGGCGTGATGACAAAGTCAAGCCAACGATTATTCCTATAAATATCAAAACAAGGGCAGCAAATATTGTTCTGGTTCTCATTAGTTTAACCTCCTTGTATGACTTAACTGATTAATTACAATAATTATACCACTGCAGCCAGAGTATATGCTTACCAAACCAACCCTTGTCAGCACCTGACTATCTTTAAACACTTCAAATCTGCCATGCCTGTGGCATGAAGAGTCTTTCATAAGTCATAAGGGCGAAGCGGTCAGTCATGCCTGCTATGAAATCACAAACAACGCGATGACCATCCTTTTCGTTCTCTACCTTCGTGGTCTGAATAATCTCATCCAGATGCTCGAGATAGTACTCATACAGGTCGGTAAGCACTCTTTTTGCCTTCTTGAATTCACGCTGTATGTGCTCGCTCTCATAGACCTTCTCGAAGAGAAAGTCCCTTAACCTGTAGATTGCCTCTGACACAGTCTCACTCATGTTTATATGTTCATAGTCTATCTCTATTGTTGAATAGATCACATCCTTAACCATTGTATCTATCCGTTTTGAGTATCCCTCGCCGATCACTTTGACAACCTCCGGAGGGATGTCCGTTCTTTTTATCACACCCGCCCTTAAGGCATCGTCCAGGTCATGATTGACATAGGCAATAATATCGGATACCCTGACTACCTGTCCCTCCAGGGTCTCGGCAAGTCCTGACTTGTCAGAGGGGATTATCTCCCCCTTGCCCTTGGAGTGAGTGACGATTCCGTTTCTCACCTCATAGGTGAGATTCAGCCCCTGGCCATTTCTCTCAAGTTTGTCAACAACTCTGAGGCTCTGTTTGTAATGGTCGAACCCCCCGGGATGGATCTCCCTCAGCACTGACTCGCCGGCATGCCCAAAGGGTGTATGTCCAAGGTCATGGGCAAGGGCTATGGCTTCAGTCAGGTCTTCATTAAGTCTTAAAGCCCTTGATATTGTTCTTGCTATCTGTGCAACCTCAAGCACATGGGTAAGACGTGTTCTGTAATGGTCACCTTTAGGGGCAAGAAACACCTGGGTTTTATGCTTCAGACGTCTGAATGCCTTGGAATGGATAATCCTGTCTCTGTCTCGCTGAAAACAGGTGCGGATTACCCCTTCTCTTTCAGGTCTTAATCTCCCTTTGCTTTCTGCACTGAGCGATGCCCTGGGATGGAGTATCTTTCTTTCAATCTCTTCTGTTTGAGCCCGGATGGTCATCTATTTGAATGGATCACCTACTGAAGTAGAAGAAAGTGTGAATAAGATAAAACTATAACTTTACCTTAATTATGGTGCCGAAGGGGGGATTCGAACCCCCACGGGTTGCCCCACACGCCCCTCAAGCGTGCGTGTCTACCAATTCCACCACTTCGGCTGATAGCTGACTATTTATTATTAATCATGACAATGATTCTTGTCAATATTTTCTTAAATCTTTTAAATTTGCTTAAAACAGCCAGGGAAGGGACTTTTACTATAGTCTGTTTTATTAACCTCGCCTTTTGGAAGCTCTTCCTAACGGTTATCCAGAATGGTCTCTTTGATGAATTGCTTTGATAACATATAGTAGAGGGGGAATCCCCCCTCTACATAGAACTATTTCAATATCCACATCCACCGAATCCCTTCCATGGTGCCTTCTCATAGATCTTGTTCTTTAGGTCTAATATCTCTTTACGGAGTTTCGTTATGGTCTCCGGTTTTGTCTCCGGATTCCTTAAAGCCTCAAAATAATCAAATCTTTTTTCGTTCAACAGCCTCCTCAACTGTCTGGTCTCGTCAAGAAACTTTTGAAACTCCTTTGAATAGCCATACCCCATCATCCGGGGGCCCATACCATATCCCATACCGTATCCGCCGCCCATCATCATATTATGCATCATTCCCATCATGCCAGGTGCCATCATCATACCTGGAGCCGTACATCCCATCATCCCGTAACCAAAACCTGGATAGGCTCCGTACCCCATCATCCCCGGCCCCATACCATAACCTCCCATCATACCGTATCCCATGCCTGGACCCATCATCATGCCAGAACCCATTCCGTAACCATAGCCCGTTGCAGGACCCATTTGATACGGCATCTGTCCGGTTGTGGTCTGTGCCTGGTTCTGCTGCATCATTTCCTGCCCACCCATCATTTGACCACCCATCTGTCCATAGGCAACGCCTAACATAAGACCAAGGGCAACCAGAATTATCAGCATTTTTTTCATCATATGTCTCCTTTTTCTCTCACTTAGTTTTTGCAGAGAATAGGTGCTCTCGGCATTTTCGCTAAAAACATCCTCTTTTTGTCTGCTGCCTTAATACTTCCGTCTACGCTTAACATGAACTATGGCACTTACATGTAGAGGAAGCCTTCTTGATGACCTTCTTGATTTTCAACTGAATCACCTCCTTTCTTATTGGTATACAGAATCTTGACACTTTTAAATTCTCCCCATAACCTTTTGCGAGTTCGCTTTGTACTATACTCTTTCCGAAGCCATATCCTCTTTTCCTTACTTTAGGCTATCATTTAAATATGAAAAGAATATGAAGAATATCTGAACCCACTCCGCTTTACGCTATGGCCCACAGAGAGAACATCTACACTACTGAGAAGAAATTATTTGAGAAAGTTAAAGATTTAAATATTTATCACACTGTCAACTTTTTAGTTTATATATAAGGCATATGTAGTGAAACAGAACGGTAATATGATGAGAACTGACAGCTTAAGTTATTGAAAAATTAAGCACTGTTGAAAAGATCAGAAAACTGCTGATCAGCGATGGAAAAGGAGGGTGATAGGCTTCATCACCCTCCTTAGGATTATGAAGGAATGGTTAACAGAATCAGAAAAAAAGCATGATATCAAGATCCTGTAATGACGATAAAAAACAATAGCGTGAAGAGGTGGTATCCGAGTCGCATGATTTGGTGTGGCATTTCACTCCGTCATAACAAGGCGAAACCCTATAGCATTGCTACCCATATCAGGCGAAAAATAGCTCCTGTTTGAACAGCGTAATCCCCAGGGTTTATAATACCAGCTGCCGCCTCTTACCACGCGTGACACACCCGGATCTTTGTTAACAGGATTTTTCCTGCTGTGCTGTTTGTATGCATCACTACTGTACCCCTCCTGAATCCACTCCCACACATTGCCTATTATGTCATACACTCCTAACTCATTAGGAGCAAAAGAGCCTACAGGCGCTGTATAAACATATCCGTCATCATAACCCTTCCAGATCTTCCAGTCGTGATGCTTCTTTCCTGCTGTCTCATCAGGGATATTGGCAGCCTTCTTCCCGTTGATAACTGGATCGCCATTCCCCCAGGTATACTTCTCCTTCTTTCCACCGTTACGGCAAACATACTCCCATTCAGCCTCTGTAGGCAGTCTGAACCTCTTCCCGCTTCTCTTTGAGAGCCACTTTGCAAATTCCACAGCATCCTCCCATGCTATGCCCACCACAGGATGATTCTCTCCCGTAAGCGCATCCCCAAGTTCAGTGTAATATTCGTCATTTGCAACCTTCAGACTCTCTCCCTTTATCTCTTCAAGCCACTCCGGCTGATAGGCGTTTTTCTCTTTAACGAATTTCAAATACTGCGCCACTGTCACCTCATATCTACCCATCCAGAATCCGTCAATACAGACCTCGTGCACAGGGTATTCGTCGTCATCACAGTTGTCTGTCCACTTTCCACACCCCATCTCATAACAGCCACCGGGAATCCAGACAAACTCCATACCTGTCACCGGCTCCTTAAAGGTCTTATCTTCTGCAGCCACACTGCTGTTAAGATACGGCATCACCAATAGGCTCAGCAAGAGAGCACAGAAAACCTTCTTCATCATAGTAAAACCTCCTCAAAGAATGATTCTGTTTCAGAGAATGGATTTCAGACAGAAGAGTCTGTTTTTGTAATAGTCTGCCTTAAAAATCTATATATTATACAAAATTAGCGTCGACTTTTCGGGTTTAATCCATGGGATGTAGGGATTCCTCAAAGATTCTTCTTATAAGCTCGTCTGTAATTGCAATCGGAGCAAGAAAGATGGAACCCTCTTTACCCTGAGAAAGCCTTACGTTTTCCACAAGATCAGGTATTGCTTCCCTTCCGAAACCAAGATCGGTAAGCTTCTCTCTTAATCCCATAGAAAAGATCCATTGCTCCGTCTTCAGTGCTGCCGTATGAGCCTCTTCCGGCCTGCCCTGCAACTGTGGAGCAATAGGCTTTAACACCTTCGCAAGTATTCCCGAAGCAGCCGGATATATGGCCTTTACCACTGCAGGCAGAAGTACCGCCAGGCCAAGGCCATGATTAATCTCCGGTCTGAATGCACTTAAGGAATGCTCAAGGGCATGAGTAAGATGAACAAGGGCGCAATCAATTGCAATTCCTCCAAGGGCAGAGGCATACATGAGCCAGTAACGTGCCTCTATATTTTCCGGCTTCTGTATTGCCACAGGCAGATACTCGGCAATCACCCTAACTGTCTCCACGGACAGCATCGTTACATAAGGAGATGTGATCGTTGTCGTTGATGCCTCCACCACATGATTCAGTGCATCTATGGATGTGTATACCAACTGTTCTTTTGGCAGGCTGAGCGTTAGCCCGGGATCATCAATAGAATAAGCTGCATACATGCATTCGAAACCCGTACCCTTTTTGAACTTTTTCTCGGGTATGGTAGAAACGGCATAACGGTCAACCTCAGAACCGGTACCATGGGTAAGATTGACGAGAACCAGGGGCAGAGCCTCATGAGGGACAAAACTGCGGTCAAAAAGATTTCTTGCTTCCCTGTCAGGATTCTTCAGAAGCACTGCTACTATTTTTGAAGAGTCCAGTACGCTTCCTCCTCCTATACCAATAACAATCTCAGGCTCTATCTCCTTAACACTGGTGACAGCCTCGTTTATCTGGTCCACCGTTGGATTTGCTTGAATACCATCATAATGAGAAAACTCTATTCCAAGAGAATCAAGTACGGGACTTATCACATCCCATGCTCCGCTTCTCTTATAAGAGCTCTTTCCGGTAATAATGGCAGCCCGCCTAATGCCTCTTTTTTTAAAGGTATCCATAATACCGGAAAACCTCTCAATGGCACCCACACCAAAATAGGTGAGAGAGCCACACCTGAGTTCGGTTATTCTGTTAATCGGATCTTTCATGTTTCTGTACGTTTCATAATACATTGAGAATTTCCGAAAATTCAAGGGATTGTATATTGAAGAAATGCTCTGCTATATTTTACTTGTTAAGATTCCAGTTATAATTCTGTTCAGGCTCAGGAAAATAACCGCCTAATTTGCTTTCATTAAACACTATCTGAGGGATCATTCCGTTTTTCCACTGGGCCTTAAAAAGGGAGGTCAGTTCCTTTATTGCGCGGTCTGTGTTGAATCTGTTCCCGTGAGATGAGTTTAAAGAGATTGCTATCAGGGTATATTTTTCTTGCCGGGTGTTTGGTTATTATTAAGATATGAGAGGTTCCCTGCTTATAAGGACCGAACTAAAGGAACAATTTCTCAGTGAATTGACCCCTTCTGAGAAGATGTTTTTTCTCAGAAAGGCCAGAGAGGCCATTATTCTTCACAGGTATCCTGTCTGCGAAGACCTCTTTCACTACTGCTACTTCCTGACCATAAGGGAACGATTCAGGGGGATCGGTCCGGGCAGAGATGAAGGACATCTGAGATTTCTCCTGGTAGAAGGTGTGAAGGAGACAGAAGAGGCAATAAAGCTCTACAGAGAAAGACTTGAAAGGAACAGACTTCCCATTCCGGACAGCAGGGGAGAAAGGTTTATAGAGTTTCTTTCGGAACAGGAGTAACTCCTAACAGATACCAAATTCCTTTGATGGCCTGCAAGGTATAGGGAATCTGATTTTGGCCTCAATTCCCCGAAACCCTTTTTTAGCTGAGTCAAGATATTTCAAGAACCACTCTGTTCAGAGTCTACTATTTCAATGTTTTGTTTTATAATTAAATCATGACATCTTTAGAGGATATCCGCATAGCCCGATCAAAAATAACCCCTTACATATACAAAACTCCTCTGATCTTTTCGGATTCTCTTAGCTCCATCACAGGCGCAAAGATATACATCAAGGCTGAAAATCTCCAGAAAACAGGCTCATTCAAGGTAAGGGGAGCCTTTAACAAACTACTCTTTTCCGAGGCAGACAGGGTGATTGCCGCATCCATGGGAAACCATGCCCAGGCTGTGGCCTATGCGGCAACCGTGTTGGGAAAACGTTCGAAAATTGTAATGCCAGTTACCGCACCGATAATAAAAGAGGCAGCAACCAGGGGGTACGGTGCAGAGGTATGTCTGCATGGAGAACACTTCAAGGTCTCCCTGAATTATGCCCTTTCCCAAAAGAATTATCTCTTTATCCATCCCTTTGACGATGAGATGATTTTGGCAGGACAGGGCACTATTGCCCTGGAGATAATAGAGGATCTCGAAACGATAGATTATATAGTGGTCCCTGTAGGCGGAGGAGGACTTATATCGGGCATAGCCATTGCAATTAAGGCCATCTCTCCCGGCACCGGTGTTATTGGTGTACAATCGGAAGCAGCTCCTTCTGCCTATCTTTCCTTTAAAGAGGGAAAGATAATCTTCAAAGAGCCCCAGCCAACAATAGCTGACGGAATCGCCATCGGCCAGGTCGGTGAAAAGACTTTTGAGATTATCAGAAAAAATGTGGATGACATTTTATTAATTGATGAGGAAACAATGATAAAGGCCATTATATTCCTTATAGAACGCAAAAAGCTTGTTGTAGAGGGAGCAGGCGCCGTAGCCCTGGCAGCTGTTTTAAAATACAGTCACATGTTTAAGGGAAAGAAGGTGGTTATTGTGGTAAGCGGCGGAAATATTGATCTTACGGTTATAGATAAAATCGTTCACAAAGGCCTGGTATCTAACGAGCGGATAGCGGTTTTCGGGGTTGAATTGGATGACGTGCCTGGAGCACTTCATAAGATTAGCGGTATTATAGCATCCAGGAGGATTAATATAATAAACATTCTCCATGACAGACTCTCCGAAGACCTTCCTTTCAGGAAAACAAGGGTCATTTTTACAGTGGAAATCAGAAACAGAAAGCATTTCCAGGAACTGCTTCAGGACCTGAAAGAGAGCGGATATTCCTTGTTCAAATCTTCTATAGCAAGCCACATGCTCTCTTAAGCAATTTGAAAACAAAGACGATCTTAAATTCCTCTGCTCTGCCATGTTGAATTGTGAGTCAAAGAAGAGATGTAATCAACCTTACGTTTAATTAACTCCGAATCATATATAATAAGAACATAAAACAAAGCGTCACTATCGTGGAGAAGGCTTTTGATTTATCACCGTAAGACCCGGCATAAACAGATACAAATATAAAAAAAGAGGGGGTTAGCACAATGAAAAGATGCCTGACAATACCTATAATCGTACTTTTTCTGCTTGCACTTTCTTCTGTTGTCCATGCGGATGAGGGCCATTCAAAATTCACAAAACACTTTCAAAAAAGCCTTTTCAAGATTACCCAAAAAGGTCTTTTCAGTGTAGAGATGATTGTAAAAGAAGGCGAACTAAAGGTTGGTAAGAACGAAATTGATCTGATCATCCATGATAGTAACGACAGAGATGTCGTTGATGCAAAAGTCGAGGTTATTCCCTGGATGCCAGAAATGGGCCATGGAGTTCCGGAAAAACCTGTTATAGAAGAAAAAGGAGGGGGACTTTATCGTGTTAAAAATATAGTATTAATTATGGGAGGAAACTGGGAACTAAGGGTCAGGATAAAAAAGGATGATCAGGAAGACATGGCGGGGTTCAACTTTCCCAATATAATCGGAGGACAGATGCACAGGCATCAGATGAAGCTGACACCTAAGCCCTCTGAGATAGATCTTTCCACTGTTCATCTGTCTTCAAGGAAAATTTATCGGGTATCTTATGAAAGCAGCCCATCTCCTATCAAGTTAAATAAGTTCCACACATGGAAGATAAAGATCGAGACCTCCGATGGCAAACCTGTTCTCGGTGCAAAGATTACGGTAAGCGGCGACATGCCCGAACATGGTCACGGATTGCCTACTGAGCCTGCAATGACTAAAGAGCTTGGCAATGGTTATTATCTTATTGAAGGAATAAAATTTAATATGCCCGGATGGTGGATAGTCAATATAGATATTAAAACATCCTCCGGAAGGGATACGGTTACTTTTAATCTGTATCTGAAGTAAAAAATCCCTGTCCATAAATATACAGGCTGGAGGAGTTATGTTATACAAAAAAACAATAAACTACAAGGGCATTAGTTTCATTTTGCTTTTATTCATTGCTTTCTTTTTTCTTAACTCTACAGTGTATGCAGGCACAAAAGAGAAAAATATCCATCTCTGGAGCGAAGAAGAGGAAGAGATCCTTAACAGTCTCTGGATAGGCTCTCTTCCTCCTCTGCCAGAGAGCCCGTCCAACAGATTTGCCGACAACCCGAAGGCGATTGCACTTGGAAAGAGGGTTTTCTTTGACAGTAGATTTAGTGGCAATCTTAAGGTCTCCTGTGTGACCTGCCATCCCGAAAACATGAACTTTGCTGACAGCCTTCCCCTTGCCCATGGCATGGGGACCACACGAAGACGTACCATGCCGCTTATCGGTGTTGCCTTCCAATCATGGCTTTTCTGGGACGGCCGAAAAGACAGTCTATGGTCTCAGGCTCTTGGTCCCATCGAAAGTCCGGTAGAGCATGGTTTTACACGTACTCAATCCGCCATTGTCATCATTAAATACTATAAGAAGGAATATGAAGAAGTCTTTGGCCCACTACCCGAACTTGATATAGAGCATCTGCCGAAGAATGCAAAACCCTCATCAGAGGAACCCGCAGCCTTTAAGGCATGGCTGTCTCTGACGGATGCCCAGAAAGAGACTATAAATCGAATATATGTCAATATGGGAAAGGCCATAGCAGCCTTTGTAAGAACAATTCTTCCAGGTCCTTCAAGGTTTGACAGATATGTAGAGGTCCTGAATAAAGATGACAGAACCTTGCTAAATGGAATTTTAACTGAGGATGAGATAAAAGGTCTGAAACTTTTTATCGGCAGGGCGAAATGTATCAACTGTCATAATGGCCCTTTGTTTACAGACGGAAATTTCCATAATATAGGGGTTCCTCAGCCACCAAACCTCCCTCCTGATCTTGGCAGAGCTGAAGGCATTCCCCTGGTGTTATCCGATGAGTTCAACTGTTTGAGCAAGTACAGTGATGCAAAAAGGGATGAATGCAGTGAGCTAAGATTTATGAGCACCGATACCAAAAGGTTTCGTGGAGCCTTTAAAACACCCACATTGAGAAATGTGGCTGAAAGGGCTCCCTATATGCATGCGGGGCAGTTTTCCAGCCTCCATGAAGTATTGCATTTTTACAGGGATTTGCCGCCTGAAAAGAGACTGCCTGAGCTGGCGCACGGAGAGTTAACAGATGAGGAACTGAGACAGCTTGAGGCGTTTCTACGCAGTTTAAGCGGAGCCCCGATTTATGCCAAATAAACAGAAGACAAAATAAGCTACGGTTCGTAATCATTACAGCTGAATCTGGAAAATACCAATAAAAAAAACTTTATCCAAAGGAGGTTTTATGGAGACCTGTTCTACAGCCCATTCCAGATTACAAGAATATTACGGAAAGATTCTGTCCGGCTCAAGAGACTTAAAAACGAGCGCCTGCTGTTGTGACGACGAAAATCTTTCACCGGCAGTCAAAGAGGCACTGAGCAAAATAGATGACGAGATTCTCACAAAATTTTACGGCTGTGGCTCTCCTCTGCCACCTCTTCTTGAGGGCTGTGTTGTCCTCGACCTTGGCTGTGGCACAGGAAGGGATGTTTATATAGCATCCAGCCTTGTAGGAGAGGAAGGACTTGTAATTGGAGTTGACATGACAGAGGAGCAACTTGATGTAGCAAAAAGACACATTTCATCCCAGATGGAGAAGTTTGGATACAAAAAACCGAATGTGGAATTCAAACTCGGATTCATAGAGGATCTGAAAAGTATCGGCATAGAGGACAACTCTGTTGATGTGGTTATCTCCAACTGTGTTATTAATCTGTCTCCTGACAAACCTGCTGTTTTTGAAGAGATTTTCAGGGTTCTCAAGCCCGGAGGCGAACTCTACTTTTCGGATATCTTTGCCGGAAGAAGGGTGCCAGAGCATCTCAGGGAGGATCCCGTACTCCACGGAGAGTGTCTTGCTGGAGCAATGTACATTGAAGACTTCAGACGACTGCTCAGGGAGATCGGTTGCCTCGATTACAGAGTGGTATCAAAAAGAAGAATAACCCTGGATAACCCGGAGATAGAAGAAAAAATAGGAATGGTGGACTTTTACTCCTTGACAATCCGGGCCTTTAAACTCGATGACCTGGAGGATATCTGCGAGGATTACGGCCAGGTGGCTGTGTACGATGGAAACATTCCTGGCCATCCACACTTTTTCGAACTCGATGATCATCATAAGTTTATAACTGGAAAACCAATGCTTGTCTGTGGCAATACCGCCTCTATGCTGCAGAACACACGCTATTCAAAGTGTTTTAAGGTTTACGGTGACAGATCCGTCCATTACGGGCCCTTTGACTGCTCATCCT
>JALUAR010000161.1 GCA_027050975.1 Thermodesulfovibrio sp.
TTACTGAAGGGATCAGAAACACGAGAGCGTGGCAGGAATTAGATGATGCTACATTAAAAATTCTATTTGAGCGTTTTAAAGAAAGGCTGGACGATTTTCACAATAGGGAAAATCTAGACGAAGCGGATACAGAAAAGGATTTCATAGAACCCATACTGGATTTGTTGGGTTTTTACTATGTGCGTCAAAAGTCGCCAGATAGCAGGCAAAACATATTTGATTATGTATTATTCATTTCAGAATCGGATAAGGAATCTTTTGTACGTGCCAATGCGTCAAAAAAGCCATGGAATAAAGCCGTTGCGATTTTAGAAGCCAAGCGGTGGGGCAGAGCCCTTGATAGAGGAGACAGGACAGACCCCCTTGACCAGCGTGTGCCTGCTAACCAGATTCTGAGTTACTTATCCATAGCAGAGAGGGTCTCTAATGGTAAAATACAGTGGGCTATTCTAACCAATGGACTGGTGTGGAGGCTCTACTACGCGGGTGCACCGTCCCGTGCCGATGGCTATGTGGAGTTTAATCTTGATGAAATTTTTAGGGGTACAGATGAACGGCAGGCACTGGAAGCCTTTAAAACATTCTATCTTATCTTTCGTGCTGAGGCTTTTGCGCCTTTAGAGGACATCCCTACGCAGACCTTTCTATTGTATGCCCTGTCGGAGGGCAAGCGATGGGAACAACGGGTCTCTGAAAACCTGCAGGCTAAGATATTTGAGAAGGTTGTGCCCTTGCTGGCAAAAGGTTTTATCGCGTCCGCTACAAGAAAAGGAGAAGATATCAATGACAGGTTCCTGCAAGATGCGTATGACAATATCCTGATTTTGCTATATAGACTGCTTTTTCTGTTCTACGCAGAAGACAGGGACCTGTTGCCCGTGCACAAACGTGCTTATTATCGCTATTCGCTGAGCAAAATTCGCGACGAGATTGCGGAAATTATTGATTCTGGCAATCATGCCAGTTGTGTGGCTGCCAATTTCTGGTGGAGGCTTCGTAGCCTGTTTGATATGATTAATCAGGGAGATGGTGCATTGGGTATTCCCCCTTATAATGGAGGGCTTTTTGACTCTGCAAAACATTCCTTTCTGGATAAATATGAAGTTGCAGATTGCTATATGGTTTATGTGCTGGACTATTTAAGCAGGGATTATTCAGAAGGAAGACCGAAGCGAATCAATTACCGGGACTTATCTGTAAGACAGCTGGGCAGTATTTATGAAGGCTTGCTGGAGTTTAAACTGCACATTGCTGAGCAAGATTTAACGGTCAGAAAACGGAATGGTACAGAAGTATACGCCCCCGCTAAAAATGGTAGAAACGTTGTAATTCCTAAGGGAGAAGTTTATCTTACTAATGAAAGGAAAGAGCGAAAGTCATCAGGTTCATACTATACGCCCGATTATGTGGTGAAATATATTGTCCGCACTACACTGGAGCCCTTGATTCAGGAACGACTTGATGCTTTTGAGAAGTGGAAACAGGAACTTAAAAATATTCGGTCTAAAGTCAAGCTCAGGGAATTGCTGTCAAAATACCATATTCCTTTTGATCCGAAAGTCTATAAAGAAGGGCAGCTGGTGGGAGAGAAAGGCATTGATGCTTATCGGAATGCTTTATTAACCGCTTATGACCCTGCTGAATCTATCCTGCAATTGAACATTCTGGACCCTGCAATGGGCAGTGGGCATTTTCTGGTTGGTGTTGTGGATTACCTTGCTGATAGGGTTCTGGATATTCTGTCCAGTATTTCGGGTGAAAAATTCTTCGGAGATGAAGAATACGTAAGTCCCCTGCAAACTAAACTGTCGGCAATCAGGGACAAAATCCTGAGTAAGGCAAAAGAAATGAATTGTGATATTGACCCCCAAAAGCTGGACGATAAAAACCTGATTAAGCGTATTATCCTAAAACGATGTATATACGGTGTAGATGTGAATCCGCTGGCTGTTGAGCTGGCAAAAGTGTCTCTGTGGCTTCATACTTTCACCGTTGGAGCCCCCCTTTCGTTCCTTGACCATCATCTTAAATGCGGCAACTCGCTTATTGGTGCAGAACCCGAGGAAGTCCAGAAACTACTTGGGAAATCCCTGATAGGCCAGCACTTTAGTAGAGCATTCTCTGTGGTCAATTTGATTCAACACCTTGAGGAATTGACAGATTCGGACATCACAGAAGTAGAGGAAAGTGTCAGGCTGTATCAACAGATTTCAAAGAACCTGGAATCATTAAAGAAAGCATTGGACTTATATCTGGCTGAATTTTTCATAGAGCCCCGAAAGGCATACAGGCTATTGGAGCGTGTTAATAATGGTAATCATAATCACAATAAAAAGCCATGGAGCTGGGCACTGATGGAAGCCTATGACCCCCTTAAAGTGGTGGAAGGAAAAAAGCAGACCGCCAATGGTGAAGAACCCCTTTCTCGTGAAGAATTGGAGAATCTCTCAGCAAGGCTACAAATTGCCAGAGAAAAACGGTTCTTTCACTGGAAACTGGAATTTCCAGAAATATGGTATGACCAGAATGGACCAAAACCCAGCAGTGGCTTTGATGTGGTGCTGGGCAACCCCCCTTATGTGCGAATTCAGGAGTTGCGAAGGAGCCGACCCGACGAAGTGGAATATTTCAACCAACGCTATCAGACACCCACACGTTCCTATGACCTATACACCCTATTTATTGAGAAAGGTGTAAGACTGCTAAAACCTGAAGGAATATTGGGCTACATTGTCCCCAACAAGTTTACCAAATTGGATTATGGCGAAAAACTGAGAACACTTATTGCCCCATACGTGTGGCAACTGATAGATTTCGGAGACCATCAGGTGTTCCCCGAACAAACTACCTATACATGCTTGCTTTTCCTTCGG
>JALUAR010000162.1 GCA_027050975.1 Thermodesulfovibrio sp.
CTATTGTCTCTGCAACCTTTCTTTTAATGTTTCTCAAAGCCCTTAAAAACAAAGATGCGAGTAATGCCCTACAGACAGAGGCAGTTCCTCCTGTTCCTAAGGACCAGTTAATGATTGAAGTTAAAGAACGGAGGCTTAAAGAGGCACTCGACAAAGATCCGAAAAACAGGGATATCCTCTTCCATCTTGCTGCCCTGTATTTCGAAACGAACAGGTTTGAAAAAGCCATAGAGCTATATCGAAAAATCCTGACGATAAATGACAGGGATGTCGATACCTACAATGATCTCGGCCTGGCTCTTCACTACACTGGCAGATCAGAAGAGGCGGTGAAGATACTAAGAAAGGGAACAGAGATCGGACCAGAGCACCAGAGAGTCTGGCTCAGCCTGGGCTTTGTGCTTGCATCATCAGGCAAGACCGACGAGGCAGAGGCTGCTCTGGCAAAAGCAAAAAGTATAAACCCCGCAACAGTAGTTGGTAAAGAAGCGGCAAGGATTCTCGAACATATAAAGAGCAGGAGATAGGTTCATATTATCTTCATAAAACAGGTTTATCATAAGATAGCAGGATAAGACCGAATATCGGTTTGTAGAAGAATGTTAAGAGTTTTAACACAGGAGTTTGTTATGAGTTATAAAAAACCTTTACATCTAACCCTACTTTACACGGTACCCTTTTTGTTCGTACTGGTTATCCTGATGATATCCCTTATGCTCTGGAGCATTAAAAAACACAGAACTGAACAGTTAGAGGAACTCCTGGCTCAGGGACAGACGCTGGCTAATCAGATAATTCTGAACATTGTTTGGCATAAGAATCAGAAAGTTTACACAAAAACAGAGGGAAAAGAACAGATTAACCAGTCAACGCCTCTTACATTACTACCTCAACCGGATACAACAAAGAATTTATCCGAAATAAGCAGAACAGGCGGAAATTACAGCTTCCGCATTGTAATGCCCGATAATCTGAACAAAAACCCTGAGATATTAACCAAAGAGCACCTGGAGATGTTAAAGAGACAAGGCCAATACGGTTCTTTCATTGAGATTGAAAATAGAAAATACTTCCAGTATATAAAGCCTCTTGATCCGGACCTGACAGGTGGATATCTTATAGTTAACATCCCTGCGGAACTCTCTGAAAGCATTCATAAATCAAAAGTAACAAGAGAGATTGTATCATTCATAATTATCGGAATCATCTCAATGACCTTTATTATTTTTGTTTCATGGAGCTTTTCTAAAAGAATATCCACGGATATTGACAGGGATATGGAGAAGAATCGGCTAAAGGCTGTAGTTGAGCTTGCCGGTGCAACGGCACATGAGATAAGACAGCCCCTTGCCATTCTCATAGGCTTTTCGGATTTGGTAAGAGACAAGATCTACAGGGGTGAAAATGTGGATGAGGATTTACAGATAATCAAAGAGCAGTGTTTCAGAATGAATGATATTATTACAAAAATGCTGAATATCACACACTATAGCATAAAGGAGTATACTGACGGTATAATGATCTTTGATCTGGATTCGCAAAAAGAGAAGCACGTTATGAATTAACACAAATCCAGAGTAATGATAAAGAACAATCGCTGGATCCGGAACAAAAGATTATCAGGGATTCTTCTTGATACTATGCAACCTAAGGGAGGAACGAGGATATGATGAAAAGAATGACAATATCTTTCTTAACTGTGTTGTTCTTTGCCTGTACCGTAAAATACACACCCAAGATGGTGCAGCATATCAAAGGCAGTGTGTTTAAGGCGACAGACTCAGGATATTATACCACCGAGCTTGTTATGAAACCCAAATCACCGAAGGTGGGAAAAAACAGGGCTCACCTCATTATTCATAATTATGAATCAGAGGATGTGCCTGGCTTGAAGATTAAGATAACTCCGTACCTTCCTGCCAGGGAATTAACATCTCCTGATGTCCCTACTGTTAAGGATGCGGGCAGAGGACTGTATATCATTGATAACATCTACTTTCCGGAGCCTGGCAACTGGCAATTAAGACTGAAGATCTACGGAGAAGAGATGGTTGATACGGTGGTTCTGCCAATACCTGAGGTAAAGGGTCAATGAGGTGACAGATGGGTAAGAAGGCTTGTCATGTAAAGAACAAGACCTCCGATAATTGTCTCTGAAGTGACACATACATTCAGCCATCTCTTTATCCCTTTACCATTAAAGGCATCGGATAACAGACGGGGAAGGAGAAGGAATTTATTAACGCCTCCCAAAAGGAAGATCAATGTGACAAGCATGATTTTAATGGATAGAACAATTCCGTAGGTTTTGGTAAAGAACATCGAAAGATTTTCTATTCTGAAAAAGACAAGGAGAATGCCGGTTACGGCACCGGTAAAAACACAGTATGTCGCCACTGTGGAAAACCTCTTTATTAGCCTCTGTGAGATTTGCATAAACTGTTCACCGCAGTCTTTCAGAAAGAATGAGTAGCAGAGTTTTATGAAAAAGAGACCGCCTATCCAGAGTGAAACCGCCACGAAATGGACAATATCTGTTAAAAAGGCAAGGCTTAATACCCCTTTAGTACCCTGATGACCTGACATACTCAGGGTAAACAGTACAGTCAACGAAACAAAAACAGTTGATATCGAAAGCCCCAGAGTCTCTTTTTTGAGCTGCAGAAAGGTTATAACAAGAAGAACCAGGAGAAGGAATGATCGCAAAAGAGAAAGTATCCCATACTTTGTTTTTAAAAGAAAAATCGGCAGAACCGAAAATGTATCTTTAAGAGGTGTCTCTGTTATGAAGGAGACGTGAAGAAACATATGTGCAAGATTGGCGATATTGGACAGAAAGGTTGCAATGACTATATACAAAAGCGCTCTTTCTCCGAAGCATCTTCTTCCTTTGTCAGGCCTGCAGATATCTGCTCCTGACGGTGCCGTTACTATAAGTTTTGATGTGAGAGAACCGGCGACGAATACTATCGCGGAGAGAAAGAGCCAGTATAAGGTTATCAGTATAAGAAACGACATTACTCGATTCGGAAGGTATATTCTCCTGCCTGTTTGTGGCCGTCAAGACTCATGCACTTCCATTTTACAGTATAAATGCCTGGAGGGATATCACCTTTCAGATCAACCTCTATTACGGTATTGTCTTCAAGATATCTCGTTTTACCGGAAATCTTTTTGCCATTTCTGTCAAACACCTCGATCTTCGAGAAAACAGGCTCAACAGAGCCTACAAAGGTAATTCTCACCTTCTCAGGTGCTTTTTTCAACAACTCACCCTCAGACGGAGCCGTTTCAATGATATAGATATGGGCATATACAAATACTGGAATAATCAGAATCAGAGCTATGAATGTCAATCTCTTCATAGCATATCCTCCTTTTTAATACCAAAATCCAATGGTAAAGATAACGAACAATCACAACCACTTTGAATCCTTATCACTGGATCTGGATAATACCTGGTCTTCTGCCAATGGCTTCTGATTTAACGTTATATGAAAATTATGAATAAATTGTGAATTTATGAACCCTTCGCAGAATCAATCACTAAGACGGATTTACACCTTCATATCCTCTTCTGATCGCTTCCAGATTGGTTGGTATAAGGTGGTGATGTCTTGAAGCGAGGGTGGACTTAAGCGCTTCTTCGGCAACTGTCAGATTGGCGAGACCACTGATTTTCAAAAAAGCACCGAAAAGAACCATGTTAGCAAACTTTATAGAGCCAAGTGCCGATGCCTCATCAGAGGCATTTACTCCATATAATCTATAGGAAGAGGAATCATCCTCAAAACCATTCATTCCACATTTTTCCGAGGAAACCAGGGAGGCATCATAAATAAGGCTACCTTCGGGCTTCAAACGGCTGATGAACTTCTTCAGGGAAGGACAGTTCAGAATAATAAGCATATCAGGTCTTTCTATTATAGGTGAGCCAACAACCTCATCCGATATGACCACTGTACAGTTTGCCGTACCTCCTCTCATCTCAGCACCATAGGATGGAAACCATGTAACATTCTTACCAGCCAGCATTCCTGTATAAGCAATAAGTCGGCCTAACAACAGTATGCCCTGACCTCCGGAACCGGCGATAATGATCCCTTTATCCATTATCCCCAGTCCCCCCTTTCATCAGCAATTGTGTCCTTTATGATTCCGGTTTTGAAAACCGCCCTCATCTCGGTGCTTATCCACTTCCAGGAGTCCAGAGGTTTCATTCCCCAATCCGTAGGACAGGGTGAAAGTATTTCTATAAAACTGAATCCCTGACCATCTATTTGATACTGAAATGCCTTTTTAATAAGACGTTTCGTTTCCTTTACCCCTTTTACACTATCTATCGCTGCTCTTGCAACAAATTTGACACCCAGAATCTGGGACATCATCTCTGCCACCAGCAGGGGATATCCGTGAATCCGGGGCTTGCGGCCCTCCGGAGTAGTTGTTGTTCTCTGACCTGTAAGTGTTGTTGGAGCCATCTGGCCGCCGGTCATACCGTAATTGGCGTTGTTAATGAAGAATACCGAAAGGTTTTCACCTCTGTTTGCAGCATGAACTATCTCCGCCATCCCTATTGAGGCAAGGTCACCGTCGCCCTGATAGGAGAATACAATCCTGTCAGGCATAACCCTCTTCAGTGCCGTAGCAACCGCAGGCGGACGTCCATGGGCACACTCGATAACATCAAAATTCCAGTAATCATAAGCAAATACAGCACATCCTACAGGAGCTATTCCTATGGTCTTTTCTCTTATACCGAACTCATCAACACATTCGGCAATAAGACGGTGAACAATACTGTGCCCACAGCCAGGACAGAACCTGAATGGTGCCGGTTTTAGACTTTCGGGCCTCTTAAAGACTTCCTTCATTGTATACTCCTGTCATACATGATAACCTGTTTTTTCCCGGCTCTTTTAGCTGCATAAAGGGCCATGTCAGCGGCGTAGAGAAGTTTCCTGGCATCATCACCATCATTGGGAAAGCCGGCAATACCTCCGCTTATTGTGATTTTAACATCATTGCCATTACAGGTGAATGTATAGTCACATACCTGTTCCCTTATTCTGTCAGAAAGGAGGAATGCCTCCTTCTTTTTGGTGTTTGGTAGAATTATAACAAACTCCTCGCCTCCGTAACGAGCAACAATGTCTGTCTTTCTCGAGTAACCAAGAAGAATTCTTGCAAACTCTCTGAGGATATCATCTCCAGCCTGATGGCCATAGGTGTCGTTAATCTCCTTGAAATCATCTATATCAAAAATAACAAGGGAGAAGTGCTCGCTATATCTTCTCGCCCTTTCAATCTCTTTGTCAAGGGAATGGTAGAAAAAGCGGGCATTATATAGCCCTGTAAGGGCGTCAGTTATCGAAAGTCTCTTGGTCTCTTCGAATAGCCGTACCTTTTCAAGAATTAGAGATATCTGATTGCCAACAAGGGACATCATGGAGGCAAGATCAAACTCAAAACTCCTTTCCCGTCTGCTTCCCAGAAATAGAACACCAACATCAGAACTGGATATCCTGAGAGGGACAATTCCAACAAAAACAATTCCATCCTGCTTTATCAAAGGCACTGACTGAACATCTCTGCCCTCCAGTATGTAAAGAGGCTCCTTCGACTCAAGGACCTCGAAGATAATATTATTGAGTATCCCTTCCTCTATCCCTTTCTGGAGCCTGACAGAGAGGCCCTTGTGAGCACGAAGACGAAAGACATTTTCCTCGTTAAGCACAATCCATCCGATGGGGAAATCAGTAATCATCAACACCTTCTCAAGAATATCATTTAATACAGTCTCAACCTCATCGGATGAGATAAATGCTCCGGAGAGGGTATTGATAACCATTAACTCTTTGTTTCTCTTCAGGAGTTCCTTCTCAATCGTTATAAAATGTGTCACATCATAAAAGAGGATACTAATAATGCCCAGTCGCGGGGAGTCGATAAAATGAAATGTCAACTCGAACTCTCTGTTATTGATTATAAGACGGTCTTTCTTTTCAGAAGACTGGTTAAGGAAATAGAGGAAGGAGTTCCATAGCTCTGTTAAGAGATCGATGTCTCGCAGGTTTTGGCCGCTATAGGATGCGGACGGAGTGCCCAGCATCTCGGAAAAGCCCCTGTTATGAGCAAGAATATTACCGTATACGTCTAATATAACAAGCGGTTCATTGACCAGTTCACAGAGGGAATTGTCGATGCTTTTTCCACCTAGTAAGGGTTCCAAACATTCCTCCTAAGCCCCAATCTCCTCAGGCAATCCGATTCTACCCAGCACTGCTGAAGCAGCAGCAACTGCAGGCCCCGAAAGATAGACCTCACTTTCAGGATGCCCCATCCTGCCTACAAAATTTCTATTGGTAGTGGCTATTGCCCTTTCTCCTTTGGCCAGAATTCCCATATGTCCACCGAGACAGGGCCCACAGGTTGGAGTTGAGACTACAGCCTCGGCATCAATGAATATCTCTATCAGTCCTTCGTTCATTGCCTGCTTGTAAATATTCTGTGTTGCAGGTATTACAATCATTCTTACATTGGGATTCACCTTTTTCCCCTTTATCACCATCGCAGCCTCTCTAAGGTCTTCCAATCTTCCGTTCGTACATGACCCGATCACCACCTGATCTATGGTTATATCTGCAAGATCTTTTGCCGGACGAACATTTGAAGGCAGATGAGGACATGCCACAAGAGGTTCGATTTTTGAGCAATCATACTCACGTATTTCCGAATATTCGGCATCACTGTCGGATGTATAAAGTTTATACTCTCGTTTTGCTCTTTCCTTTACATATCTTTCCGTTATCTCATCAGGCACAATAATGCCGCTTTTGCCCCCGGCCTCTATAGCCATATTGCACATAGTCAGTCTTCCGTGCATCGGCAGGTTACGAATAGTCTCACCATCAAACTCCATTGCCTTGTAAAGGGCACCGTCCACACCGATATCACCGATGGTATGAAGAATTAGATCCTTTCCGCCGACCCATGGTTTGAGAGAGCCGTAATAAATGAATTTCATGCTTTCTGGAACCTTAAACCAGCATTCACCGGTAGCCATTGCCGAAGCCACATCTGTAGAGCCGACACCGGTAGCAAATGCCCCAAGGGCACCGTATGTGCAGGTATGACTATCAGCTCCAATAACAAGATCTCCTGGCAGAACCAGGCCCTGTTCAGGCAGCAGGGCATGTTCAATCCCCATTCTTCCCACCTCAAAATAGAGGCTCAGATTATGACTATGAGAAAAGTCCCTTAGAAGCTTGCACTGCTCTGCTGCCTTTATATCCTTCTGCGGAGCAAAATGGTCCGGAATAAAGGCAACCTTATCAGGATCAAAAACCCTTTCGGCACCAATTTTTTCAAACTCCCGTATAGCTATGGGAGCTGTTATATCATTGGCAAGTACAAGATCCACTCTTGCATTAATAAGGTCTCCGGGAAAAACCTCTTTCCTGTCAGAGTGAGATGCAAGTATCTTTTCAGTGATTGTCATACGTCCTCCATTACTAAATTATTTTACACAAATCCAGTGCTAACAATAGCAAACAATCGTTGGAAGGGGTGGTATTATGAAGTCTGAACGGATTTGAATTTTGCAGGACTTCAGGGGGCTCTGCCCCCTGAATCTCCAGTTAAGGAAAATATATTTCCTCAATCTGGGGAGTTTGAGGGGCTTGCCCCTCAAAGCTCGGCAAATCGCAAAATTCCCTCGGAGGCGGGCAGCAAGCCCGCAATTGTAAAAGGGGTCCCCAGGAAGTCGCCAGACTTTCTGGGGTGTAAGTTGAGATGAAGACTCCATAATACCACCTCTTTTATCCTTACCGCTGGATTTGGGTTTTATATTCCTTTTGTCGGAACCCTCTTTCTGCCTTCGAGTTTGTTCAATGCATTTATATAAGCCTTGGCAGCCGCCACTATAATATCGGTATCTGAGCCATAACCACGAACCATCCTTCCGTCCTCTTCAAGGGTCACCGTAACCTCACCGAGAGCATCAGTGCCACCTGTTATACTCTTAATCTCGAACTTTTCAAGATGACTTTTCGTCTCCGTCAGATAGGCTATTGCTCTGTAAGTAGCATCAACAGGACCATCCCCACGGTCAGTCCTTTCAACCTCCTTACCTCTTACCTGCAGCCTAACTTTGGCAGTTGGCTTGACTCCAACTCCGCTCTCAACCTTCAGATCTACAAGACTGAAGACCTCGGGAACCCTTCTCACCTCTTCAGAGACAAGGGTCTCGATATCCTCATCAAAGATATACTTTTTCTGGTCACAAAGCTGTTTAAAGCGCTCAAATGCCTTGTCGAGTTCCTCCTGGGTTAGTTCATAACCCAGTTCTTTCAGTCTCTCCTTAAAGGCGTGTCTGCCGGAGTGCTTTCCGAGTATCAGTTTGCTCTGGGGAATTCCTACTGTCTCCGGTCTCATTATCTCGTAAGTGGAGCGTTCCTTGAGAAAACCATCCTGATGGATGCCTGACTCATGGGCAAAGGCATTTGCACCAACAATAGCCTTATTTGGCTGTACAACCATACCTGTTATCTTTGAAACAAGTCGGCTCGTCTTGTAGATCTCTTCTGTAACAATCCTTGTATCAGCATTGAAATACTTCTGCCGGGTCTTCAGAGCCATTACAATCTCTTCCATTGCAGCATTTCCTGCCCTCTCACCGATTCCATTTATGGTGCATTCAATCTGTCCCGCTCCCTTCATAATTGCTGTAAGGGAGTTGGCAACAGCAAGACCAAGGTCATTGTGGCAGTGCACAGATATGGTAGCCTTATCAATATTTGGCACCTTATTCATTAGATACTCAATAAGCTCTCCAAACTCCTGCGGAATTGCATAACCTACTGTATCAGGAATATTAACTGTAGTTGCTCCTGCCTTTATTACCTCCTCAGTAACACGACAGAGGAAGTCCCAATCACTTCTTGTAGCATCTTCCGCGGAAAATTCCACATCATCTGTATATTGACGAGCCTTTTTCACTGCCCGGACCGCTGTCTCAAGCACCTCTTCCCTGGTCATTCTAAGCTTAAACTTCAGATGTATGTCAGATGTGGCAAGAAAGGTGTGAATCCTCCCTGATTCAGCTGGCTTGATGGCCTCTCCGGCCCTCTCAATATCTATATCCTTTGCCCTTGCAAGACCTGCTATGGTCACACCTTTGATCTCTTCAGCTACTCGCCTGACTGCCTCAAAATCACCTGGAGAAGCAATTGGGAATCCTGCCTCTATAATATCAACATTCAATCTTGCAAGCTGCCTTGCAACATGTAACTTTTCCTCCACATTCATGGAGGCTCCAGGAGATTGTTCTCCGTCACGAAGCGTGGTGTCGAAAATTTTTATATATCTCATTTCTGCTCCTTTATAGTTTTTTTCCGTTTCTTACTATAGTAAATATATATATTTTCTATTATACCCCAAAGGAGATAAGCCATTGCAAAGGAAAAGAGTGCAGTAGGAGGATGTACCACTACAACAAAGATTATTAACACCAGAAAAACAAGCACCCAGAATGGTTTCCGTTTTTTAAGGTCAATCTCCTTGGCACCGTGGAATCGAAGAGTACTTATCATAAGTATAGAGAGCACAATAGTAAGTACAAGGACCAGAAAACTCTTCTCGGGAGGCTTGTCAGCAAAGGTGTGATAAAAGATCACCAGAGTGGCCAACACCGTGGCAGCACCGGGTATAGGTAGTCCTGTAAATGACAATTTCTCCGTAGAGACCATCTGAATGTTGTATCTTGCAAGCCTCAGGGCACCGCATGCTACGAAAAGAAAGGCCGTGGCAGCACCAATACGACCAAAGGGTTCCAATGTCCATGTATAAACCAGTACTGAAGGTGCGATGCCGAAGGCAATGATATCACTTAAGGAGTCAAGCTCAAGACCGAACTTGGTGGTGGTATTTGTCAGTCTGGCAACCCATCCGTCAAGCCCGTCGAACAGATCGGCAATAAGAATCGCCCACGCTGCCCTGACATAATCGCCCTTTATTGCAGAGACAATGGCGTAAAAACCGAAGAACATGCCACAGAGCGTAAGGCCATTAGGTAGTATATATATACCTTTTTTCATTTATCAAACCCGTTTTTTCCGGCTCCCTCATGGGACAAAATGGCAACTATGCTCTCACCGGCTCTTACCTTGTCACCGATTTTAACCTTTACCTCAACATCCACAGGCAACAGAAGATCCACCCTTGAGCCAAATTTGATCAAGCCGTACCTCTGGCCTATTGCAACCCGTTCACCGGGACTCACCTTGCAAACTGCCCTTCTGGCCAGAAAACCGGCAATCTGCTTTACAATTACACGGCCATAATCTGTGGAGAGAACCATTGTAAGCTGCTCATTACTCAGAGATGCCTCATCAGTATAGGCAGCCTTGAAACCTCCCGGCGAATGTTCCACATCCTCCACCACCCCATCACAGGGGGCCCTGTTGATATGAACATTGAAAGGGGACATGAAGATGCTAATCTGTTTTGCCTGTTCCACTCCGTAGCGCCCCACCTCTTTTTCCGAGACGGTGATTATCTTTCCGTCAGCTGGAGCAACAAATATCCCTTTCCGGCCAGGAGTCTCTCTGTCGGGGTCTCTAAAAAAATAAAGAAAAAAAAGAGTGAGCACCAAAAAGGGAAAAGCAAACCACGGATTTAATAAATAGGTGGCTGTCATAATAGCTGTTGAGACAATTATGTAGGGCCATCCATCTTTCGCAATCTTTATCATTGATTGGTATCTTTCCTGGCCTCGTCCCTTAGTAATTTAAACTCTATGCTATCAACAAGGGCCTGCCATGATGCCTCAATAATATTTTCCGAAACACCGACAGTGCCCCATCTTTCGTGATCATCCCCGGACTCTATAAGAACACGCACCCTGGCAGATGTTCCTCTGCCGGCAGCAAGCACCCTCACTTTATAATCGTAAAGCCTGACGGATTTCAACTCCGGATAGAACTTCTCAAGCGCCTTTCTCAGGGCATTATCAAGGGCATTTACAGGACCATTACCCGTGGCTGCAGTATGCTCTATATGCCCTCCAACTTTAACCATTATGGTTGCCTCACTCAGGGGCTCTTCACCTTCCTTGCGTTTTTCAACAATAACCCTGAATCCTATAAGATCAAAGAATCTTCTGTGCAGCCCCAGGGTCTTCTTCATAAGAAGTTCAAAGGATGCCTCTGCTGCCTCAAACTGGAAGCCCTGGTTCTCAAGCTCCTTGATTCTTGACAGTATCTCCATAAGCTGCGGAGAGTTCTTGTCAAGATGGATGTTGAACTCCTCTGCCTTTCTGAGGACATTGCTCTTTCCTGCAAGGTCGGAAATAAGCACGCGACGGGAATTACCTACAAGCTCCGGTTTAATGTGTTCGTATGTTTCCGGGCTTTTTGCAATGGCCGAGACATGAACACCACCTTTATGGGCAAAGGCACTGTCACCCACATATGGCTGACGTTTGAAGTGCCTTATATTGGCAATCTCGTTAACAAACCTGGAGGTCTCTCTTAGCCGTTTCAACTGCTCATCGGCAATGCATCTGTAACCAAGCTTCAGCTGCAGATTGGGCAGTATAGAACAGAGATTGGCATTACCGCAACGCTCACCTACTCCATTCATTGTTCCCTGAACATGGCTTACCCCAGTCTGGACTGCAACAATGCTGTTGGCCACTGCACAGTCCGAATCATTATGTGCATGGATGCCAAGGGGATATTTGAGGGTCTTCTTTACCCTGCTTGTTATCTTTCTTATCTCTTCGGGAAGTGTTCCACCATTTGTATCGCACAGGACAAGGCAGTCAGCTCCGGCCTCCTTTGCAGCCTCAAGGCATGCTATTGCATACTCGGGGTTTGCCTTGTATCCGTCATAGAAATGCTCTGCATCGAAAAAGACCTTATCCAGCCTTGGCTTTAAATAGGAGATTGTATCCCTTATTATTTCCAGATTTTCCTCTAGACTGACCCTCAGGGCATGGGTTACATGGAAATCCCAGGTCTTACCAAAGACAGTGACTACCCCGGTCTCTGCCTTCAAGAGAGACTGAATGTTACCATCCTTTTCCGCAGTTGTGCCAGCCCTCCTCGTACTGCCAAAGGCAACAACCCTGGCATTCTGAAGGAAGAGCTTTCGTACCTTCCTGAAGTACTCAGCATCTTTCGGATTCGAACCGGGCCATCCACCCTCAATATAATGGATGCCCAGCTCATCCAGCTTCTCCGTGATTCGGAGCTTATCCTCAACCGAGAAGGTTATCTCCTCAGCCTGCGAGCCGTCTCTTAATGTAGTGTCGTATATCTCTATCCTTTTCATATCACTTCTTAAATTATGTCTACTTTGTAATGTTTTTTCCGAGGCAATCAATGATTCCTTAAGAGCACTATAGTAAACGATTCCCTGTCATGAGATGTTTCGAACCTGATAATTCGAACCTGATAAAGAGAAAGGTCTATTCTATAAATTTAAACAAAAACCCATTAAAAAAACAAGTTTTTTCACGAACTTAAAACAAAGCCTTCTCCTTGTACGATTAAGTATGAAATCCTTAAAAGCAGTGGACTATTAAAAGCCTTATAAGCAATGGAGTCAAGTGCTTCGACCAAAGATCAGGGGTTCTGCCCTGAAAAGTCTATCGACTTTTCAGAGACCTCAAGTCTGCCAAATGCAAGAAAAATTTAATTTTATTACAATGCACCTTTGCCGAAAGCACAGCAGGGCTGAAGGCAAAGATGGAAATAAAAATCTATGCCACCTTACATTGCGATGCCGAAGGCATAATACTTTTGCCTTAATCCCTGACTTAAAGTCGGGGATTAAGGCAAGGAGCATTGTAAAAAATAGCTAAGAAAGCAAGAAAAATACAGCGA